>CAZQIV010000028.1:0-56082 GCA_964593705.1 uncultured Lentimicrobiaceae bacterium | reverse complement strand
CGCAAAAGCGGGATTTCGCTTCGCTCAACATTACTCCATCACTCCAATTTCTCCCATCTCCCCTCTAACCTCTGTTATTGCCCGGCCTTATTCAAGGTGTAACTCATATCGGGTGATCAGGAAAAGTCATCCGATGAATAATGTTTAAGCAAATGACGTTATGCGGGTAGTACTGGTACTACTTCCGGGAGTAATTCATCGGATGACTATATTCCATCGCTCCATTACTCTATTACTCCAATTTCTCCCCTCTAACTTCTTAACTCTAATATCTCCCTTCTCCCCTCCAACCTCTCCTCTCCTCCCGACTTTCGTGTTAAAAAATTATTATCTATTCCAACATATCCATAATCTTCCATATCAACATCCATCAAAAACTATACTTTTGCCGACTGAATTTTTTAAAATTAATTATCAAATAGAATATGGCTAAGCAACAATTGAACAAACCAAATTATATTTTCGAAACCAGCTGGGAAATCTGTAACATGATTGGTGGCATCTACACCGTACTCTCAACAAAGGCTCCCCTGGTACAAAAAGAATACGGCGACAATTACATCACCATTGGCCCCGATGTATGGAAAGAAATCAGGAAAAATCCTGATTTTATCGAAGATAGTGAATTATTTAAAACCTGGCGCGAAGCCGCTGCTGCCGATGACCTGCACTTTAGGGTTGGGCGCTGGAATGTTGAGGGAAAACCCATTGCCATCCTTGTGGATTTTACAAGCTTGTTTCCACAAAAGGATAAAATATTTGCCGAATTGTGGGACAAATACAAGGTTGATTCGCTGAGTGGCGGGTGGGATTACATCGAACCTGCCATGTTTGGCTATGCCGTAGGGCAGGTGATCGAGAGTTTTTATAAATCCAATTTATCATTTTCTGATAAAGTGGTGGCTCATTTCCATGAATGGATGACAGGAACAGGTGTGCTGTATTTAAAAGAGCATTTGCCCCAGGTGGCCACGGTATTTACTACCCATGCCACCGCTATTGGCCGTGCCATTTCCGGAAACGGTTACCCCTTATACAGTAAACTTACGGAATACAATGGCGAAGAAATGGCCAGGCGTTTTGGCATGATGTCGAGATTTTCGCTGGAGCAAAAATCGGCTATGAATGCCGATGCTTTCACAGCAGTTAGCAATACCACAGCGGGCGAAACAAAGGCTTTGCTTCAAAAAAAGGTGGATGTAGTTACGCCAAATGGTTTCTCCGAATCGTTGATTCTTGAAAAAGTACAAGCCTCGAAAAAAAGAGATGTAGCCCGCAAAAATATGCTCCATGTGGCGGAATCGCTGCTAAACCAGAAAATATCGGATGATGCCTTTCTTACGATAACAAGCGGACGCTACGAGTTTAGAAATAAAGGCATTAACCTTTTTATTGCTGCCCTTGCCCAGGTAGCTAAACGAAATCCTGAAAAAGAAGTCCTGGCTTTTGTTAAGATTCCCGGAAATCATACCGGCCCTGATCCTGACTTGCTGCAAAGAATGAAGAAGCCGAATTTTAAACAGCCACTTACTGAGGCCTACCTTACCCATGGCTTGTACGATTATAATCATGATGCCATATTGTCGGAAATTCGTAAGTATGGCTTTAAAAATCGTCAGGAAGATAAAGTGAAGATCATTTTCGTGCCTGCCTATTTGAATGGAAACGATGGTGTATTCAATATGTCATATTATGATTTATTGGCTGGATTCGACTTTACTGTTTTTCCATCATATTACGAACCCTGGGGTTATACTCCCCTCGAAAGTGTTGCCTTCCGCGTACCCACTTTAACCACTTGCCAGGCTGGTTTCGGACAATGGGTAAACGAAACATTTAAAAATAACCATGCCGGGGTGGTGGTTGCCAACAGAACCGATGATAACGACAGCGAAGTGGTATCACAGATAGCTGACTCCCTTGTTGATTATCTTTCGATGACTGAAAAGAAAATGGAAGATGCTCGCCAGAATGCTTATGAAATTGCAGAAGCAGCTATTTGGCCTAAGTTTTTTGATAAATATCTTGACAGCTACAATATAGCCCTGTCGAAGATTTCGGCCAGGATTGATTTGCTACCGGCTACTTTTATCAAAGCAAAGAAAAAAATACTGGTTGAAGCCCCGCAAAAGGATTTGCCGGTTTGGAAGCGCCTGGTGGTTGAACCTAAAATCCCTGAAAAGTTAAAAGGCTTGCAGGATATGTCGAGGAACCTGTGGTGGTCGTGGAACTTTAAGGCAACCGAAATGTTCGAGAGTATCAATCCCGAACATTGGAAAGATTTCCATCAGAATCCCATCGAATTGCTCGATTCGTTGAATGTTTATGAATGGAAAGCACTTGAAGAGAATGAAGCCTTCATGGAAAAATACTATGAAAGTTACAATAAATTCAAAGCTTATATCGAAGAGTCTAAAAATAAACCGAAGGCACAAATTGCTTATTTTAGTATGGAGTATGGCCTTCATCAGTCATTTAAATTGTATTCGGGCGGTCTGGGAATTCTGGCAGGAGATTATCTTAAAGAAGCCAGCGACTCAAACGAAAATTTAGTGGCTGTTGGTTTACTTTATCGTTATGGTTATTTTCAGCAAAGCATATCATTGTTTGGCGATCAGGTGGCACAATATCAACCTCAAAAATTCTCTCAGTTACCCATAGTTAAGGTGAACGATGAAAATGGTAACCAACTGAAAATTAAAATTGGTTTGCCCGGAAGAACATTATACGCCCGTATCTGGCGTGCCGATGTGGGACGAATCCCATTGTATCTGATGGATGCTAATTTTGAAGAAAACCAGGATGTTGATCGCACTATTACCCACCAATTGTATGGTGGAGAGCTTGAAAACAGGCTTAAGCAGGAAATCCTTTTGGGTATTGGAGGCATCAGAATGCTGGAAGCGGTGGGCGTAAAACCTGATATTTACCACAGCAACGAAGGCCATTCAGCCTTTATCAGCCTCGAAAGATTAAGGTATTTGATACAGGAAGAAAAAATGGATTTCAATAAAGCCAAAGAAGTAGTTCGTTCATCCACACTGTTTACCACGCATACACCGGTTCCTGCCGGGCATGACTATTTTAATGAGGATTTGTTGAGAACCTACTTCCCGCATTATCCCGAAAGGCTCAATATTACGTGGGAGGCCATGATGAACCTTGGTAAGTATAATGCAAACGATCCGCACGAATTGTTTTCGATGAGTGTGCTTGCCACTCGTTTATCACAGGAGGTTAATGGTGTGAGTCGAATCCATGGCCGTGTTTCACAGGAAATGTTTGCCCCGCTATTCGAAGGTTATTTCCCGGAAGAACTGCATATTGGTTATGTTACCAACGGTGTTCACCTGCCAACCTGGGCTTCCAAGCCCTGGAAACTGTTGTACAAAAAAGTTTTTGGCGAAGATTATAAGTGGCATCAGCTCGATTTTGGCATGTGGCAAAAAATGCAGCAGGTCAACGATAGTGAGATATGGGAAACACGCAAGCAGCTTAAAAAAGAATTACTGGATTATGTAAAAACACGACTTGAATTTGAGATGACGAGGCGTCAGGAAAATCCAAAGCTCATTATCAATACCATCGAATCTATCCAGGAGGATGCACTGACGATAGGCTTTGCCCGTAGGTTTGCTACCTACAAAAGGGCTAAACTGCTCTTTTCAAACCTCGACAGGTTGAAACAATTGGTGAACATGCCCGGCAGGCCGCTACAGTTTATTTATGCCGGAAAAGCACACCCCAAAGATGTGGAAGGACAAAACCTGATTAAGCGCATTATCGAAATATCCAAAACCGAAGGGTTTATCGGTAAGGTTATTTTTATTGAGAACTACGATATAGAACTTGCCCATACTTTAATTCCCGGTGTTGATATTTGGCTCAATACTCCAACCCGGCCGCTCGAAGCTTCGGGAACCAGTGGCGAAAAAGCCATTATGAATGGAGTTATTAACTTTTCAGTGCTCGATGGATGGTGGGCCGAAGGCTATAAGGATAATGCCGGGTTTGCCATTACCGAAGCCCGTACTTATGCCAATCAGTATTTCCAGGATGAGCTGGATGCCGAAATCATTTATAATGTTTTTGAAGACGAAATTCTTCCCTTGTATTTCGACCTCAACGATGAAAGTGTTCCTGAAAAATGGGTTCAATACATCAAAAATACGATTACCGATATCGCGCCTCACTTTACCATGAAGCGCCAGATTGAGGACTATCAGCAGAAGTTTTACAAGAAGTTGATCTTGCGCACTGCTGAAGTTAGAAAAAACAATTACCAACTAGCCGGCGAATATGCTGCCTGGAAGCATGACATGCGCAATAAGTGGCATGAAATAAAGCTCGAAAAGCTCATGGTGCCCGACTCATCTGCCACCCCTCTAACACTCGAGGATAGTTTTTCGACAGAAGTTACTTTATATACCAATGGGATTGATCCTAAGTATATCGGGATTGAGGTAATTTTCGGGAAGAAAAAGGACGGACAGGTAAAAAGAATTGTTTATAGCAAGGAGCTAACTCTTACCAGCTGTGCTGATAAACATGCAAACTACAGCGTTGATATCCCCACTTTTAAAGCAGGAGCTTACAGTTATGCTTTCAGGATTTATCCAAAACACGAACTAATGCCCTACCGCCAGGATGTTGGATTGGTAAAATGGGTGTAGGATTTGATTATTGAATAAAAATTCAAAAGGTGGCTGATTTCTCAGCTGCCTTTTTTAATGCCTTTTTTATTGTCTTGATCAATAAAAAACAAGATTGACAAATTGATCTATTTAATTATTTTAAGTTATGGGATTAATATTAAATTTACCCATATTATTGTAACTTTGTTTTTTACTAATTCAATATACGCATGAATATTCAAATAGAAAAATATCAAATTATCAATTCGATTATTAATAGTGATAATATTGAAATTCTCCAAAAAATAAAATTATTGTTGATGGAAACACCATCACAAAAAGTTAAGCCAATGTCTTTGGAGGATTTTTATAATCGGATATCTGCTTCTCAAAATGCTTATGAAGAGGGTAAGGTAACTTCTCACGCAGATTTAAAAAATGAAATAAAATTATGGAAAAACAACCGCTGAGGATTGTTTGGACTGATCCTGCAAAATTTGACCTTCAGAGTATCTACGATTATCTCGCTGAAATTTCAATATTAATAGCAGAAAATCAAATTAACCGAATTGTTGATAGAGTTGAAATCTTAGAAAATGGTTTTGATGGTATCGGACAAAAAGAGCCCCACCTTTTGGAATATCCGCATAAATATAAATACTTGGTTCAAGATAATTACAAAATCATTTATCATAGTGTTGCACAATATGTTATTATTGATATGGTTTTTGATACCCGTCAAAATCCAAAATTGATGAAAGAAAAATTGTAATGTTACGCTATTGAATCTTCAGAATTAACCCAATGCACTTCGCTGATTTCATAAAACAATACGACCAAAAAAACTGCATCATTTTACTTGAGGGCAAACGGAAAGTTTTACCCGGTGATGAACCCTTATTGATAGCCCTCGCCGAAAAATTAGCTTCCAATATGAAGCATGCCCGTTTCAGGAGCGGCAATGCATCGGGTTCGGATGAGTTGTTTGCGCAAGGCGTTTCAAAAGTTGATGCATCAAGGATGGAGGTTATTTTGCCCTATTCAGGGCATCGTAGGCAAAAGTCGCTGGGGTATTTAACCCACTCTTTGGATGATCTTGATCTTGCAGCCGAACCGGAGGTTACCTATCATACCCGGTCAAACCGCAGGAATGTGAAGCTGATTGATGATTTTGTGGATGGGATAAATAATCATGTAACTATCAAGGCTGCCTATTTGCTGCGCGATACCATTAAAGTTATCGGGACAATGTCAGGAATCCCCAAAGCTGATTTTGCCATATTTTACGATGATTTAAAAAATCCCGGTTCGGGCGGTACAGGCCACACTATGATGGTTTGTAAGAATAATCATGTACCCTTTGTCAATCAAACTATCTGGGTCGAGTGGCTGAAAAGTTGATTGCATCATTGTTTCCGAAAGATTTATATTGAGTTTAATTGTCATACATCATAATAATTGATGAAAATGGATTTGCAACATTGCCAATAAATAATCTTAAAAACTTAGTTAATAGGGAATTGAGTATTATTTGTGTTATTTAGAAAATATATAAATTATGATTCTCATCATAGTTTCATTAGGTTCATATCATTTTAGATGTATTTTTATCCAGTTTTTGGTGTTCATTTTTTTTTTGAAATCATGCTTATGAAGACATTATTTACTGTGCTTGGATTATTCATTTTAACCCTTTGCTTTGCCGATGAAGGGCAAGAGCTTTATAATAAAACATGTGTTGCCTGCCATACCATAGGCAAAGGGCGACTGGTTGGGCCTGATTTGTTGAACATATCCGAAAAAAGAAGCCAGGAATGGCTATTGGCATTTATCCAGTCATCCAGAAAGCTGATCGAGAGCGGCGATGCTGATGCCAATGCCATTTTTGAAGAATACAACCGCATGCCCATGCCCGATAACGCTTTTACCGATGCCCAGTCTCTGGCAGTTTTAGATTATATAAAGCGCACCAGTTCAGGTACCGAAAGTGGCGGGCAAGCAACTGCCGCAGTGGATATGCTGAGCGAAGCCACTGCCGATAATATCGCTTCAGGGGCATTAATTTTTACAGGCGAGAAGCGTTTAACGAATGGTGGTGCCGCGTGTAACTCATGCCATAATGTGCAGGACGAGTACACCTTTAGCCACGGAACCCTTGCCAAAGACCTCACCGAAACCTGGAACATCATGGGTAGTATGGGAGCAGCAGCCATTATTAAAAGTCCGCCCTTTCCACTGATGACAGCAGCCTATCGCGATAATCCTCTTACTGAGGCAGAAGTACTCAACCTTACCGCATATCTAAAATCGGTTAGCGAAAACCGACCCGACCAGGCATCGGAAAGTTATAATATGGCTATGGCTCTATTGGGGCTTGCTGTCTTTTTATTAATTATGGGAGTTATCATTGTTTTTTATTCCCATCGCAAACCAAGGCCTGTAGGTGTGTAACATTCGATACAGGCATTCAAATTTGTTATTTTATATAAAGTATATATTATGAGTTGGATAAAAGATTTGATCTCCCCAAAAACCAGGCAGTGGGAGGAGTTTTACCGAAACCGGCATCAACACGATAAAGTTGTGCGCAGTACCCATGGGGTGAATTGCACCGGGAGTTGTAGCTGGAATATCCATGTTAAAGACGGCATCGTAGTTTGGGAAACCCAGGCATTGGATTATCCCTTACTCGACAAATCCTTACCACCTTATGAGCCACGGGGTTGCCAGCGCGGCATTTCCTTCTCATGGTATTTGTACAGCCCCATCCGTGTTAAATATCCGATGATACGCGGGGCTTTGATTGATATTTTTGTTGATGAAAGAGAAAGGACTGGCGATGCCCTGAAAGCCTGGGAAAATATCCAGAATAATCCTGAAACGAGAGCACGGTATCAGCGAGCCAGGGGCAAAGGTGGTTTCAGGCGGGTGTCGTGGGATCTTGCCAAAGAAATCATTGCAGCATCAAATATTTACACCACTAAGAAATATGGCCCGGATCGCCTCATAGGATTCTCGCCTATCCCGGCCATGTCGATGTTGAGCTATGCTGCCGGTTCACGCTTTTTGCAACTCATGGGCGGCGTTAACCTTAGTTTCTACGATTGGTATTGCGACCTGCCCAACTCATTTCCTGAAATTTGGGGCGAGCAAACCGATGTGGCCGAGAGTGCCGACTGGTACAACTCCAAGTTTATTGCCTGCATGGGTGCCAACCTGGGGATGACACGTACACCCGATGTGCATTTCTTCTCCGAATCGCGCCACAATGGCACCAAAACCGTGGTGTTCTCGCCCGACTTTAACATGGTGGCAAAGTACGCCGACAATTGGGTGCCCGTACACGCCGGACAGGATGGTGCCTTTTGGATGGCCGTGGTTCATGTTATTTTAAAAGAATTTCATTACCAAAAGCAAACGCCTTATTTTATTGATTATACCAAGCGATATACTGACAGCCCGTTTTTGGTTGAAGTTGACGAAAAAGACGGAAAACTCGTGCCGGGGCGCATGCTCAGGGCAAATAAAGTGGATAAGTATAAAGACATCGAAAAGGGCGAATGGAAGTTCCTGAATATTGATGCAGAAAGTAATGAGCTGGTATGCCCGGGCGGAAGTTCGGGACACCGCTGGGATGGCAAAGATGGAAACTGGAACATGAAGTTTGAAGATGCCGAAACAGGAAATGATTACGATCCTGTGCTCACCCTCCTCGAAAAACATGATGAAGTACTGCAACTCGAATTTGTTGAATACGGACAGGGAAAGTTTGCCCAAAGAGGGGTTCCCGTAAAACACATCAAAACTGTTGATGGCGTGGTAAAAGTTACCACCGTTTACGATTTGACCATGGCACAATATGGTGTCGATCGCGGGCTGGGTGGCGACTATCCAAAATCCTACGATGAAAAAGAAGCGGCTTACACACCCGCATGGCAGGAAATATTTACCGGCATCGGTCCAAAAACGGTGCTTCAGTTTGCACAGGAATGGGCACGCACTGCCGAAACTACCAAAGGAAAATGCAGCATTATTATAGGTGCAGGGGTTAACCACTGGTACCACAACAACCTGATTTACCGTGCAGGCACTATGGCTTTGATGCTAACAGGCTGCATTGGTGTTAACGGTGGAGGGATGAACCACTACGTTGGTCAGGAAAAGTTAGCACCAACCGATTCATGGGCGGCCATCATGTCGGGCAAAGACTGGCAGGGGCCACCACGCCTGCAGCAAACACCCATCTGGCATTACATCAATTCGGACCAGTGGCGTTACGATGGAAATCATTCCGACTACAATACCGTGCCTAAAAATGATTTATCATCGCTGCATACGGCAGATATGGTGGTGAAATCCGTGCGCAACGGATGGATGCCTTTTTATCCACAATACAACAAAAATAATTTTGAGATTGTAAAGGATGCCGAAAAGGCTGGAGCAAAATCAGAGGAGGACATCAAAAAATATATTGTCGAAAAACTAAAAAGCAAGGAACTGCTTCATTCCGTGGTTGAGCCTGACGAAGAAATTAACTTCCCGAGGGTGTGGTATATCTGGCGCGGAAACGCCTTGATGTCGAGTGCCAAAGGCCATGAATATTTTATGAATCACTACCTGGGCACGCACCACAACTCGATTGCCGATGAAGTGGCCGATAAATTTGTGGAAGATATTAAATGGCGCAGCGAAAGTCCAAAGGGTAAAATGGACTTGATTGTAAACCTGAACTTCAGGATGGATACCTCGGCATTATATTCTGATATTGTTCTCCCGGCAGCTTCGTGGTACGAAAAAACCGATCTGAGCAGCACCGACATGCACTCCTTCATCCATCCGTTGTCGGCAGCAATCGATCCCGTTTGGGAATCGAAAAGCGACTGGATGATATTCAGGGAAATTGCCAAAGCTACCAGCGAATTGGCCAAAACGCATTTTGCCGAACCTGTTAAAGACATTGTAAATGTGCCCATCTCGCACGATAGTGCAGGCGAAATTGCACAAAGCCAAATTAAGGACTGGAGCAAGGGAGAGTGCGATCTCATCCCCGGCAAAACCATGCACGACATAAAACTTGTTGAAAGGGATTATACCAAAGTGTATGAAAAGTTTATCAGGCTGGGGCCTGAGATAAAGAAAGGTTTGGGAGCGCATGGCAACAGTTATCAATGTGCCGACTTTTATGATGAGATGCTCTTGGACAGGAATCACGTCAGCAAATTGGATGGCGTTGAATACCCGTCCATTTATGAGGATTTGGAAGCCGCCAACGCCGTACTTCATCTATCCAGCCTTACCAATGGCGAGCTTGCCCACCGGGCTTATGCCGTGGCCGAAAAGAAGACTGGCCTCACCCTTTGCGATTTGGCCGAAGGCAATAAAAATGTGAGGATGAACTACAAAGATTTGCAAACACGGCCTCACCGCTATCACAATTCGCCAGTATGGTCGGGTTTGCTCACCAACGGACGGGCTTACTCGGCTTACACCTACAACGTGGAGCGTTTGGTGCCCTGGCGCACGCTCACGGGCCGACAGCATTTTTACCTCGATCACGAAAGCTACATTAAGTTTGGCGAGCATTTGCCCACCTACAAGCCTTCACCAAAACCGGAAGTTTACGGAGAGCTGCGAACTTCGGTGGCCACAGGGCAGGCAAAAATGCTGAATGTGCTTACACCCCACGGAAAATGGCATATCCATTCCACGTACGGCGATACACTGAGGATGTTAACGCTTTCGCGCGGAATGGCTCCCTGCTGGCTTAGCGAAGAAGATGCCGCCGAAATGGGTATTAACGACAACGATTGGGTGGAAGTATTCAACGACAATGGCGTATATTGCACACGTGCCTGTGTGAGTGCCCGCATACCCAAAGGCATTTGCTTTATTTATCACTCGCCCGAACGTACATACTCTACGCCTAAATCGCAGGTTCGGGGCAACAAGCGGGCCGGATGTCATAATAGTTTCACGAGGCTTCATCTAAAGCCCAACCTTATGGCAGGCGGTTATGGTCAGTTTACTTATCACTTTAATTATTGGGGTCCGGTGGGTGTAAACCGCGATACCTTCGTCCTGGTTCAAAAAATGGACAAAGTAGAATTTTAAAATAAAAAACGAAGCCATGGATATAAGATCACAAATTGCAATGGTGTTTCATCTCGATAAATGCATCGGATGTCACACATGCTCCATTGCCTGTAAAAATACATGGACCGACCGTAAAGGCGCCGAGTACATGTGGTGGAACAATGTGGAAACAAAGCCCGGTACAGGTTACCCTCACAAGTGGGAAGATCAGGATATTTATAAAGGCGGATGGGATAAAAAAGGGAATTCGGTAAGGCTGAAAGGAGCCGGCAAATTCAAAGGCCTGAAAAATCTTTTTCACAATCCAAATATGCCGGTACTCGAAGATTATTACGAGCCCTTTACTTATCGCTACGAGCATTTGTTCGAGGCTGAGGAGGGCGACGATCAGCCGGTAGCAAGGCCTGTATCGTTGATAACCGGCGAGCCGATGACCCCAAAATCGGGGCCCAACTGGGACGATGACTTGGGTGGCAGCAAGGAATATGCAAGAAAAGATGTGAATTTTAAAGGTCTTTCGGCTGCCGAACAGGAGGCCATGTTCCAGCTCGAACGCATGACCATGCATTATTTGCCGCGGATTTGCAACCATTGTCTCAACCCTGCCTGTGTTGCCGCCTGCCCTTCGGGAGCGATGTACAAAAGAGGTGAAGACGGCATAGTGCTCATCAACCAGAAAAAATGCCGGGCCTGGCGCATGTGTATTACGGCATGCCCCTACAAAAAAACTTACTACAACTGGGATACCGGGAAATCGGAAAAGTGCATCCTGTGTTATCCACGCTTAGAAACGGGGCAAATACCGGCTTGTATGCATACCTGCGTTGGGCGTATCCGGTATTTGGGTGTTTTGTTGTACGATGCCGATAAAATTGAAAGTGCAGCAGCAAGCGAGGATCAGGATTTGCTCAAAAACCAAATGGATATTTATCTCGATCCCAACGATTCCGAAGTAATAAAGGCTGCCCGCGAAAATGGCATAGCCGATTCAACCGTTACATCGGCACAAAAATCCCCGGTTTACAAGTTTGTAAAAGAATGGGGACTTGCCCTTCCGCTGCATCCTGAATTCAGGACTTTGCCCAATTTATTTTACGTACCACCATTGTTGCCAACCATGGCATTTGTCGAAAATGGCTCTTACGAAACCACCACTGAAACATTCTGGGGGGCTATCGAAAAGTCGAGGCTTCCCATGAAATACCTGGCCAATCTCTTTAGCGCCGGCAACGAAAAGGTGGTCGAAACGGTATTGAAAAAATTGATGGCCGTTCGCTTGCACCGCCGCAACGAAACTGTTGGAGACCTTCCCGAGGAAGAGGTATATGGACCAATGAACGAAGTGGTGATGGACAAAGACACCGCCGACGAAATATTCAGGCTCACTTCGCTGGCTCATTACGACGAACGTTTTGTAATTCCACCGGCACACCGCGAAGAAGCCATCGAAATGATCGAAAGAACCGCCGATGTGAAAGGCAATACTGGTTTTGGTTTTACACAAAAACCAAAAAGAGGATTGTAAATAAGGAAATATTTATGAGAAATTTAGATCACTATAAAATACTTGCTGACACGCTAAGGTATCCTGATGAAAACCAGGCCGGCTATGTGCAAGCGCTCCTGGATTTGCATACCGAGGTTTTTCCCGAAAGGGCAGAAAGTCTGAGAAAGGTAGTGGAGGAACATCTAAAATTATCGTTCGCGGCACAGCAGGAGTATTACATGAAAACCTTCGATGTGCAGGCCGTTTGCTTTCTCGACATTGGCTACATGCTCTTTGGCGAGGATTATAAAAGGGCGCAATTGCTGGTAAACCTTCAAAACGAACATAAAGCCGCAGGTGTGGATTGTGGCATCGAGTTGGGCGATCATTTGCCTAATGTACTTGTGCTACTTTCCAAAACCACCAATATGGATTTTGCGGAGGAACTGGGTTTTATCATCATCATTCCGGCAGTCCGGTTTATGCTCACCAAATTCAAGGGCATCGAAAATTACTACAAAGAAATACTCGAAGTGGTATTGGCATTTTTGCGAAGTGATTTCAAGGGTGAGCAACTTGCCGGGTATGTCATTCCCGAGCAGGCTTTCGATGGCAAAAACGAATTCTTGATGCCATCGCCAAAGTCTGAAATCTGTGATACACATTGTAACAAACGCAAAAGTTTTTAATCATGAGCGATTATTTTTTCTTTATCGGTTTACCTTATGCCGCATTAATTGTGGTGATAGTGGGTACCATTTTAAGGTATCTGAATTTAAGCTTTGGGGTTAGCTCATTATCTTCCCAATTTCTCGAAAGCAGGGAACTATTTTATGGCAGCCGCCCCTTCCACTGGGGGCTTTTGTTCTTATTTTTTGGACACCTTATCGCCTTTTTATTCCCTGCTGAGGTGTTGTTGTGGGATAGCGTACCCATGCGTTTGCTCATCCTCGAGATAGCTGCCTTTGGCTTTGGTATCGCGGCTTTATTTGGTTTGGTGATGCTCATCATCAGGCGGCTCAGACACAAACGTTTAAAAGTAGTTACCTCGAAAATGGATGTGGTGGTGTATGTGGTGCTTTCCGTACAAATTATCACCGGACTGTGGATAGCATTTTTCTTCAGGTGGGGATCATCGTGGTTTGCATCCACATTAACGCCCTACCTCAAGTCGATATTTTTGTTTAGTCCGGACATAGCTGCTGTTTCAGCCATGCCCTTGTTTGTTAAAATTCATATTATTTCTGCATTTTTACTTATTGCGATTATCCCTTTTACACGGTTTATGCACTTTTTGGTTTACCCATTTACCTATTTGTGGAGAAGTCCGCAATATGTAATTTGGTACTGGGATCGCAAACACATCCGGACTACCATGAAATTGTTCAATGGCGTTAAGCCGAAGAATAATTAGAGAGCGAAGAGAAGGGAGAGATGAGTAGTGAGATGGAGTGGTGTTGAGCAAAGCGAAATCCCGCTTTTGCGGGAGAGTGATGGAGGGGTCTTAGAGTCTTTAGAGACCTCAGAATCCTTAAAGAATGGAGAGATGAAAGGTAAGAAATGAGAGAGGAATGATTGAAAAAAAGAATGACTGAATGACAGAATGATGGAGCGATGGAGTGTTGCACGAAGCAGAATCTTTGTCAGGGATCAGGTAGAAACAAGGCTTGACTTGTCTAAAAGAATCAGAGATGAGAAATGAGTAGTGAGATAGATTTGTGGAGTGGTGAGCGGTGAGAGATGAGAAATTAAATTATGAAGTATGCTATCAATGACTATAAATGTGATCTTCAATGATGACATTTTGCAATGCATTAATTATGATTGGGAAAATAGATTTCTCAGTCGCTACGCTCTTTCGAAATGACATGGATTTGGCGAGTTTAGGGGTGTAGATGGAAGTGAGTGCAAAGCACTCACTTCCATCTACACCCAAGCAAAGCCTGAGACTTGTCATTTCGATGCCACCTTTGTGGCAGAGAAATCTATTTCAATATGATAGCCATGATTTGTGTACATAGTTATAGTAGTAAAACCAGAGAAAGAGAATAAATCAAACAAACTAAGGAAGCGGTACACAATGAGGGATTTACTTATAAAGTATGCTATTAATGACCATCAATGACTATGAATAACGATTAACGATAAACGAATAATGCCGGGCTTCGCCCGAGCATCCTCTAAAAGTTACGAAAATCAAAGATTTTCTACTTTTCGGGACAATTAACTGATAACCCGCCTGCGGCGAGGCAGGCAATTAACGAATAACAATTAACAAATAACTATTAACAAATAACTATTAACAAATAACTTTTAACTTTTAACTTTCCCCTCATGGCACTACCGGAATTAATTGATTTTAAACAGGAAAGAATCAGAACGCTCCACTACACCTGGATCGCGTTTTTCGTAACATTTTATGTGTGGTTCAATATGGCACCTTTGGCCACCACCATGCTCGAAAACATTAAATGGCTCACCAAAGAGCATATTAAGGTTTTGGCAATTTGCAACGTTGCCCTTACTATCCCGGCAAGGATAATTGTAGGGACACTCATCGACAGGTATGGGCCCAGGATCGTGTTCAGCCTGTTAATGATAATTATGTCGGTGCCGGCATTTTTGTTTGCCTTTGGCAACACATTTATCCAACTGCTTATTTCAAGATTGATTTTAGGTTCCATCGGTGCTGGTTTTGTAATAGGAATCAGGATGGTTGCACAATGGTTTCCCCCAAAAATGGTAGGCAGAGCCGAAGGCTTTTACGCCGGATGGGGTAATTTTGGCTCGGCGTGGGCTGCTATGACCCTTCCCTGGATTGCCATCCACTTTTTTGGTGGCGAAAACGGTTGGCGGTATGCCCTTGCAATCAATGCAGGCGTTTCATTAGTATATGGTATTGCTTATTATTTTTTGGTTAAGGATATTCCAAAAGACGGGGCTACCAAAGCATATCATTTTAAAAAAGCAAAGAAAGCCCAACCCATGACGGTTTCTTCCTACAAAGATTTAATCCAATACCTCTTATGGTCTTTCCCCTTGGTTGGAGCTATGGGTGTGCTTGCCTGGAAAATTGGAGGTGTGCAGGTAAGCGGTGTGCAAATATTGCCCACCACTGTTCTCTACATGATTTATGCAGGTCTTGCATTGATTTATGTGGTTCATGTTATTAAGGTACTTCAGGTTAACCTGCCTGTTTTGAAAGCGGGAGTTGCCGAAAAGGACAAATACCGTTGGGGAAATGTGGCTGCGCTCAACAGCACCTATTTTGCAAACTTTGGTGCCGAACTGGCCGTTGTATCCATGCTCCCCATGTTTTTCGAAAATGTTTTCCGCGACCTCACCAACGGCGATGGCAATTACATTATGACCGCTACACTGGCATCTTTTATCGCGGCCTCGTTTGCCTTTGTAAATTTGTTTGCCAGGCCACTGGGCGGCTTACTGTCCGACAAAATGAACAACCGGAAGCGAACGATGCTATTGTACATGTTTGGGATTGCCCTGGGATTTTTCTTTATGGCCATTATTGCTAAATATGGCGAGATGGGAGCGGATGGGATTCGGCTTTTAGACCCCTTGTTCGATGGGATGTGGTGGCTGGTGGTAGCAGTAATTATTACTGTTGTAACTTCAATTTTTGTGCAGGGAGCCGAGGGGGCAACCTTTGCTATTATTCCCATGATAAAAAAAGAGCAAACCGGGCAAATAGCCGGCATGGCCGGGGCTTATGGAAATGTTGGCGCTGTGATCTACCTTGTTCTTTATTCACTTGTTGACGACAAAACATTTTTTTATGTCCTTTCGGGTGGAGCCCTGGTAAGTTTCGTGTTTTGCTGGATAATGCTTCGTGAACCCAAAGGTTCGTTTGCGGATGAGTAGTGAGAATTAGAATGATTGAATGATTGAATGATCGAATGATTGTCCGAAGGACTCCTACGGAGAAACAAGAGAATGTGGAACGAAACGACATCCTCGCATTTGCGGGATTGAGCAAAGCAGTCTGCCCCGTTTTTTCGGGGAAATCCTCGCCGTAGGCGGGAACCATCAATGCCGAAAAACCAGAAATCTGCGATTTCATAGTTTTTCGAGCATCCTCGAAAAGTTACGAAAATCAAATATTTTCTACTTTTCGGGATGACCATCAATGACTATCAATGACTATCAATGACTATCAATGACTATCAATGACTATCAACAACAATTTTCTGATAACTAATAACAAATAACGATTAACAAATAACGATTAACGAATAACGATTAACGAATAACGATTAACAAATAACTAATATCCAACTTCATCATGTCAAAAATTAACTTATCTGTCTGGAATGTGGAAGATGAAAATTTCTGGAAAACTACCGGAAAACGAATAGCCACGAAAAATTTATGGATTTCAATTCCCGCCCTGCTACTTGCTTTTGCAGTGTGGATAATGTGGAGCATCATCGCCACCAAAATGAAGGCTTTTGGTTTCAACTTCGGGATGATAACAGCAGATATGGATGCTGCACAAATTACCGAAAAGTTGAAAGAGATCAACAACCTGTATTATACTTTGCCGGCCATAGCCGGACTGGCAGGTGCTACCTTGCGTATTCCCAACTCCTTTTTAATTTCGTTGGGCGGAGGCCGGAATGTAGTTTTTCTTACCACTTTATTAATGCTCATATCGGTTATCGGGGTTGGTTTTGCCTTGCAGGATGTAAATACTCCTTACATGACTTTTGCTGTTCTGGCCGCACTTTCGGGTTTTGGCGGAGGTAATTTCTCCTCATCCATGAGCAATATCAGTTTCTTTTTCCCGAAACGTATGCAAGGAACCTCGCTGGGTTTAAATGCCGGAATTGGCAACCTCGGTGTGGGTGTAATGCAAAAGACCATTCCCTGGATTATTGGTTTTTCGTTTTTTGGCGTGGTAGGCAGCGATGTAAGCAATGCCTTTGGCGAGTCCTTGTCGGGATTTCAAAATGCAGGCTGGGTGTGGGTTCCCTTATTAACCCTTGCCGCCATCGCAGCTTTTTTCGGGATGAACAATGTGATTACCGGAACGCCTAAGTTACCATCTACCGTGCAGGGAATGGGAAAAACAATATACATGGTTGTTTTGGGATTAGTTGCTACATTCATTGGCGCCTACCTGTTGATAGGATTACAATGGAATATGTGGATCGTGTTGCCGGTTGTGGTCTTATTAACGCTGTTGCTGATGAAGTATGCCACGCCGGGCGATATGAAAACTAACCTGAACAAGCAATTTGCAATATTCAGCAACAAGCACACCTGGGTGATGACCATTATTTACACCATGACCTTTGGTTCGTTTATTGGATTTTCGGCGGCATTCCCTAAGCTAAGCCAGGATATTTTTGTGTTTAGCGATGCCAACGATCCGTCATACCTCAATCCAAATGCCCCCAATTTTTTGATGTGGGTTTTCCTGGGTCCGGTTATCGGTGCATTGATACGTCCGGTGGGTGGCTGGCTGGCTGATAAAATTAATAGCGGCGCAAAGGTTACGGCCATGAGCACCATCGTACAAATATTGGCCACCATTGCCGTAGCTTATTTTGTAATTCAGGCCCGCAACAGCGAAACACCAGAAATCTACTGGTGGCCGTTTTTTATCAGTTTTATGGTGCTATTCTTAACCACCGGAATTGGCAATGGATCAACTTTCAGGAGCATACCGTATATTTTTAATAAGGAGCAGGCAGGCCCTGTGCTGGGCTGGACAGCCGCCATTGCAGCCTATGGTGCCTTTATTATCCCGAAGGTTTTTGGGCAGCAAATCCAAAACGGCACCCCCGAATATGCGCTGTATGGCTTTGCCATTTACTATTTTATTTGCCTTTTACTCAACTGGTGGTTTTATCAAAGTCCAAAAGCCGAGATTAAAAATCCATAATATTTAAGTGCAGTGAGAATTAGAGAGAAGATCGTTTTTTCTTTCTTCTGTGCCTTTTTACGAAATAAAACTAAATGATTGCTACCACTAAAAGAAAATGCGAAACCTGTAAGCACTATAATTGCTTTATTAACCGCTATTGTTCCGATGCGTGGAAACCTGTGATAACCCTCAATAAAATCACTACCGATTACCCTGCCGAGGCCACCATTTTTACGGAAGGCGAACCCGTAAGCGGAGTGTATGAAATTTTTTATGGGAAAATAAAAGTGGTATCTTCTTATGGAACAAAAAAGGAACGGATTGTAAGCCTGGCTGCTTCGGAGCAAATGCTTGGCTGCGAAGGCCTGGGCGGCGATATGATTTATCCCGTTACCGCCATAACCCTCGAAGAAACCCAGTTAACTTTTATCCCAATGGATATTTTTAACAAAGCCATCAAAGCAAATCCTGAATTGGCCTTTTACCTGGTAAATTATTATGCCGATAAACTCAAGGAGGCCGGACAGAGGAGCATGCAGGATTCGTTGATGATGGTGAAAGAAAAGGTTGCGGCTGCATTGCTGACCATCATCAAATCGTTTGGTTTTGACAAGTACGATCAAAGCCTTTTAAGTTTTACGCCTTCACGAAAAGATATTGCCAGTTTGGCCGACACAAGCTACGAATCGGTGAGTCGTGTAATGGGAAAACTCGAAATGGCAAAAATCATCAAACTCGAAGGCAAGGCCATCAGAATAACAGATTTTGACCTACTAAAAAAAATAGTGGGTGATTAACAGAAAAAGAGACAAGTGAGGAATTATGGTGTACTATCTTATCGTTGGATTTCGTTGATTCTTCGATTTTTATACCGCATCAGAACTTGTGTGTCACGCATCGTTTTTAAGCCCTAATTAGTGTCTGTCCATAAAGTCATTTTTTTTCACTAGCCCCGGGCTTTAGCCCGGGGAAAAATGAGTTTTGCAGTACCTCCCCCGCATTTCAATTCAATCCCTGCCCTTCCCGTAGGGATGCCAATGGCAAAAGGACAGGGCTATTCAAATTTCACACTACGACTAAAAAGACACACAATAATTAGCGTGGATTGTAGCAGCACTGGCAAAATTCTCAGTTGTCCTGAATTTTTACCGCTATTCCGATAAACGTAATTCCTTTTTCAGGGAAATCAAATTCCATTTTTTCCGTTAAGTCATACTTAGAATAATTTTGTTATTCAAATATTGACAAATGGTTTTCAATCAATTTCTGACATTGAGTTTTCTACAATTGAAACGAATAAAACGTTCGTTTGAGAATCTCGGAATTTTTAGATTCCTTTTTGTTGTAGCGATAATTGTCGGAACTGTTTTTGCCGTTTTTACATTTTTGTACAACGGTGAGGGTCTTCACATTGCGGCCAGTGTATTTTTACTTCTCATTGTTTCGCTTCAAATCCAGCGAAAGGACACAACATTTCTCGATATAAATTTTAATCATTACAGGATAATTCTTTTTTATCAATACCTCCTTTTATCTCTACCATTGCTTTGCTTCCTTCTTTTTCACAGCGAATGGGTTTTACTGCTCGCTTCAATTTCGGGAATTATCATTGTTCCCATTATCAATTTTAAATTTAAAAATAACAAGCTCAACACAAAAATCCAGCAATGGATACCTGCTGATGCCTTCGAGTGGAAAGCCGGCATGAGGAAGTTTCTGTTTTTAATTATTGCCGTTTAGATGGGTGGAATGGCATTTTCGTTTTTTACCGGGGCTGTACCCATAGCAATTTTCGTCCTCGGTTTGATTCCACTCAAATTCTTCGAAAAAGGAGAACCTGTTCAAGTGCTTATTGCGGCAGAAAAATCGCCGGTAAAACTAATTTTCGGCAAGTTTAAAAGCCATGCACTCATTTTTACGCTGATCAGCCTGCCCCTGATGCTAGTATTTTTTATTCTTCACTTTGAAATTTGGTATTTGGTATTTGTTGAATTTGTAATTTTTCTGTCTTTGCATTTTTATTTCATGCTTTTAAAATATGCATGGTATATTCCCAACCAAAAGCCCGGCAGTGTAGAAGTATTTTCGGGGATTGGCGCAGTTGGCGTTATCCTGCCAATATTTTTGCCCCTTGTGTGGCTGCTAACCCTTTGGTTTTATTTTAAAGCTGTTGCCAACCTCAAACAATATCTTCATGATTTCGATTAAAAACTTAACACTGACCTATCCCGGTAGTCCGAAAATTTTAAATGCGCTCAATTTATCCCTGCCTTTAGGAAATATTCATGGAATTGCAGGTTTAAACGGATCGGGAAAGACAAGCCTGCTCAATACCTTATTTGGCTTATTAAAAGCGGATGCTGGAACTATCAACTGCAGCGATTTTGAAATTAATAAGAAAAATATTTCGTACCTGCCAACCGAAAACTATTTCTATTCCAACATTTCAGCCCGTGAATACCTCGGCCTTTTCAGGAATGAGAATTTTGAACTTGATAACTGGAACAAGCTTTTTTTACTGCCCCTCGACCAGGTGATTGATGATTATTCGTCAGGGATGAAGAAAAAACTGGCGCTGCTTGGTGTAATAAAACAGGATAAGCAATTGATGATTTTGGATGAACCCTTTAATAATCTTGATATCGAAACAAGCCGCTCGTTGAGAAGCCTGTTATTAAAAATGAGCGCCAAAGGAAAAACTATCATCATCACTTCGCACATTATCGAAACTTTAACCAACCTCTGCGATTACATCCATTATCTGGATGAAGGGAAAATTAAGTTTAGCCGTCAAAAAGAGGAATTTGTAGCCTTTGAAGAAGGGTTATTAAAATCCATCGAAAGTAAAACCGGGGGAATAATTGCAGAATTGTTGGGGAATTAGGGATTACCGAAAACACAAAATTATATGATGAGTATTAATATTTCGGTGCTCTGCACCTCCCGTGTCAAGACATAAGCATGTTTCTACAAACCCGCTTCGCCGCAAGGCGAGGATTACCGCCATGCTGTGGCTTTCTTTCAAGGTGCGGAGCACCGATAATCTTTGTAGAATTCACCCTGCTATTGAAAAAAAGGTGCAGCGCACCGTAATATTTAGATGCAAGGTGTTTGTTTTAATTGCCACTGAAACTGGTCATAAGGAATCAAATGTAACAGATTAATCATTCATAAACCAATGTATAGGCGTTTCTCAGCAAATCCTAATTACCGATAATTTAAACAACAATTATTTTTTACTGTTATCATTCAGGAAATCAAAATCAAATTTGTACGATGAATTCGAAATATTTTATAATGATAATCTTGCTTTTCAGCTTATCAGCTAAAGCACAAATTACTGGCTTGTGGGAAATGAAAGAATTGACGTGGGGTAATGCCACCACACCTGTGGCAAAATGGTTTCAATTTAATGAGGATAAATCCATGCAAGCGGGAAATGGATTATCGCAAAATAGTGCCGGGACTTACATTGTTACACCCGATAATTCGGTTTTGATTTTTACCGATCAGTATGGAAAAACAGATAAATATGGCGCTTTTCAGGTAATATTGAATAATGAACAAATGACCTGGACAAGGGTAGAAGAAGGCAAAACTTCAAAAATAACTCTTGAAAAAATTGATAAACTACCCGTTGGTCCCTGGGATCAGGCTATTGGCAACTGGAAGCTTATCGAATCAACGATGCATGATAATATCGAATCGCAACATATTATGCTGTATTGGGATCGCGAATACCGTGCTTCTGATGGGCTGTTTCCTGGTAACACAATCGGTGTCTGGCACATCGCCGGGCATGAACCGCACCTCAAGCTTCTCAGCTTCAACCATGATAATCCCTACCTTGATTTTACAATCTCCTTTTTTGAAGATTATCGCATGATCTGGACCCGGGATGATGGAAACGAAAAACTTGTTTTCGATAGAAGCCTTGAATAATGGGGATGGTTTTTCCACTTTGGATTAGCCCTAATTAGTGTCGGTCTTTAAAGTCCGCTCTTTTCTGACTTTGCTCACACAACCCCTTAGTCCCCCGCCTGGCCGGCGAGGCTGGCCTAAAGGGGAGACCCCCTCGGCCAGTGCGTTGGGGGTTCTTCCGCCAACTGGCGGAGAGTTAGAGGGGTGTGTGGTGGATGGCGAGTTTATTGACGAACTCTAATTATCAACAATTTAAATTGACATAGCTGAAGTATTTGAGCCTGTTCAACACATTCTTTTTTCTCTATCTTTGCAAATCTTAAATCAAATCTAAGAAATGAATATTATTGTTACCGGAGCAAGCCGCGGAATAGGGCGGGCCTTGGTTTTGAAGCTTTCAGAAAACAGCGATAATAAGATTGTTGCAATTTCAAGAAATGCTGATAACCTTAACGAGCTCCAAACTCTTGCACAAACACAAAACCCGAAATCACAGGTTTTTCCCGTAGTCTTCGATTTGAGTGCCGATGGTTATGCATTTAATCTTCTCCCAAATATTTTAAAACATTTTACTACCATCGATATTCTTGTAAATAATGCAGGTAAGCTGATAAAAAAAGATTTTGAAACACTTACCGATACTGATTTTGATGAGATTTTCAATGTAAATGTTAAATCGATTTTCCGTCTCTCACGCACACTGCTTCCCAATTTTAATCCCGGCTCTCACATTGTAAATGTAAGCAGTATGGGTGGATATCAAGGAAGTTCAAAATTTCCCGGGTTGGCGCTCTATAGTGCAGCAAAAGGCGCTGTATCAGTGCTTACCGAGGCCATGGCCGAAGAGTTGAAAGGCCGTGGTATAAGTGTTAATTGTCTTGCCTATGGCGCTGTGCAAACCGAAATGCTGGCAGAGGCTTTTCCGGGATATGAAGCCCCGTTGAAAGCTGAAGATATGGCGGATTTTGCTGCATGGTTTGTTGTAAATGGCCATCAGTTTTTTAATGGCAAAATATTGCCTGTATCTATTTCAACACCATAATTTAATGATATGGCAGAAGAGTTAGTAAAACATAAAGGGATAATTTCGGATATTGACCGGGAAAATATCAGGGTTAGCATTATTGCTCAATCGGCGTGTGCTTCATGCCATGCCAAAGGTTTTTGCAGTGCTGCCGATATGCAGGAAAAATTTATTGACGTTAAAAACAATGGTAACATTGATAAAAAGCCTGGTGATTTTGTAACAATTACAATGAGGCGAAAACTTGGAAACCGTGCTGTATTCTTTGGCTATTTTTTACCTTTTGTTTTGCTCATGCTTACTTTGGTTAGCACTTTAAGTTATTTTGATGACGAAGGGATTGCAGGTCTGGCATCCCTTGCTATACTGGTGCCTTACTATTTTGTGCTTTATTTGCTAAGGGATAAATTGAAAGAAGGTTTTGAATTTCATATCGAAAATAATAATTTAACAACTAACATAAACTTAAATACTGCAAAACAATGAAACGTGTACTTGTAATTCTAATTTTTTCCGGCTTAATGTCAGGGTTTCTGATGGCTCAGGATGCTATGAAACCGGCTTTCACCAGAAAAGCTGCCTACTTTGATAAATCGCCCGCACTTCGGGATATGACAGTAATAATGCCCGGTGAAAGAAAACGGGCCTGGAAAGACGGAATTATCGAAAATAAATCTGTCGATATGGAATTTGAAAGAGAATTTCCTAAAAAAGAAGGAAGTTATAAAAAAATCCAATCGGAAAAAGGCAGTGTAAAATCAAGGGGGCCTGAGGTAAATTTTGAAGGTGTATCTAATGTCAATGGCGTATATCCTCCCGATACGGATGGAGATGTTGGCCCCAACCATTATTTTCAAATGATTAACCTTTCTTTTGCGATTTGGGATAAGCAGGGAAATAAACTTTACGGGCCTGCTGATAACAGCACTTTGTGGAGTGGTTTTGTGGGTCCCTGGACGGGTACTAACGATGGGGATCCCATCCTTCTTTATGACGAAGATGCCGATAGATGGATAGCATCACAGTTTGCCATTGAACTTTCAAATGGAAAATCTTATGAGCTTGTTGCTATTTCTGAAACTGGCGATCCACTGGGAGAGTATTACCGCTATGCTTTCGAATTTGATCATTTTAATGATTATCCAAAATTGGGCGTTTGGGGCGATGCTTATTATTGTACATTCAATTTCTTTAACAATGGCTTTATTGGTGGTGGTGTGGCGGCTTTTGAAAGGGATAAAATGCTTGTGGGTGATCCGGATGCCAATATGGTATTTTTTGGATATTTTGAAGATAAATACAGCCTTCAGCCTTCCGATTTTGATGGACCGCTTCCACCTGCTGGGGCTCCCAATTATGTGGCTACAATCGATTCATACAACTCCTCCGATTTTGAAATTTACGAATTTCATGTGGATTGGGAAACTCCCACAAACTCAACCTATCAGTTGGCAGTCGCCTTAGATCCCGGATATTTTAATCCTGAGTTGAACGGTATTCCACAACCCGGAACAAGTAACAAATTGGCCACACTCTCGCAAATGCTGATGTACAGACTGGCTTACCGCAATTTTGGTACCTACGAGTCGATGGTAGCAAACCATACGGTGAATGCTGGTGGAAATCGTGCCGGGATTCAGTGGTATGAATTTAGAAAAGAAGGTGGCAACCAATGGTATATTTACCAGCAGGGAGTTTATGCCCCTGATGATGGCTTGCACCGCTGGATGGGTTCGATTGCACAAAATGCCGATGGCACTATTGCTTTGGGATACTCAGTTTCCAGTAGCAATCATTCCCCATCAATCAGATATACCGGACGCCCAATTGATGCTCCTCTTGGCGAAATGACCTACGAAGAAATTGAAGCAGTAACAGGTGTCGGTAATCAAAGCAGTATTAATCGCTGGGGCGACTATTCCAATTTAGATGTTGATCCTGTGGATGATACCACCTTTTGGTTTACTACTGAATATACTAATAACGCCTGGAAGACCCGTGTTTTCTCCTTCAACTTTGCACCTTTGCAGCCACCAACTGTTTATGCAGGCGTTGATGGTATGGTTTGTCAGGATACAGTTTTTGTGGTCGAAGGTGAAGTTTCGTATGCTAAAAAACATAATTGGGAAAGCTCTGGTGATGGCATATTACCTAATCCGCAAAACCTGCGGGTAGTGTATTTCAGGGGGCCACAAGATCTTATAAATGGCGAGGTCTGGCTAAAGCTTACCGCCGATGGGTATGAACCAGGTGTGCAGGTGGCCGACAGCTTACATCTTACCATAACTTATACACCTGATGTTTTTGCAGGAAATGATACTATCATTCATGCAAGCTCGGTTTATCAGGCCAATGCCGATGTTGATAATTTTGAAGCACTCGAATGGACAACTTCCGGTGATGGTATGTTTGATAACTCAGCTTCTGCACAGGCAATTTATACTCCCGGCACGCAGGACATCGCTAATGGTGAAGTTCATCTCGAACTTTATGCACTGCCACTCGAACCCTGCTCTTTTGGTAATGACGACATGGTTAAAGTTACGCTCGATCCAACGCTTTCGCTTGGTAATTTTGAAACTTTCACAGGTTTTGAAATAGCCCCGAATCCATCAAATGGTGTGTTTACTGTTTCGATGGCTCAACTTGAAGAAACAGTTACATTAAATGTGATAAATGCTGCTGGAGAATCGATATTTACCGAGCGCATTTCAACAGAAAATTATACAAGGAAATTTGATTTCAGATACCTGGCAAAAGGCATTTACATGATCCAGGTTGATGCCGGTAAAAATTCCTTTGGCGAAAAAATCGTAATTCAATAATTTGTGCTTTACTGAATTTAAAAAGCCCTGTCAGCGATGAGAGGGCTTTTTTTATGAAAAAAAATCATTAATATCCGACAAAATGATAGAAAGATTAAAAAGATTCCTCACTTCATCCTGAAGTTTCGGGATTGCGTTACTAATGACAAATATTTGAACAGGCTGATTTTGATGTGTAAAATAGATTTCTCAGTCCCCGAAGGGTCGGGGCAGGCAGCAAACTCCTCCGAGGTAACAGGGCTTTGGTGGGTTTGTTGAGGTGGATAAAAGTGGGCGCTTCGCACCCACTTTTATCTACCCCATGTAAAACCATAGTCTTGTCATTTCGAGAGTTCACCCAAAATTTTTGCGCATAGTGAGAAGATGACATTATGGAATAGATTTCTTGCCGCACGTGCGGCATCGAAATGACCCCGTCCACGGGTTGATTTGGGAGGAGGGGAATCGGGTGCGAAGCGCCCGATTCCCCTCCTCCCACTACCCAAACGGAGGCATTGTCACCTCGAAGGATCCGCCAGCTGGCGGAGACAGAGAGGTCTGTTTAATGATAGGAATTTCAACACTTTACACAAACATGTCATTGGTAGCGAAGCGAAGTTTGAAAGGAGAAATCTCTTTTATCCTCACAATCGGTTTCTTGCAAAAAGTTGTCATTAGTAGCAGTACCAGATGGAGGAATCTGTTAAATTTCAGACCTCCTGACCTGATGTTGATTTTCAGAGAGTTTAGGGACATTTGGCTAATTCTTTTCTGAAAGCTAAATCATTATTTACAAAATCAAACTTTCTGACAATTCGATATTTAGTATCTGTCCATAATGTCGATATTTTCACTAATTGCCAACGTAACCCCTTAGTCCCCTAAAGGGGAGACTCCTCGCTACCAGTGCGTTGGGTGGTTCTCCCTTTCAGGGGAGCCAGCCTTGCCGGCTAGGCAGGTTAGAGGGGTGCGTGGTGGGTTGCGACTTTATGGACACGCACTAATTAGTTATCGTTGCCAAATTCCCCTCTAAAATATCAATCCAATAAAATTTAGAGTTCTTCTAAATTGTGGCGTAACTGTTTAGATATTAATGAATTGAGCTTAACTTTGTCTAAACTGACTTTTATTGGCATACTTAAGTAATTGAAATACAGGTATTTTAATTCATTTTAAATAAGGGTACAATAGTATGATTTTTAACATTTGTTTATAATTTTGCCCATCACGATTGCCGATAGCATTTTATCAAGGTTTTCGGATGAATTGAAATTAAAGTTATGAAATCATAAAAAGGAGCTAACTGTGAATGATGTAATGATTTATGCAGTTGTATCACTCAGTGCCATTGGCCTCACGGCAGCTGTCATACTATTTTTTGTTGCACAAAAGTTTAAAGTTGTCGAAGATCCGAAAATTGATGATGTGGAGGAAGCCCTGCCAAGCGCCAACTGTGGTGGTTGTGGTTATGCAGGTTGCCATGCCTTTGCCGAAGCAATTGTAAAATCAGGATCGCTCGAAGGCTTTAACTGTCCTGTTGGAGGGAATGATGTAATGTCGGTTGTTGCAAAAATAATGGGACTTGAAGTTGAAGAAAAGGAGCCGATGATTGCAGTTTTACGTTGCAATGGTTCAAGGGAAAATGCACCTCCAAAAATTAAATACGAAGGTGCGGCCACTTGTGCATTTGCCCACGGCTTGTATTCTGGCGAAAGTGGCTGCCCTTATGGCTGTCTTGGTTTGGGCGATTGTGTAGTTTCCTGCGATTTTGATGCGCTTCACATGGATGAAAAAACCGGATTGCCGGTTGTGGATGCTGATAAATGTGTTGCTTGTGGTGCCTGTGTGAAAGCCTGTCCGCGCAACATTTTTGAACTCCGCAACAAAGGCAAAAAAGACCGCCGCATTTATGTTGCCTGTATCAATAAGGAAAAAGGTGCTCCGGCAAAGAAAAATTGTGGTGTGGCCTGTATTGGTTGCGGAAAGTGTGTGAAAGTTTGCCCCTTCGATGCCATCACACTGATTGATAATCTGGCATACATCGACTACGAAAAATGTAAGCTTTGTCGCAAATGTGTGACCGAATGCCCAACAGGAGCAATTCATGAACTGAATTTCCCGCCAAGGAAACTAAAACCTGAAAAAAAAGAAGCTGCACCTAAGCAGCCGGCTTCAACTCCTGAAAAAGTTATTGAGCCCATTTCAGCAGCATCAAAAGAAACTAATTAGTGATTACGGATTTCAATATATAACGAAATGATATTGAAAACATTCAAAATGGGAGGTGTACATCCTCCGGAAAATAAGTTCTCATCAGGCGCTGCCATCGAGGTCTTGCCAGTTCCAAAACGCGTTTATATTCCAATTTCCCAACATTTGGGAGCTCCATCAACAGTTTTGGTTAAGAGGGGAGATGAAGTTAAAACAGGTCAGCTATTAGCTAAGAGCTCAGGCTTTATCTCTGCCAACATCCATTCTTCTGTTACCGGTAAAGTTTTTAAAATCGATAATATTATGGATCAATCCGGTTACAGGCGGATGTCTGTAATTATCGATACAGCCGAAGATGTTTGGGCTGATGGAATTGACTTGTCTGATGATCTTAGGCACGAAATTGCCTTATCGAAGCAGGAAATCATCCAAAGGATAAATGATATGGGGATTGTCGGGCTTGGAGGTGCTACCTTTCCTACCCATGTTAAAATGATGGTTCCCGATGGCAAAAAAGCTGAGTACTTAATTATTAATGGCGTGGAGTGTGAGCCTTATCTTACTTCCGATCACCGATTGATGATGGAGAGAGGGGAGGAGATGCTGATCGGTACAAGCATTCTTATGAAAGCTTTGGGCGTGGATAAAGCCCTGGTTGGAATTGAGAATAATAAACCCGATGCTATTGATCATCTTAGCAAATTAGCTCAGAAATTCAAGGGCATCAGCATTCATGCGCTTAAAGTAAAATACCCACAGGGTGGCGAAAAGCAATTGATTAAAGCCCTTACGGGACGCGAAGTTCCATCAGGTAAATTACCCATCGAAACCGGATGTGTGGTGGATAATGTAGGAACTGCTTATGCTGTTTACGAAGCAGTTCAGAAGAATAAACCACTGATTGAGCGCGTAGTTACGGTTACCGGAAAAGCTGCTAAAAAGCCCTCTAACTTCATGGTGAGAGTCGGTACCCCGATTTCGAAATTAATTGAAAAAGCCGGCGGATTGCCCGAAAACCTCGGTAAAGTAATTGGTGGTGGTCCCATGATGGGAAAAGCACTCATGTCGGTTGAAGCGCCAATCGTAAAAGGATCATCGGGTATCTTATTGGTTCCTGATGAAGAAGCCCACCGCACAGCAATAAAAAATTGTATCCGTTGTGGTAAATGTATTTCGGTTTGCCCAATGGGGCTTGAACCCTACCTGCTTGCCCAGGAAGTGATGCATGAAAGTTGGGAGCATGCCGAAAAAGACAGGATTATGGATTGTATCGAATGTGGCTCCTGCCATTATACCTGTCCATCGGGCAGGCCATTGCTTGATTTTATCAGGCTTGGAAAAACTATAGTAGGTCAAATTATCAGAACGAGAGGAAAAAACTAAAATATGGATACTTTACTTACGATATCAGGCTCCCCGCACGTCCACACCAACCAATCGGTGCGCAAGATCATGTACAGCGTTTTTTACGCCATGATTCCCGCCATGTTGGTTTCGTTTTACTTTTTTGGTTTGGATGCCGTGAGGGTTATGGCAATTTCTGTAACTGCCTGTGTTTTGGTTGAATATGTAATTCAACGCTACCTTATCAAAGGCGATCTTACCATCAACGATGGCTCTGCGATTGTTACCGGTGTTTTATTGGCCTTTAACGTGCCTACCAATTTGCCCACATTTATCATCATCATCGGGGCAATTGTTGCTATTGGTATTGCAAAAATGGCTTTCGGTGGTATAGGAAAAAACCCTTTTAACCCGGCACTTGTCGGGCGGGTATTTTTATTGATTTCCTTTCCGGTACAAATGACAAGCTGGCCGGTTCCGGTACCAAAATTTCCAACAGCATTGGCTGATGTTATTACCGGGCCAACACCCTTAGGTATTTTGAAAGAAGGTGTTGGAGCCGGGCAAACCGTCCAACAACTTATGGGTGAATTACCATCCTATTTGGATTTGGTGATTGGAAACCAGGGCGGCTCCATGGGAGAAATGTCTGCGATAGCACTTTTATTAGGCGCTGCCTTTATGTTTTTCCGCAAAGTAATTACATGGCACATTCCGGTTGCTTATTTGGTTTCGGCCATTGGCTTTGCTGCCATAATGTGGGCTATTGATCCTACTCATTTTGCCAATCCACTTTTCCATTTGGTGACGGGTGGTTTGATGCTCGGTATTTTTTACATGGCCACCGATATGGTGAGTTCTCCGATGTCGGCCAAAGGACAAATTATTTATGGTGTAGGCTGTGGGGTTATCACTATGGTTATTCGTTTTTGGGGTGGTTACCCCGAAGGTGTATCCTTTGCCATTTTAATTATGAATGCCTTTGCCCCTTTGATTAATACTACTTTCAAACCCAAAAGGTTTGGCGTAATAAAAACACAGTAAAGACAACCTACGCGTTGTCTCAGTAATTATAGTAAAGACAAGGCATGCCTTGTCTCATAAAAGAGATGTAAAGACAAGGCATGCCTTGTCTCATAAAAGAGATGTAAAGACAAGGCATGCCTTGTCTATTAAATACAAAAATTATGGCTCAGAAAGAATCAACATTTACAAATATGCTGTTAACACTTCTGGTGGTTACAGCGATCTCATCGTTAGCAGCAAGCGGAGTTTACAATCTTACCAAGGGTCCGATTGCCGAGGTTCAACGACTCAAACAGCAAAAGGCAATCGAGCAGGTTATGCCCGGTTTTACGCATTACGACAGGCAGGCAGTTATGCCCCAAAATGGTGGCGATTCATTACTCTTTTTCAATGGTTTTACCAATGAAGAACCTATTGGTGTCGCGGTTAATACCTACACAAATATTGGATATAGCGGACTTATAAAGCTCATGGTAGGCTTTAAGCCTGATGGAAGCATTACCAATGTTGAAGTGCTGGAGCAAAAGGAAACACCAGGCCTGGGTACAAAAATGGCCACAGACTGGAAAAACCAATTTATGGGTAAAAATCCGAAAACCTTTAAATTAAAGGTAACAAAAGATGGTGGCGATGTTGATGCCATTACCGCGGCAACCATTACTTCACGAGCTTTTTGCGATGCTGTGCAACGGGCTTCCGACTCATACGAAGAATTGAAAAAAGATAATAAATAGGAGGGGAGAAAACATGACTCAAATGCAAAATTTTACCAAAGGATTCTTTAAGGAGAATGCAGTGTTTGTGATGCTGCTCGGGATGTGCCCTACACTGGCGGTAACCAATTCGGCCATAAACGGTCTGGGGATGGGCTTAGCCACTACTTTTGTTCTGGTGATGTCGAATCTCGTTATTTCGCTCATCAAAAACGTGGTGCCGGGCAAAGTACGTATTCCAACTTTTATTGTTGTTATTGCCTCATTCGTAACTATTGTTGATCTCGTTATGGCCGGATATGCACCTGCCTTGCACGAACAATTGGGCATCTTTATTCCTTTGATCGTTGTAAACTGTGTTGTTCTGGGGCGTGCTGAAGCCTTTGCTTCAAAAAACAGCATTGTATCATCAATTGTTGACGGGCTGGGAATGGGGCTTGGTTTTGCCATGGCATTGACACTACTTGGAGCTGTAAGGGAAATTTTAGGAAACCTTTCAGTATTTGGATTTAAGTTTATGGAGGGCGATGGTATTTTGGTTTTCATTCTTTCTCCCGGCGCTTTTATTGCCCTTGGATTTTTAATTGCTTTAGTTAACAGAATTACCAAAAAAGCTTAAATCAGGAAACTATGGAATATATCATTATCATCATCGGTACGGTATTAGTCAGCAACATTGTATTGTCGAACTTTTTGGGCATCTGCCCGTTTTTGGGCGTTTCCAACAAAATATCAACAGCTACCGGAATGGCGGGCGCGGTTCTTTTTGTTATGACTGTTGCAACCATCGTAACCTGGCTTATTCAAAATTACATTTTAGCGCCGTTTAACCTGGGATTTCTACAAACCATATCATTTATCCTGGTTATAGCAGCCTTGGTGCAGGTAGTCGAAATTATTCTGAAAAAAGTAAGCCCTCCCCTTTATCAGGCACTGGGTGTATTTCTTCCACTTATAACCACCAACTGCGCAATAATGGGCGTAGCATTATTGGTTGTTCAAAAAGAGTATAACCTTTTGGAAGGAACTGTTTATGCTATTGGAAATTCAATCGGCTTTGCGCTGGCTCTCGTACTTTTTGCCGGCCTTCGCGAGCATCTCGAATTGATGGATGTTCCCAAGGGAATGCGTGGTATGCCAATCGCTTTGGTAGTCGCCGGCATCCTTTCACTTGCATTTATGGGATTTGCTAATTTGGTTAAAATATAAACAATAATATTCCCGCTGTTAAAAGAGGGTTTTTTTTCATTTTTTTTTGCCCCTGATTTTTTTTTAAATCAGGGGTTTTTTTGTTTTGCTTGTGGCAAGACCTAACAGGTTTTTGTTCGTGAGGGCAGCTTTACTTTTTGGGAGCAGAACATCCGCTTAGGGAGTAAGCCTGTTAGGTGGGGTGTTAAATCTGTATTTTCAAAAATTGCACACCGTTGTTTATAAACACATTACAATTAATGTTGGAGTAGGTGTTTTCGTTCCATTTTTACATCAAATCTGAAGGTCAAATTCTTAAAACTCAGTATAGCCTGTTCCGACACTTCGGAAAGTTTAGGTATTGTAGTTAAGGAGAATTGGTGGTTAATCTTGACAACTCAGTATGAGTTGAGCTATTCGGGTTCGGTTTCTTTCTCAGAGTTAATCAGTTAATAGCGAAACCCCCCGAAAAAAATCGGGGCAGGCTGTACCGGGTTTTTGGTGCTGTCTGTGAAATCAAATAACTACAATACCTCAACCTCCCGCATGGGCGGGACAGGCTGTACCGGGTTGTAAAAAAAAGTTTTCTGTTCAGCAACTTGTAGCCCAAAAAGCATATTGCCCGAAGCGCCTCCATGGAGAATATGGTACGAGGAAGTAAAATACGGATTTAACACCCCACCTGTTAGGTCTCCAAATCCTACTTCAACACCAACTTTTTCACTGTTTGCAATCCTCCATGTGTAATTTTCAGGTAATAAGATTCAATTTCAAGTGATTAATTGTTTAGATACGCATCACAATCAAATTAATAATGCTGAACAGCGTAAGAAAAAGTTATTAAATTTGTAGTAAATTCTAAAATCACATATAATGCAAGTTTTTGAAAGTTCACTAAGCAATGTTCAAATTGAGCTATTAAAGCTATACTCTAATGATGTGAAGGATGAGCAGTTGGAAGAAATTAAATTGCTGTTGGGAAAGTATTTTGCTAAAAAAGCTACGGAAGCAATGGATGAAGTTTGGGCAGAAAAAAATCTTTCGGAACAGGATATGATCAAATGGGCCAATGAACACAACAGGCATTAAAATAGTTCTGGACACCAACATCCTGATTGCCATCATTGGTCGCAAATCGCCATACAGGTGGATTTTTGATGGGATAATCAATGGAGATTTTATTCTGTGTGTTTCAAACGAAATCATTCTTGAGTACAGAGAAATACTTCAAATTAAAACCGGGATAGTGGTCGCTAAAAACATGATCGATTTTCTAACCATACATCCCTTTGTTGAAAAACACGACCCCTTTTATAATTTCCAACTTATATCTCAAGATAAGGACGATAATAAATTTGTGGATTGTGCCATTGCCGCTAATGCCTTTTGCATTGTGACACATGATCATCATTTTAAAATATTAGATAAGATAAAATTTCCGGAAGTTAGGACTTGTTCCATTTCAGAGTTTGAAAGTAAACTCAAATCGTTGGGTTTAATATAAATTCAAAAGCCTCCCCGCATTTTGCAGAGAGGCTTTTGGTTTTGCAGTTGGCTGAGTTATTCGATTAAGTCATCCGATGAATAATGCCGGGGATCATTGCTGTATTCAGAAGATTTTTACTGATGCTTAAACAGCATTCATCCCGCAGGTGCGGGACTTGCTGTGTGGTTTCGGTGGCAAGACCTAACAGGTTTTTATGCCAGCCATTTGTATTACTTTTTTGAAAAGCAAACATCCGCTTTTGGGGATAAACCTGTTAGGTCTCCATATCCTACTGCACCACCAGCTTTTCAACGGTTTGCGATCCTCGTTGTGATATTTTAAGGTTGCGACTCCTTTTGCTGAGTTCATATTTTTAATATTATTTTTGTGAAACTAAATCATTATAAAACAATTCATTTATGAAAGGCGAATTCACAGTAATTATCGAAAAAGATTCGGAAGGATTCCTTGTTGCAAGTGTTCCTGAGTTACCGGGATGTCATACGCAGGCTAAGACCTTCGACCAGTTGAACGAGAGAATAAAAGAAGCCATCGAATTATGCCTCCTTGAATATGATGCACCAACTGAGATGAATCAATTTGTTGGCATCCAACGTGTCGCTGTTTAAAAAATGAGCACAACCTATCCTAAACTTACCGGTAAACAGTTGATTAAGTTTTTATCAAACCATGGGTTTTCGGTGTCCAGAATTAGGGGAAGCCATCATTTTCTAAAGCACGAGGATGGGCGAAGAACAGTTGTGTCTGCTCATGGTTCAGAAACCATTGGTCCTGGTCTGCTGAATAAGATACTTAAAGATGTTGATATTGAAATGACTGAACTATAAAATCGCTTGCTTTGATTTTTAAGTAATAGAAAAACCAAAAGCCTCCCCGCATTTTGCAGAGAGGCTTTTGGTTTTGCTGGTGGCAAGACCTAACAGGTTTTTGTTCGTGAGCTATACTTTACTGTTTGGGAGTAGAACATCTGCTAAGGGAGTAAACCTGTTAGGTCTCCATATCCTGATGTACCACCAGCTTCTTCACGGTTTGTAATGGAGTCATCCGATGAATAATGCCGGGGATTATTGCTGTATTCAGAAGATTTTTCCCGATTCTTAAACAGCATTCATCGGATGACTATATTATTGACCTCATCCCCCGACCCCTTCTCATTTAGGAGAAGGGGAGCGTGCTCGTCTATGATTTTGGTTTTATACTCGTATGATACCTCGTTGGGCAAATACCTTCAACCTCCGTGAGCTTCCGCTCCCTTCCCCATTTAGGGGGAAGGCCGGGATGGGGGTTATTGCACCACCAGCTTCCTCACAGTTTGTAATTTCCCTTGTATAATTTTCAGATAATAAATTCCTTTCGGATGAGTAGAGAGATCGATTGTGAAATCTTTGATCTCATCATTGCCCAGGGCAACGACTGATCCGTGAGTATCTGTAACTTTCCAGCCAAACTCTGACAGTCCGCCAGCTGGCGGACTGTCAGAGTTTGAAATCTGAAAAACCCCTGTTGATGGATTTGGAAAAACCGAAATATTCATCCCCAATTCAGCAGCTTCATTTATTCCGGTAATTTTCAATTTCTTCACTGCTGACAGGCCGTGATTTACGAAAGTCCCGCCCTGCGGCATCTGTTCATCAAACTCAACTTCCATTAAGCTTTCTTTGCCATTTTCGGTATTATAAAGACGTAAATGAATAGGCTCACCCTCCACCAAACCATCAATGTTTGAAGTCGTGGGATCATCACCAAAAGCTGTAAGTACAAGATTTTGATTTTGAACAGGAATAGCTCCGCAACACCACCCTACCTGGTTATAAATGGTGATAATATTCCCATCTTCAATTCCTGATAATACTTGTTGAGGAATGGCGATGGTATGGGTGATGGGAGTTCTTATTACCTCACCCCAAGAGACCTCACCCGGCCCTCTCCTGTAGGAGAGGGAGTTCCCGTGTGTTGGCTGGTTCTCCCCCTCAAGGGGGAGTTAGAGGGGGTCTTGTCGGAGGGAGTTCCCACACGCTGGCCGGCTCCATCCACTGCCCCAGTATTAGTGCCTGTGCGCGGGTCACCTCCCTTCCCCTGCAGGGGAAGGGCTGGGGATGGGGTCATATTAGCGGGGGTGCATGGGAAAAACTCCAATTCTACATCCTCATCCACCAGCACAAAGTAAGCCTTGCCGGGAATAAGTTCTCCAAGCGTGTTTACGCCAAACTGTGGCCAGTAAACTCCTGCACCGGCTACTTCTTTTACGATTTGAAGATTGTCGATGATTGTGTTAAATAGTTCTTCTACCGGATTATTGCAATTATTAAGCACAGGTATAAGATTCCAGCCCTGAACCAATTCCAGCGTTGGATTTCCGATTTTAGAACCTGCAATCGGGAGCTCCAAATTGTTGGCAGCTTTTACCTGGTAGCCGGTTGCGTAGTTCCAGTTGCCGATGGTATTTACACCTGCAGCGGGATAATAAAAATCCGTCATCGAAGCAAGGATGACAAAGTCGTTGCCAAAAGGCGAAAACATGCCTTCCACGCCTTTGTTGAGTGGATTGAGATAAGTGGATACACCACTCCAGCCGGCGGGAATATTTAATATCTGTATTGGAAATACGCTTACATAATTTTCTATCAAGTAGGTGTTTTCATTTACACCATCACTTACTGTGAACAAAACAGAATAACTACCGGGTTCATTGTAAACCCACACCGGATTTTGTTCGTAACTGTCAGTAACTCCATCATTTTCAAAATCCCATTCCCATAAGGTGGCATTTCCTAATGATAAATTGATGAACTGTAATGGCTCATTTTGTATTACGGCAATTGTATCAGCCTCAAAATTTGCAATGATATTTACATTTAGTGTATCATAACAATAGTTCGTTAATATTTTAAGCGGCAATTCTTCCCAATTGCAGCAGTTCATTAATAATTTTGTGATTTTTTGCAGAGTTCGGGTTAATAGCGAACCTGCGAATAAATCTATCAAGCATCAAAGCGTTGTTAAAGAAGGTTTTATAGTTTGCCTACGATTTGTCTTCCAGCTTGGTCAAGGTCTGTTGAGAAATAGAGCTTACGTGTTATTTCACGCCCATCTTTAAAAAAGACTGCAATGGCAAGTTTAATATCACGACCGAAAGCTTTAGAGTACACCACTGCTGTGTATATTGTTAAATCCTCATTGCAAATCTCTTTATCGAAGTAGTTTGTATTTGGCTCACTCATATTTACCCTGCCATAGGTATGTTTTCCTGCCTTGGGTATAAAACATGGGTCAAATGCGATAATGATTTCTTTACCAGGAAGCATGTCGACCAGATTCTTATTGAAGGCAAGGAAGTCAAATTCCTGTTCAAAGTGTATTCGGTGTGTCTGCTCACCGTATGGACTAAAACGGGCTAATTGCATGAAATTAATTTTACCTTTGATGCTTAAAATATGCCAAAGAACGCTAACCAGGAAATTCTTTCTGGCTTTGTTAAGGCAAAAAACGCCTTGTTTTTTAATATGTTGATAATTAGCGCTTTAGAATCTTGGTTAACCGTGGGAGCCATAATTAGACAATTAGTGGAATAATCATCTAAGATACTGGTTTCCATCGGTTTAACCTAATTTATTTTCACTTATTTTACTGATTTTCAACTATTTATTTCATTTCTTAACGGAGTATTGTACTTGAAACCTCATTATAAAGATATTCTGCTATACTTTCATAGCCACGCTGGTCTGAAATCAATTTGGTTGACAATTTATAATTTCTATCAAACCAGTCAGATTCCTCATTATTAAAATTTGTAATTTTCTGTGTCTATTTTAACATTTCATAATTCAATATTCCTACCACTTTCTGCTCTAAAATCAACTTATGTTGATGGTAAAACTATTTTTATCAACAAGGTATGGGGTCTTTCGTGCAATTGCTCACAACGGTAAATTGAATGAGCAGTGGCAGATTGCGTGGTACTTTCCTGTCAAATTACATATAATTTTGTGTGTGGTAGAATGTTTGAATTACCATTGAAAACCTTTATTGCATATAGCTTTTGTTACCGCCTGGTGTTGATTTCTTTCATTCATTTTTCTTTCAATTTGCTACATTTTATCTGCCTTCCGTGCATTTGGGTAGGCAAGCACTTTGGCTGGTTTTGGTCGTGTGTTGGCTTTTTGTGCGACCAGCCAATCCCGTTTCACGGGACAAGTTGTGCTTGACTATTTGTGTTGGCTAATACTATTTTTTACTAAAATACCTTTTTCTGTTAGCCTGTATTTTTGTTTACTGCTATTAGGTTTTTCTGGTATGGTTAATTCTATTAGGATTACATCTAATGCTGGTTGCAGATAATTTTTTCTAAAATGTTCCCTGTTTGCCAAATTTAAATTGCCTTGTAATTCTTGGCGCGTATGTTCTCCGGTAAATACTTTTACTAATTCCTCGACTTGCGTGGTGACTTGCGTGGTAACTTGCGTGGTAACTTGCGTGGTAACTTGCGTGGTAACTTGCGTGGTAACTTGTTCTGTAGCAGGGAAAGTTAACCGTAAATAGTTGTCGGCAAATTTGAAACAGTCTTTACTATAGGTCTGTACAATACGAGGCACTCCAGAGCCTAATTGCTCAACCATCCCCAAGTCTTTATAAACACGCATAAGTTCTTTGTTTCTTGGTAATGACAATCCATCGAAAAAGTCTTCTTGTGTCATTCCTTCGAACAAACCGCCGTAACTGGTTATCTCCAACCTGTCGGAAAATATTTCAAATTTTGGTGGAATTTCACGTGTATAATCATTGTGGATAATGGCATTTATAATCGCCTCACGTAATGCCACAGCATTCCAAAGTCTTGTGTCAATACGCTCTTTGGGGGTGATTTTTGAAATAGTTTTGTTTTCGAGTTCCAGTTTATCGATAACTCTTTTGGTTGCTTTAACTAATGAGCAATAGCCATATTCGTTGTTTTCAATTAAATCGACCCTGTCGGTACCGGAATATTTCGCAACTTTTATGGATGTCCCATTCTCATCGCCCAACAGATAAGCTACGTAATTCAATTTTTCATCTTCGGTTAACAGTTCCAGATTTTGCTTAAACCGTTTTGTAAGAGTAAGACCTTTTTCTTCGTAATAGATTTTGAGTTGCTCAAAGGTCAAATCCTGACGGTGTGACCTTATTTTACCAAGTGAATTTCGGGTGCGAGAAGCAAATAACTTGTCAATCATTGCCTGTGGCATTGGTTCGGCTGCTGTTCCAGTACGGATAAAACAGCCTTTTTCTGTCATTCCAAATTTCTTTTTGAAATAAGGCTTTTCTGTACCTCCGGCAACTATTATTTTAATCAGTTCTTTACCTTCTTTGGTTTCAATTACTACATCGAACAGACCCATAGCAGACGGTAATATGTTATTTTTGATGCGGTCTTTTGCTTTGAGCATATCACCGTCAATATCAGAAACCCCCAATATTTTCCCATGTTTATCGATGCCAATAAAAATTAATCCGCCTTCGTGATAATTAAGAAAGGCAATGACTTCCTTCTCGATATCTACATTGGTATTGAGTTCCTGTTTGTATTCTACGCGGTTGGTTTCTGACATAATTATTTAAATTTATACCTTATGATGTTGGTCGTTTTTCAACTTGCCGCCATATGTTTTATCAATCTATCTTTATAATTTTCAAATTCCTGATATCTTTTCAATTCAGGATTATTTTCAATAACCGCACTTGCATAATTCATTATTTCATGCAATCCAAGTATAATAAACGGATACTCTTGCATTGTACTGAATTGTTCGTAGTTTAAGGAGTTTTGAACCAATCTATCACACCAAGCCAAGAATTCAATTATAACAGTTTTCGTAAAATCCTCTTTCTCTTCCGGTGAAATAGACAATTCTTTTACCAGATGAAAATAGCTTAAAAAAGAATTTGAGAGTTCATTAAATATATCTCTCAACTCATTAATTTGATTTCTGAATTCTTCGTCCGATTGACCATTTAATGCTACTTGAAATCCTTTGTATTTTTTTGTAAAAAGATGAATATTTGAAGAATACTTATTTATTATTTCATTCTTCCTTTCAGTAAAATTCAGAAGCTGCGTTTTTGTCTCGCTATCTAAATTGATAATTTCGGCTTTTAATTTTTCAACTTCAGTTTTGGATTTATCAATTTGATTTTTTAATTGTTCAATTTCAACATCATTTTTTAATTTATCTGATAGTATCTTTTGGGTCTCAGCATCGTTTTTTTTGACTTTCCCATGAAGTTCTTCAACCTCTACATAAGACTTATTTATGTCCGCTTTTAATTTATCAATCTCAACCTTACCTTTCCAATTGGATAATATCCAACCAACAATAAAAAGAACAACATTTAGCGAAATCACAACTAAATATATCCAAAGAAGATTATTCTGTTCTATGAATTCATGCAAATTTCCAAAAGCATTTTTTGATAGATTTCCGTTCATAATTATTATTTATTAATAGTTATGTTGGAAGCCATACTACTAGTTATTTCTTGGATAGTGATATTAGAGTTACCTATAATTGTTGATGTAATCTTATTTTTATTGCTTTCTTTTTTATTTGTATCACCCGTTTGAAATTTGTTATCAATAAGAGATAATAGGCTCTTTTCAATATTATTTTTCAATTCATTTCCATCTTTATACCAAGAATATAATTGTCCCAAATTTTTCAATTTCTCTTGAAAAGTGAAGAAAGACATTAACTCTGAACTATTTTCTTGACTAATCTTAACTTCAGCTTCTTTGAAGAATGTTAAAATAATTGGTTTATTATTGGCTGTAAATTCCTTAAAGGCTTGTTCAAATTCCATTGTGGTATATTTACCTACTTTAGTAGATAACAATAGAATAAATATGTCCGAATTTGAAATCACCTGATTGTATTGGTCTTGGAGTCTAGTTTGAGACATAGCATCAATAGAGCTTTCCCATAATACCATTTCTAAAAAATAATCGCTATCCTGAATTTTTGAATTAATTTTTGAAATTATAAACTCTATTTGCCTTCTTTCCTCAATCAAATCATGCGAGGATGCGATAAATATTTTTATTTTCTTCATATTTTAAGCTATTTTATAATTCTCAGTTCCTAGATATTTAAATGACCACCAACGTTTGCGTAAATATACCAGTACGTTTATTTCTCCTTTATCAAAAAATACACTCAAAGCTTTGAAATCCGACAACAACAAAATCGTCCTTAAATATTTGTAAACGCTTACGAAAGTTTAAAATCAGATTATTTACCTGGCTGTTATTCATTCCCATAACTTGTTATTGTCTGGCGAAATTAAAAATTATTCAAACATCTTATCCTCATAAAGACTTTCATAAAAGAAAAAACCTTCCGCCAATTGACGAAAGGTTTCTTATAGAATACAAGATTGTACTACCAATTTTGTAGAACTTTATTTGCTAAAAGAATTATTCACAATAAGTTCTCAGCCGGCAGTTTCTCGTTACCGGGGACTGAAGACTGTGAACTGAAAACTTATTAAAAGTCGTCCTTATTAATCGAGTTGGGGGCCGGCAGCAACCAGGGCTTTACCTTTTTCATTGTCGGTATATTTAACAAAGCTTTTGATAAAACGGGTGCCTAAGTCTTTGGCCCTCTTTTCCCACTCTGCGGCATCAGAGTAAGTATCGCGTGGATCAAGAATATGTGTATCAACACCTTTCAGTTCGGTAGGAATTTCGAGGTTGAATATCGGAAGGTTTTTGGTTGGTGCACCCTCGATGGAACCATCAAGTATAGCAGTAATAATACCACGCGTATCCTGTATCGAAATACGTTTCCCGGTGCCGTTCCACCCTGTATTTACCAAATAAGCTTCGGCTCCGTGTTGTTCCATTTTTTTAACTAATTCCTCACCGTATTTGGTTGGATGAAGCGAAAGAAAGGCAGCGCCAAAACAGGCCGAAAAAGTTGGCTGTGGAGTGGTAACGCCAAGTTCGGTACCCGCCAATTTTGCTGTAAATCCACTCAGGAAATGGTATTGGGTTTGCTCCGGGGTAAGCTTGGCTACCGGGGGCATTACACCAAAAGCATCAGCAGTTAAGAAAATTACTTTAGTTGCGTGGCCTGCTTTCGAAACCGGCTTAACAATATTTTCGATATGATAAATTGGGTAGGAAACACGGGTGTTTGCAGTTGTAGAACCATCGGTAAAGTCAATTTTGCCGTTCTCGTCAACAGTTACGTTTTCGAGCAGAGCGTTACGTTTGATGGCCCCATATATTTCAGGCTCAGCATTTTTATCCAGGTCGATGGTTTTTGCGTAGCATCCACCTTCAAAATTAAAGATACCATCATCGTCCCAGCCATGCTCGTCATCACCAATTAACTGGCGGTTTGGATCGGTTGAAAGGGTAGTTTTTCCGGTGCCTGAAAGACCAAAGAAAATAGCAACATCACCTTTTTTACCCACGTTGGCAGAACAGTGCATTGCCGCCATACCGTTTAATGGCAAATAGTAGTTCATCATGGCAAATAAACCTTTTTTCATTTCGCCACCATACCAGCTACCACCAACTACATGCATTCTTTCAGTCAGGTTGAAAACAGTGTAAACCTTCGAATTTAAACCGTGCTCTTTCCATTTTGGGTTGGTAGTTTTCGATGCGTTAATAGAAACGAAATCAGGCTCACCATAATTGGCCAATTCTTCTTCGTTTGGACGAATGAACATGTTTTTTACAAAATGTGCCTGCCAGGCAACTTCCATGATAAAACGCACTTTTAACCGGGAATCAGGATTTGCTCCGCAAAAAGTATCCATTACAAACAATCTTTTCCCTGAAAGTTGTTTTACCGAGTTTTCTTTAAGATCGTTCCAAACTTCAGTTGACGTTGGTTTATTATCGTTTGGCGACCCAGGAGTATTCCACCAGATGGTATCTTCGGTAGTATCATCTTTTACGATGTATTTATCCTTGGGTGAACGGCCTGTAAAAATACCAGTCATCACATTAATAGTGTCTAATTCTGATAGCTGACTTTTTTCAAAGCCTTCTAATCCTGGTTTTGTTTCTTCTGCAAAAAGAACTTCATAAGATGGATTATGAAGGATTTCTTTAACATCAACAATTCCGTACTTTTTTAAATCTAAATTTGCCATACCTATCTAATAATTAACATTATATAACAATAACTTATTTCTTAAAATCAATATGCAAAAATAGACTTTTTTTTCCTGTCTCGAATTTTCGCCAATACATTTACCTTTTTTACATACCAACAAACGCTTCATTAACAAATAATCCGGAATACATATTAATAATCCACCAAGAAATATATTACCTTTGCTAAGAAAAACGTGAGAACTTCTCTGCTTGCATGACTAATAACAATTAATATATCAACAATATGAAACATAAATTACATTTTGACGAAGAGCATCAGATTTTGGTTCAAGCTATTATCGGAGATTTTTCGACAGACGAAACAAAACAGTTTGGTTTGCTTTACAACCAATTCCTTGCCGGTAAGCCGTACAGGCAACTTATCGTTGATTTAAGGGAAGCCGGAAAGATGGAAAACCGTGATACCAGATCCATTACCAACGAAATGCTAAATGTCGCAAAATTTACTGACGTTGCTTTTGTAGGAGCAAATTCAGCGGTACGTATGATTGCTAAAGTTTTGATGAAGCTTGGTTCGCTAAAAGCTGATTCAACTTTTGTAAAAGACATAGATGAAGCAGTAACCTGGCTCAAAAATAGGAGGAAATAAGGATGAGTGAACAATACAATATTGAAAAATTTAAAGAACGCATTGACCACATCGAAAATGTGTTGGCATCGGTGGCTGCCGGCGACATGGATGCCCGAATAGAATCACAAACAGAAGACGACCTGAGTGGAGTAGAAGCAGCCCTTGATCTGCTTATCGATGACCTGACAGACGAACTCCGCCAACGTGACATCATGCAAAAGGAATCGGATGAAAAGCTATCTAAAATTCAGGAACAGCAAAAAACCATTATGCAGCAGCAGGAAGACCTGTTAGAACTTTCAAGCCCGGTATCTAAAGTTTGGGATAATATTTTGATTCTTCCGGTTATCGGAACACTCGATAGTCAACGCACACAGATTATGATGGAAAACCTGTTGCAAAAAATTGTCGATTCGGGTTGCACCATTGCCATATTAGACATAACAGGCGTACCCACGGTAGATACTCAAGTTGCAAACCACTTGCTAAAAACTGTAACTTCAGCACGCTTGCTAGGTGCAGAGTGTATTTTATCAGGTATCAGCCCTGCAATAGCCCAAACTATCGTACATTTAGGTATCGATTTGTCGATTATACGAACAAAAGCCACCCTGCAGGATGCAATGATTTTTGCTATAAGACAAAACAAACAATCTGATGATGCAAGGTTGCGCATACAACTTGCCGATTCTGACGAAAACCATGAATAGATGAATACTGAAATGCACGATAAAAGAATTCCAATCATTAAGATCAAAGGTTTTTTGATTGTCTCGATTCAGGTAGATATGCACGATAAACTTGCAATAGCATTGCAATCTCAAATTTTGGACGCGATTGAAAAAACCGGCGCAAAAGGTGTATTAATAGATATTTCAGTACTTGAAATGGTTGACTCATTTATAGGCCGGATGCTTTCAGGAATGGCATCTATGGCTTCGATAATGGATGCGGCTGTTGTGATTGTTGGAATGCAACCTGCTGTTGCAATTACTTTAGTAGAACTTGGCTTGGAGATGCCTGGTGTTGACACAGCCCTGAACATGGAAAAAGGCATTGATATGCTTGAAAAAAGACTTAGGGAACAAAAACTTGAATTGTAACAACTCTAATAATGACGCAGCCAATTAATTTTGATAATCAATGGGAACGTCTTGGAAAGCATGCGCTTGAAACAGAGTATGACATCGTTAGGATAAGGCAACTAATCCGACAGCACGCCAAATCCCTGACCATGGGAATTGTTGACCAAACCCGAATAACCACGGCAGTTAGTGAGTTACTTAGGAATATGTACAATTATGCCGGAGGTGGAGAGGTAATTGTTGATACAGGAATCGTTGAAAACCACAAGACCTTAATTATAACCTTCATTGACCACGGACCAGGAATTGCTGACCTCAGTCTGGCAATGAGTGATGGATACACTTCAGGCATGGGTATGGGTTACGGCTTGCCTGGGGCAAAACGTCTTGTTGACAATTTTGAAATTCAATCAAATATAAATGAAGGTACTATTGTAAGGGTAATGAAATGGAAATAAAACGCGATCATATTCTCAGCTTAGAAATTGAAAACGAATCAGACGTTGGTGTTTGTAGAAGAAAAGCTGTAAACACCGCTGTAAAAATGGGTTTCGATGAAGTGAAGACCGGCGAAATAGCTATTTTAGTTTCGGAGCTGGTAACAAACGTACTCAAGCATGGAGGCGGAAAAGGGAAAATTGTAATATGCCAACTTGAAGATAATAACGATAAAAAAGCTATTGAGTTTTGGTGCTGTGATTCCGGTAATGGAATCTCAAATATGAAAAATGCTTTACAAGATGGGTACTCCGAAAAAAGTACGCTGGGTCTCGGGCTGGGTACCATACGAAGGTTTTCTGATGAACTGGAAATAAATCCTGTTTCATCTGCCGGGGTCAAAGAAAGATTTTCTTTGGGGAATCACGATTTCAAAACTTGTATTCGTTCCCTTAAATGGGTTCCTTCCAAAATTTGGATGGGTTTAAATCATAAACTCCTTTCCGGGGCGGCTTCTCGTTGTAAGCCCGGCGAACAGGTTAACGGCGATGCCTTTTTAATAAATCACACCGGCCCCGACACAACAATTATTTCGGTAATCGATGGTTTGGGTCATGGAAGCCAGGCGCATATTGCATCACAGCTTGCCAAAGAACAATTAATACTTAAACAGGATCTACCTGTTGATGACCTGATGAAATTTGTTCACAATTCCATACGTGGAACCAGGGGTGTAACCATTGCTTTGGCGCTGATAAACACCCGAATAAATAAAATGTCCTTTTGTGGTATTGGAAACATCGAAGGCTATATTATGACTCCACAAGGCAAAATCAACCTTTTATCTTACGGCGGAATTTGTGGACATAACATGCGTACCCCACGTGTATTTGAAAATAATTTTAGACCCGATGATTCAATTTGTTTCTATTCTGATGGCATAACTACCCGTTGGAGTCCCGAAGACATAGATTGGAGCAAACCGCCCCAAACAAATACCGAACTAATTCTTAATCAATACTCAAGATCCAATGACGACGCTACCGTTCTTATCGTCCGTTACTCTTCATGATGTAGGCGAAATACAGGTTCAATTTGAATCAGATGTAGTAAGAGCCCGTAACCTGGGATCCATGCTTGCACGTGAGTTGCAGTTCGACAATACCACTTGTATCAGGATAGGGACTACAGTTTCGGAGTTAAGCCGTAATACTATTGAACATGCACAAGGGGGTATTATAAAGTTTTCTATTGCTGAAAGAAAAAATGAATCTGATGGCGCTGTTATTGTTTTTTCTGATAATGGTCCCGGCATAAAAGACCTTGAAATAATCAAGTCAGGTAAATATCACTCTAAAACCGGCATGGGTGTTGGATTAAGTGGTTCACAACGATTAATGGACGATTTTCATATCCAATCAGAAATAGGAAAAGGAACAACAATTACCGCTGCCAAATGGCTGCCGAGATTTTCTATTTCTCTTGATAAAAATAAAATCCTAAGCATTCAAAAAGCTTTCAAAAAAACTGTCGAACGTGGCGATACCAGTATGGTTGATACCATCAACTCGCAGAATAACGAACTTTTGTTTTTGCTGAAGCAGTTGCAGGAAAGAAATAACCAGATAGAAACCATCAATCATGAGTTAGAAGAAACAAACCGTGGTGTAGTTGCCCTGAACCGGGAACTGGAAGATAAAGCTGCAGTCATTGAAATCGCGAAACAAGAAGCCGAAAAGGCTAACATGGCTAAGAGCGAATTCTTAGCAAACATGAGTCACGAAATTCGCACTCCAATGAATGGCATTATCGGTATGCTGGAGTTGGTTTTGCCTACAGACCTAAGCCAGGAACAATATCAATTCCTCAAAATGGCCAAAGACAGTGCTGATGTACTCCTTAGCCTTTTAAACGACATTCTTGATTTTTCAAAAATTGAGGCCGGTCAGTTGGAATTAGAAAAAATTGACTACAACGTACGAGAAATCATCGAAGGCGTAGCAGATGTTGTAGTACACAAAGTTGAGGACAAAGGCATCGAATTAAACCTTAGGTTAAAGCAGGAAGTGCCGAAGTATCTTAATGGTGATCCTGTTCGCCTGCGGCAGGTTGTTCTCAACCTTGTAGGAAATGCACTCAAATTTACCGAAGAAGGTGAAATAATTATTACTGTTAATAACAACTCTGCTAATGTAAGTAAAGAGCATCCACTTGCTAAAGATGAAATAGAACTACTGTTTGAAATTTCCGATACCGGAATTGGAATCCCTGAAAATCGGCAGCAGGCCATTTTCGAAAGCTTTTCGCAAGCCGATGCCACTACCACTCGAAAATTTGGTGGAACAGGACTTGGGCTAACTATATGCAAAAACCTGGTGAGAATGATGAATGGTGAAATATGGGTGAAGAGCCAGGTTGGTGAAGGAAGTACGTTCTACTTTACTGCAAGATTTAATCAATCAGAAAAAAATAGTGAAGAAGATATAAAAATCCCTGAAAAAATTGCCGGATTAAACGTCCTGGTAGTTGATGATAATGAGACTAACCGAATTATACTTCTCGAAACTTTACTATCATTTGGATTTCATGCTGATCTCTTTGAAAACGGCAAGGATGCCCTGCAGGCTTTTGATACTCAAAATTACGGCTCTTATGATTTGATAATTTCAGATTTCCAAATGCCTGAAATGAGCGGCTTTGAACTTATTAAAGCAATACGTCAAAAAAGTAAAATTCCGGCAGTTGTTTTAACTTCTGTAGGAAATTGGGGTGATAGAAGTATTTTTAAAGAACTAGGAAATATTGCCTACCTCACAAAACCGGTTAAGCAATCTGTCCTGTTCGATAACATTGTAAGTGTGATGGGAGTTTCTGATTTTAAAACCACGAATTTTAAGGAAAGAAAAAAAGAAACCAACCTGTTACAATTGCAGGCATTGCCTGAAAGTACCCGAATTCTTCTGGTTGAAGACAATTTTATAAACCAACGTGTTGCTACTGCATTGATACAGAAAACAGGTATCCGCATTGATGTAGCAAATGATGGGATTGAAGCCCTTGAAGCACTTCAAAATACTGAATACTCTTTAGTTTTTATGGACGTTCAAATGCCAAGAATGGATGGATTTGTAGCTACTCGCAAGATTCGCGAAACACTTAATAAAAGAGATATCCCTATTGTGGCCATGACCGCCAATGCCATGAAAGGTGATAAGGAAAAATGCCTGGCCGGTGGGATGAACGATTACATTTCCAAACCTATAAAACCAGCTGAATTGTATAGCATTCTGGAGAACTGGATACTGAAAAAAAAATAAACTGAAATTTAAACTTTCTGAGGAGTTTATTCAACATTTTATTCTTGGATACAAAAAAGGCTGCCGGAAAAATCCAACAGCCTTTTAATTATCATTGAATTTTTGGATGTAAAAATAGTGGCCTATTGTTTAATCCATTTACCGGTTTCTTCAGTTCCAGATTCATCAGTCAGTTGAAAGAAATAAATGCCAGGATAAAGCTCCGAAGTATTGATCTCAAGTTCAAGACTACCGATAATCTTTGTCGAAAGTACCATTTTTCCTTGCAGATTGAAAAGACGGAAAAGCGCAATACCTTTTGTATTTTTTACAAATACCTGATCACTTCCGGGGTTGGGATATACAGCGGTATGAAGTAATGCAAAGTCTGTATCCGAATTAATTCCTGTAATTACTTCATCTAAACGGGTCACTAAAATATCACGATCTCCGTAAGATTGAATCACCGAATCTCCAAAAGTTGCCTGGCCCGAGAAATAGACCGATGCCGTAATATTGCATTCATCATCAACACTGAAAGGAATTTTGTAATCGACCCCCAAATTACCACCGTAAATGCCGTTTGCCCAGATAAAAGCACCTGTTTCCGTATTAATTTTAGTAATGTAGGTATCGTAATGGTGATAAACAGGACTCACTTTTTGGAGAAGAATCTCATCAAAAAATGCATTATACCTATAGTTACCCGATAGAAAAACATCGTTCCCATTTGCATGAATCTGACTTGGGTAAATATTGGATACTGAATAATTTATACAATGAACCTGGTTTTGCCATCTAAAATCACCATTTGCGTTAACAGAAAGTACATACGTTTCATTGGGGCTGTTAAAAGTATGATGAAATGTTTGATCGCCGTATTTTATAGCGTCATTGAATGAGGAGGCCAGATAAATATTATTATCCATGTCAGCGCAAATATCAAAGGTGGAACTGCTTTCTCCATCAACGGAATGAATCCATATTACCTCACCATCCATACTCAACTTTACCAGTATTTTATGCGTATCGCCCTCCATTTCTACAACCTGATCATCATAATATAAATTGAGTCCTTGGAGATAGGCTGTAAAAATGAGATTTTGTTCCTGATCCTGAATTATTGGACGGGAATAAGGCATGGAATAATCTCCATAAAATACTTTTATCCATTGCAGATTAAAATCAACATCATATTTCCACACAGGCAATCTAAAACCATCGGTAATGACAATAATTGGATTTTGATTCTGGTCATAATAAACCGAGTCGAGGCTAAGTCCTGTAAGATAGATGTTATTTTCATTATCGATGGTTAAGTTTCTTACCTTAGTGTATTTTTCACTGACATTGAAGAGTTTAACCCTATCAGTTAATCCATCCGGCAAAAAATTGCAAATAAGTCCTACAGCATGGGAACTCTCAACAAGTGTATCTCCAAACTGAAATTCCCCGGAAAAAGAACCTACACATACAACATGGCCATCGTTCAGGATTCCAATCTTATCCATAAAAATATTGGAGTCTTCACCCTGAGCAATGAATTCATAGCTAAATTCAAGATTTCCATTCGGGCCATATATAAGTAGATAGGCAGTGGGGTTTATTCCTATGATACTGTCGTTGGAATAAAGTGGAATCGTTTCCAAAAAAATAAGCACATAAGTATTTCCCTCGCTATCGGTAACTAAATCTAATACCAGATCTTCGCCAAAACCACCGATATGATTTAGTTGATCAAACTCCAAAGGAGTTTGTGCGAACATTCCTGTAAAAAATGATAGTAAAATAAAAAGGTTTAGAAATTGTTTTTTCATGGTTTTCATGGTTTTGTATATTATTGATTTGTGGACATATAACAAAATATTTATCAATCGCATTTCCCAATGTCTATATGTTAAATCATTTAGGAAATATTTTTTTACAGCAACAAATATAAAAAAAATGCAATACGTTCCTTTTGTCAGGTATGGATTTTTTCTGTGCAAAATTTACCAACAGCTTATAGCCAGTAGATTGATACTTTAATTTGATAATTGAAACTTAAAAAATAGTATTTGAATACTGACGGATTGGGATCAGGATTAAAATGAGTTTAACAGTACATAGATAAAAAAAAGGCTGCCGGAACAAACCGACAGCCTTCTAATTATTCAGCCAAAAAGAATTACTTCTTTTTGCTTTTCTTCTTGTCTTTTTTCTTTGCCTTTGCAGCTTTGCGTGCCAGGTCATCTTTTACCTCAGCCTGGGCTGCAGCAAGACGTGCGATAGGTACGCGGAAAGGTGAACATGAAACGTAGTCCAATCCTGTTCTGTGGCAAAATTCTACTGATGAAGGTTCTCCACCATGTTCGCCACAAATACCCAATTTCAGACCTGGACGAACTTTGCGGCCTCTTTTACAAGCCATCTCAATCAATTGACCAACACCGGTTTGTTCCAATACCTGGAAAGGATCGTTTTTCAAAATGCCTTTATTGATATAAATGGGTAAGAATTTACCGGCGTCATCACGTGAGTAACCAAATGTCATCTGTGTAAGGTCATTTGTTCCGAAAGAGAAGAATTCGGCATATTCGGCAATTTCGTTGGCAGTAAGTGCAGCACGTGGAATTTCGATCATGGTACCAACCAAAAAGTCGATTTTCACACCTTTTTCAGCTTGTACTTCAGCGGCTACCCTGCGGATAATTTCTTCCTGCATTGTATATTCCTGCACAGTTCCTATTAGCGGAACCATAATCTCAGGTTTTGGATCTAATCCTTTAACCTTTAAATTACATGCAGCCTCGATTATAGCGCGTGCCTGCATTTCGGTAATTTCGGGATAGGTATTTCCTAAACGGCAACCACGATGCCCCAGCATTGGGTTAATCTCATGCAGACTTTCAACTTTTGCTTTAACAACGTCAACATCAATACCTAACTTTTCAGCCATTTCGGCTTGAGCTTCAGGTTCGTTGGGTGTAAATTCATGCAAAGGAGGATCTAACAAACGGATGGTAACACCAAATCCGTCCATAGCTTCCAGAATACCTTCGAAGTCTTCGCGCTGAATCGGTAATAATTTTTCTAGTGCAGCTTTGCGGCCAGCCTCATCATTAGCAAGTATCATTTCACGAATAGCCCAAATCCTTTCGCCTTCAAAAAACATGTGTTCTGTACGACACAGTCCGATACCTTTTGCCCCAAAATCGCGTGCAACCTTTGCATCGTGGGGAGTATCAGCATTTGTACGAACATACATCCTTGTATATTTATCCGCCAGTTTCATTAATTTTCCGAAATTTCCGGAAAGCTCGGGAGTTATTGTAGCCACTTTACCTTCATACACTTCTCCGGTAGAACCGTTCAAACTCATCCAGTCGCCTTCATTAAAGGTAAATCCTTTAATTGTCATCGAGCGTTTTTTATAATTAACGCTTACATCGCCGGCACCGGAAACACAGCATTTACCCATACCACGGGCAACAACAGCAGCATGTGATGTCATACCACCACGAGCAGTTAATATACCTTCGGCAGCATACATTCCACGTAAATCTTCAGGAGATGTTTCTACGCGAACCAAAATTACTTTTTCGCCTTTTGCAGCCCATTCTTCGGCTTCATCAGCAAAAAATACTACACGACCGGTGGCAGCTCCCGGTGATGCGGGCAAACCTTTAGTTAAAGTTTTGGCAGCAACAATAGCATCAGCTTCAAAAACCGGGTGTAATAATTCATCTAATTTATTGGGATCCTGACGAAGAATGGCTGTTCTTTTATCAATAACTCCCTGTTCAACCATATCCATAGCAATGCGAACCATAGCGCCACCTGTACGCTTACCGTTACGGGTTTGAAGCATCCACAATTTACCATCCTGGATTGTAAACTCAAGATCCTGTATGTCAGAATAGTGATCTTCAAGCTTTTGTTGTGTTTCGTTGAGGTCTTTAAAAGCCTCGGGCATAGCCTCTTCAAGGGAAGGATATTTGGCTACTCTATCTTCTTCAGAAACGTTTTGCATGGCTGCCCAACGTTTTGAACCCTCAATGGTTATTTCTTGTGGGGTGCGAACACCGGCAACAACATCTTCGCCCTGTGCATTGATTAAATACTCACCGTTAAAAATATCTTCGCCTGTAGCAGCATCACGGGTAAAGGCAACGCCTGTTGCTGAGTTATCGCCCATGTTACCATAAACCATGGCCTGAACGTTTACAGCAGTTCCCCAGTCACCAGGTATTTGTTCCATTTGGCGGTAAAGAATGGCGCGTTCGGTATTCCATGAATCAAAAACCGCGCAAACTGCTCCCCAAAGTTGATCCCATGGATTAACCGGGAACTCTTGTCCTGTTTGCTTTTTTACAACAGCTTTAAAGGCAACAACCACTTCCTGTAAATCTTCAGCAGTAAAATCTGTATCTGATTTATAAGCTTTGGCTTCTTTAATTTTATCCATTTCAATCTCAAAAGGATCATGTTCACCTTTTTCAGTTTCAACTCCCATTACAACATTACTATACATTTGGATAAATCTACGATAGGAGTCCCATGCAAAACGAGCATTTCCTGACTTTTCTGCAACAATTATCACAGCATCATCATTCATACCCAGGTTAAGTACGGTATTCATCATACCCGGCATCGAAACCCTGGCTCCCGAGCGAACTGACACCAACAATGGGAAAGCTTCGCCTTTTGAACCAAATTTTGCATTCATTGCTTTTTCGGTAACGGCAATTCCTGCTTCTACCTCTGCTTTCATCAACTCAACAACTTTATCTTTTCCTAATGTGTTGTACTCGGTACAAACTTCGGTGGTGATGGTAAAACCGGCAGGCACCGGTACACCAATCAAATTCATTTCGGCAAGGTTTGCACCTTTGCCGCCAAGGAGATTTTTCATCTCAGTTTTACCTTCGGCTTTTCCATCTCCGAAAGTATAAACACGCTTTTTATTAATCTTAGTCATTCTAAATGTATTATAAATTAACGTTTATAGTTGATTCTCAACACTATAAATTTTTTGAGGATGCAAAATTAAAAATTTATGCGGACTCTTTGCATTAAATGTTTGTTAACCTGATTAATCAACAAACTTGAAAAGTTTGTTGATTAATCACCGAAGGCCGAAAATATTTGAAAAAAATATTTTCGAGGGTTAACCCTCGAATTTCCAGAGGAAATTCGGCTCTGTGGGCATCTTAGCCCACAGAGTGAAAAATTCATGAATTTTTCAGGTTAAGAACTTACACCATCTACCAGATTTTAACAAGACTATTAAGGAGGTTTTAATTTTCGGAATAAATTTTGGTAACATTTGTGTTTTTCATTTAACAATAAAATAATATGCAAAAGAATCTTCTCATCATTCTAATGATAATTTTCATCTTCATACCTCAAGCACAATCACAAACTGCCAAAGCCAAACTTCGTAAAGAGATACCTTCAATCTCACAAAACGGAAAAGTTGAAAACAACGACAGTAAACTAATAAACAGCCATTGGCAAAGCATGGGCCCGGAGGGAATGCCAAATCCGCTTGGGGGTGGAAACACTTATGGACAGGGACAAATAAACCGGCTTGCATTCGATCCTGAATATGATGGAATTTCAAATAAAACCATTTATGCCTGTTCATTTTTTGGCGGACTATGGCGGAGTGAAAACGATGGTGATAATTGGCAAAATGTAAATACCGACTTCTTACCTTCCACATCAGTGGCTGATGTATGCATCAATCCCTTCGACAATAAAGAAATTTTTATTTGCACAGGTTATGGCGATGGTGGTATATATGATGCACGTGGACCAAACTGGGCGCATATCAATTTTATTCCAACTACAGGAATATTCAGAAGCAAAGACTATGGCGAAACCTGGGAAGACATTTCAGGTAATTTTTTAGATAGTTTTGATAATGATGGAATGTGCAGAAAGATGGCCATCAATCCTTTTAACCCCGATCAAATATTAGTGGCTACCACCAAGAGAGTTTTTAAAACTGAAAATGCAAGCAGTGAAAATGTGGTATGGAAAAATGTGTTTGAGAATATTGATCCCGAGTTAAGAGACATTCGTGGACTTGCTTTCAAACCTGACGATTCAAACACCATTTACGCAAGTGGTAAAGATATTTTTGTATCGAAAGACGGTGGCGAAACATGGCAAAAACTTAGCGGCCAAAAATACGATCTGGATATGAATAAGCTCCCGGAAAATTTAAAAGTAAGAAGGATAAATATTGCGGTTTCACCGGCAGCACCTAACAGGCTTTACGCCTACATTATTGGCGAAAAGGAGATAAAAAACAAAACCTTGCTGGGGGCTCATATTGCAATTTTCGAAAATGATAAATGGAGAATTATCGAAACAAGGATTACTTCAGGCTTAACCTATTTTGCCGATCACTGGATAGCAATTGCAGTTTCGCCGATTGATGCCAACGCGGTGTATTACGCAAATACCCGGCTTATTGGTTCAGAGAATATCGATAGCACAAAGTTTGAATTGCTGTCGCCATACTGTGGTAATGGCTTCCATGCCGATGTACACGACCTGGCCTTCCAGCCAAATGTTGAAAACCCTAAACTTTACTGCGCAAATCATGGCGGGGTAAGTTTAAAAACTTTCACAAGTTCAAAAACCGGCGGATGGGAATACAAGAATAAGGGGCTGGAGGTAGCGCTAATCTGGGCCTTTGATGATTCGGAGCATAACGAAGATGTAGTGATGGTTGGCACTCAGGATAATGGCAGCCTTCTCCGCTACGACACCCTGGGTAATATGTGGCATTTTATACATGGTGGTGATGGCGCTACAGGCAGGATAGATATCCGATATCCTGATTTGGTGTATTATTCGCCGAGCGACCATAATTTGTATAGTTATGATTTAAAAACTTTTAAACGCACAAATGAAGCCATTAAGCTCCCCATGGATCCGCGCAATACGAAAAAACGAATTACAACTTCAAAGACAACTTTTATGGAAAACCACCCCAAAACACAACAAGCATGGTTTGGCTTTACCGAGGTTTATTCAAAAAGTATTGACTTTCCATCAATTAAAAACAAACCTGATGAAGTATGGACCCGACAGTCGGATATATATAAAACCGAACCTTTTAGCTGGCGCAGGCAAATTACCGAAATCGCCTTTTGCAAGGCACAGCCTGAAAATATTTTTGTAGTAACAGGCGGACAGCAAAATTCGCCATGGACTGACTGGCATTTACCTTCAGGTCTATACAAATCAAATCAGGGTGGCCTGGATGGAAAAGATGAAGATGAAATCAGGTTTAAACCCCTCGATTTTCCGGGTAAAAATTATGACGATGACACCCTTGCCATCATAACAAGCATCGCTGTTGCACCCTATAATCCTAATCATGTTTGGATTTCATACACCGGAATTCCCAAAGCATACCGGGTTTGGTTTTCGATGGATGGCGGCATAAGCTGGAAAAACGATGACCCCAAAGGTATTCTTGCTGATAATCCGGTAAATGCAATTGCATACCAGGAAGGAAGTGCCGACCGCATTTACCTCGGCACAGACAAAGGGCTATTTACAAGAAACCGCTTCACCGACTGGCAAAAGGTGGAAGATTTCCCGAGTGTGCGCATCACCGAATTAAAAATTAAGGCTCTAATCTAAAATATGGTTGATAGTTCAAAAAATGTTATCTTTGGCTT
>CAZQIV010000027.1:2598-57045 GCA_964593705.1 uncultured Lentimicrobiaceae bacterium | reverse complement strand
TAATATTGGTTTTCTGTGAATTAAATTACTCTTTCTTAACTTAATGGCATTAGGGGGCAGGGGGAGAGGAAAAAACACGAAGCACTTCGCTAAAACTTACACTTCAGCTCCCAGGTAAGCATGCTCCCCTCTCCATTTGGAGAGAGCCTGTCCCGAAAATCGGGAGGCTGGGGCAGAGGAAAAAAAGAAGAGGTCGATATTATATTATTTAATTTAAAGTTGGGCTTTTTCGGATGAGAGCTTTAGAGTCGTTAATGACTTTATTGCCCTCACGCAGTTAGCTGCCCAAAAGCCCCGGGAAGGCTTGGCAAAAATGGCGCACCCACCTGTGGGAATTGCAGGTGCAGCCCGCCTTGCTCGCCTCGCTGTAGCTCCGGCGAAGCGGGCCGGCGAGGCAGGCGCACCGGATAATTAAAAATGGTGCTTCGGGAATGGATATTATGGTGTTCCGCACCTTTGGCGGTTCTTGTGGCACTTATTGCTACAAAGATTGCACAGCTCTGCCGCTTGACATGCAAGTCGTGAAAATAATGAATAAATCGGATGAAAAGGATGAGGTGCAGCCCCGAAAAAAACGGGGTAGGCGCACCGACAATCTTTGTTGTAATGATACATGCACATAAGAAAATGAAGGTGCAGTGCACCGGAATATTATAACTACAAATGGTGTTTCGTGACTGGATATTATGGTGTTCCGCACCTTTGGCGGTTTTAAGTGAACCCCACCGCCTGAATCCTGACAGGTTTTTGAAACCTGTCAGGATTTCAAGTTCCTGAAGTTATGGTCAGAAATTAATTCCATATTATGGAATTAATTTGTATTATTGTAAAAGTAATGTTTACAGTTAAACGAGTGTATATTAGGTGGGTTGGTAAGTATTTGGATTATGATAAAATCAATAATATCGAAAATATTTAAGTCATGAAAAGTATCATTTCTCATACAGACTATGTGAAAGCTAATTTGGTAGTAGAATCATTGATTGACAAAGTTGATGAAAGTATGGACGAAAACCATGAATTGATGGCAAAGTTCCTGGAGGCATCCGACATTGTTGAAAATTATGAAGAAATAAATTACCCGATTGGCCTGCCATCATTAGTTGATGTAATTCGCTTGCGAATGGCCGAAATGCAATTAAAAAATAAAGACCTGGCCAAATTGCTCGATACCACACCTTCACGGATTAGTGAGTACCTGAGCGGGAAACGTGACATTTCTCTAAAGGTTGCCCGGGGTTTGCGCCATAAACTTAACATTGATGGCGATATTATTTTAAATAGCTAAGGTTTTTTTGTAAATACTCGCTACTTTTGGAATCGCTATCCCACACCAAAGACCGAATCAGATTATCAAATCTTAAAAACTAAAATATGAGCAAAATATTAGTAACGGGTGGTACAGGCTACATTGGTTCACATACCGTTGTTGAACTCCAGCAAAAAGGCCACGAGGTAATCATAGTCGATAACCTCTCCAATTCACAAAAAGATGTTTTGGATAACATTTTTTCGATAACAGGCATCAAGCCTGAATTTGAACAATTTAGTTTGTTCGACCGTGAAAAAACACTTGATTTTTTCCATCGCCACAAAGAGATTGATGCGATTATTCATTTCGCGGCATACAAAGCAGTGGGCGAATCGGTAGAAAAACCATTGATGTATTACCACAACAATATTTTTTCGTTGGTAAATATTTTGGATGGGATGATCGAAAATGACATCGACACTATTGTTTTTTCATCATCCTGTACAGTTTATGGTCAGCCCGATGAGTTGCCGGTGAGCGAAAATGCACCCATCAAAAAAGCTATGTCACCTTATGGAAATACCAAGCAAATTTCTGAGGAGGTCATTACCGACACGGTTCATTCATCAAAAATAAAGGCCATTTTGTTACGATATTTCAATCCAATCGGTGCCCACGAAAGTGCGAAAATCGGGGAGCTTCCGTTGGGTATTCCAAATAATCTTGTTCCATTTATTACACAAACTGTGATTGGAATACGGGAGCAATTAAAAGTGTTTGGTGATACATACAATACACCCGATGGTACTCCTATCCGTGATTACATACATGTTGTTGACCTTGCCAAGGCGCACGTTATTGCTGTGAGTAGAATGCTGGAACAGAAAAACAAAAAGAATCTCGAGATTTTCAACCTGGGGACAGGAAACGGATACTCAGTACTTGAGGTGATTAATAGCTTTGAAAAAGTAACAGGCGAAAAGCTGAATTATAAAATTGTTGATCCTCGCGCAGGTGATGTTACCGAAGTGTGGGCCGACACAAAATTTGCCAATGATGAGCTGGGCTGGAAGGCTGAAAAAGGAATCGATGAAATGAACCTCTCGGCCTGGAATTGGGAAAAAGCGCTGGCAACGCGGAAAAAAGATAATTAAATTAAAAACCAAAAACAGATATAAAAATGAATAATTACAAAAGAACAATTATGGTAACCGGTGGCGCCGGTTTTATTGGATCGCATGTGATCAGGTTTTTTATTAAAAAATATCCCGATTACAAAATTGTGAATGTGGATAAACTAACTTATGCCGGGAATCTTGAAAATTTAACTGATATTGAAAATGAACCCAACTATGAGTTTGTTAAGGCTGATATTGTGGATGGCGGGCTGATACAAAAGCTTTTTGAAAAATACAATTTTGACGGGGTAATACACCTTGCCGCCGAATCGCATGTTGACAGGTCAATTTCCAATCCCATGGAATTTATCTACACCAATATTGTGGGTACTGCCAACTTGTTGAATGCTGCAAAATTCCACTGGAAAGATAATCCGCAAGGAAAACTTTTTTATCATGTTTCCACCGATGAAGTTTACGGATCACTCGGTGAAACAGGTTTCTTTTACGAAACTACATCTTACGATCCTCGCAGTCCATACTCTGCTTCCAAGGCCAGTTCCGACCATTTGGTAAGGGCTTACCATCATACTTTTGGGCTGCCTGTAAAAATCTCCAATTGTTCCAACAATTATGGTTCGTACCAGTTTCCTGAAAAACTGATTCCTCTTTTTATTAATAACATTCAAAATAATAAACCATTGCCGGTTTACGGAAAAGGCGAAAACATTCGCGACTGGCTGTGGGTTAACGATCATGCATCGGCCATTGATGTAATTTTTCACGAAGGAAAAATGGGGGAGACATACAACATTGGAGGCCACAACGAATGGACCAACATCGACCTGATAAAGCTGCTTTGCAAAATTATGGATCAAAAGCTCGGATGCGAAGAAGGAACTTCAGTAAAACTAATTTCTTACGTGAAAGACCGTGCCGGGCACGACCTGCGTTATGCCATCGATTCTACTAAATTGCAAAAAGATCTGGACTGGACTCCTTCTTTGCAGTTTGAAGAAGGCCTGACCAAAACAGTTGAGTGGTACTTGGAGAATACAGCCTGGATGGAAAGAATAACTTCTGGAGATTACCAGGGTTATTATAAAGATCAATACGAGAAAAGATAATTTTAGGCTGTCGTTTCTGTTGGGTTTTTAAATATCAATTGCCACACCCTCCCGCTTCGCAGCGAGGCGAGTTAGGGTGTGGATTGAATTGATAGGATGAAAAAACCCCTTCTTTTCGCTGTCAATGACGAAGGCATTGACAGCGAAAAGAAGGGGGAGGCACTGTTAAATTCATTAATCCCCGGGTTATGCCATTGGCATCCCTTCGGGAAAACCCGGGGCTATTGAAAAGCTCCGACTTTATGGACACACACCAATTAGTTGCCCATATTGAATTATGTTTAAATTTGCAACAATCAACATTTTTTTATGGAGGATATCCAAATTAGAAAATTGGCTTAATAAAGAAAAGCATCAAATTGAAATTAATGATGTATTTGATACCCTACAAAATCTGATTAAAATAAAGCGGAATAATTAAAAGAGAATTATTATTATGGGATTTATAAAAAACCTTTTTTCTGATAAACTTCCACGTCCCATTGATATGTCGGTGATTGGTACTGATATGCATTCACATCTGGTACCGGGGATTGATGACGGGGCCGACAGCCTGGAAACATCAATTCAACTTATCAAAGGAATGAAGGAAATGGGGTATAAAAAGCTCATTACTACACCACACATTCAGGGCGACTTTTATAAAAATACTCCCGAAATTATTTTGCCCGGCCTCGAAAGGGTAAAGCGTGAATTGGTAAAACAAAATATCGACATCGAGATGGAGGCTGCCGCCGAATACCTGGTTGATGATAAATTTGAAGAAAAATATAAAACCGGTAAATTGCTCACTTTTGGCCAAAAGTATGTTTTAATCGAGTTTTCTTTTACCAATGAGCACCCCAATCTGACACAATATTTATTCGATCTGCAAATTGAAGGATATAAAATTATTCTGGCTCATCCCGAACGGTATGCCTATTGGTTTAGGAATTTTAGAAAATATGAAGAGATGAAAGATCGGGGAATTTTATTCCAGATTAACATTAATTCGCTTGTAGGGTACTATTCGGGTGAAGTAAAAAAAATGGCTGAAAAATTTATTGACTTAGGTATGGTCGATTTGGCCGGTAGCGATATGCATAATCAGATTTACCTCCAGGCACTTCAAAATGCCCGTCATGAAAAATATTTACAAAAGCTGCTGGATTCAGGAAAATTAAAAAATTCAGATTTGTAATTATATTTAAATTTGGTTCTACTACCATTTTTGTGGATGTAAATAATGGCTATCACTGTAAACAGATTTCTCTGCCGCAAATGCGGCATCGAAATGACAAGACTAAGACTTTACACGGGGTGGATGTAGGGGGGCGCGAAGCGCCCCCCTACATCCACCCCAACAAACCTACCAAAGCCGTGTCATTTCGAAGGAGAGTAGCGACTGAGAAATCTATTGACAAATTTTTATCACCAAAAACTATGAGATCATTAATGTTTTACCTTCCACTAAATTCGCAGTAGTACCATAATTTTAGCTTGTAATCGAAAAAATTTAATGCAGATAATACATCAATTTTATGTGGGACGAAAAATTAGCATTGTATGATAAGTTGGTAGAGAAATGTCCCCGTTTTGAAAGGAAAGGTAAAACCATGCCCTATACATCGGCTAATGGGTACATGTTTTCGCTGTTAAATAAGGATGGAGAATTCGGTATCAGGTTCTCGAAGGAGAAACAGGAAAAATATTTTAAGAAATTGAACACTACAAATTTTAAATCTTATGGCGCAGTAATGAGAGGCTATATTCTAATGCCTGAGGCGCTTTGGGACGATCTTGATACTTTAGCAACTTACCTGAATGAGAGCTTCGATTATGTGATGTCGCTGGACCCAAAGTAATTAAAAACTGCTCATCTTATTTAATCCTGAACTTACAGCACTTACTATTCAATAATCACGGCACTGCTAACATTAAGGTTGCGGTCAATTTTTTTAAATAATCCCTGCAACACTTTTCCGGGGCCAACTTCAACTATTGTTTTGGTGCCATCAGCAATCATGTTTTTCATTATCATTGTCCAGCGTACCGGTGATGTTAACTGTGCCACAAGGTTTGATTTAATGATTTCAGGATCGTTCACCGGTTGAGCAGTTACATTTTGATATATCGGGCAGATTCCCCTACTAAATTTTGTAGTTTCGATTGCCTTGGCCAGTTCAACGCGTGCAGGTTCCATCAAAGGCGAATGAAATGCGCCACCAACCTGAAGTGTTAAGGCTCTCTTTGCACCGGCGGCTTTCAGTTTTTCACAGGCTTTTTCTATTCCCGCGATTGAACCTGAAATAACCAATTGTCCGGGGCTGTTGTAATTGGCCGGAACTACCACATCATCAATTTCCTTGAGGGTTTTTTCAACAATGGCATCATCAAGACCTATAATTGCTGCCATAGTCGAAGGCTCCAATTCGCAGGCCTTTTGCATGGCCATCGCGCGTTTCGATACCAATTTTAAACCATCTTCAAAGGCAAGGCATTTGTTAGTAACCAATGCCGAAAACTCGCCCAGCGAATGACCTGCTACCATATCAGGTTTAAAATTATCCTTGAGCATTCTGGCCAAAATAACCGAATGTAGGAAAATAGCAGGTTGAGTTACCTTGGTTTGTTTCAGATCTTCATCGGTGCCTTCAAACATCAATTCAGTAATCTTGAAACCTAGAATTTTATTTGCTTTTTCAAAAAGGTCCTTGGCAAGGGGAAATTTTTCGTAAAGGCCTTTGCCCATACCAACAAATTGGGCGCCCTGCCCGGGGAAAACATAAGCTTTCATAAATAATGGTTTTATCTTTTAATGGTTTTATCTTCGGTTACCTAAAAAACGCAGCAAAAATAGAAATAAATTGATGAAATCGAGGTAAAGTGTCAGTGCGCCCATAATTGTAAGCTTTCGTGCCGCTTCGCTCGATTGATCCACAGTGCTGCCAATGCGTTTTAGTTTTTGTACATCGTAAGCTGTAAGCCCTGTAAAAATAAGCACTCCAAGCAAACTGATTATGTAATCCATCATCGGTGATCGGAAAATAAAAATATTAACCACTGTGGCAATAATAATTCCAATTAAGCCCATGAGCAGGATGGATCCGAATTTGGTAAGATCGGTTTTGGTGGTGTATCCCAATAGTGCCATAGCTCCAAACATACCTGCTGTTATGGCAAAAGTGCTTGCAATTGAACCCAATTCGTACATCAGGAAAATAAAACTAAGACTCATCCCCATGAGTATGGCATAAACCACAAACAATATAACCATAAGGGGTGAGGATAATTTCTGGAATCCAAATCCCATTAAAAGTACGAAACCAAAAGGTGCAAAAGTAACAATCCATCCCAGGGTGGTCATTCCTGTTTCGTTGATGAGCAGCGCCATTAAAGAGGCACTGTCGGCAAAAATCCAGGAAGTGCCTGCTGTGGCTAATAAGCCAAGGAACATCCAGCCAAATACATTGCTAAGGAATGTCTTGCTCAAAGTAAGGCTGTCAACCCCGCTAAGATTCCCCTGGAAGGTATTTTGATTATTTTGACTAAACATAATTTATGTAATTATTAATTTTAAATTTAAAACGGCTGCAAAGATATTTGAATTTCTATATGCTAAAAGGGTGATCGAAAAAGTAAAATTTATTATCCCTATCAATTTTTTAGTTTGCTTAACGTTTAAATGAACAAATTATTTAAAACTCTATTTATGAAAAATTTAATTCCTCTAGTAATCCTACTCCTTTTTATTGCCACATCGTGCAACCAGGCCGAAGTTGAACAACTCAAAAATGAAAATGAAACATTAAAAAATCAAATACAGCAGCAGGAAGAAGAAATAGGCAATTTCATGCAGGTTTTTAATGAAATAGAAGAAAATTTGGCCCAGGTGAGGATAAAAGAGAAGTTGATAGTAAAAAATTCGGGGAGCAACGAAAATGGCGATAGGGTAGAGATGGTAAAAAATGATATTCGTGCTATTGATAATTTGATGCAGAAAAACCGTGAAAATTTAAATAATCTAAGTGATAAATTGAAATCCTCCGCAGGAGAAAATAGTCAACTCAAGCGCATGATAAATAATTTTGAGCTTATGATAAAAGATAAAGACCGCGAAATTATAGGGCTCGTGGGGCAATTGGAAGATTTGAATTATGAAGTCCAGGATTTGTATTCATCAATATCTGATTTGAAGCTGGAAAATCTTGAGCAAAGCCGAAAAATAGACTTGCAGGAAGATGATCTGAATTCTGCCTGGTACATCATTGGTGAGCAGAAGGAGTTGATTGAAAAAGGCGTTATTAGCAAAGAGGGTGGGATAATTGGTATCGGATCAGTAAAAACCATGGGTGAAAATATCGACCCCAATTTATTTACACAAATTGATATCCGCAATCAAAATATTTTCCCAATTGATGCCAAAAAAGTAAAACTTATTAGTGCTCATCCATCAGATACTTACATAATTCGTAAAAATGAGGAAACCAATCGCTATGATAGTTTTGAGGTAACAAAGCCGGAAAAATTCTGGGAATCATCGAAGTATATGGTTTTAAGTATTAAGGAATAATATTACTTCCAGGCCAAATGGTTTTGAATTTTGGGACAATGAAAAAGAAAACCTGTATCAGGATTGCTACGTTGAAAAAAGACACCATAAAAATAAAACTTGGCAGACTTAACAAAATAGAGTTTCATCAATTTAAAGAAGTCTTTTTTACACTAATAGGATAGCTTAAGCGCTGCCGCTATTTTTAAAATATGCTATCACCAATAAGGCTAATGCAACCGTGAACCAATAAGATGTATAAATTCGGCCCTGGTTTTTTCGCCCAGGAAAGCTCCTGTAAAATCGGAAGTAGTGGTTACAGAATTCTGTTTTTGAATTCCGCGCATCGACATGCACATGTGCTGGGCCTCAATAACCACAGCTACCCCCAGTGGTTCAAGCGTTGTTTGTATAGCTTCCTTAATTTGAGTGGTTAGGCGCTCCTGAACCTGCAGTCGCCTGGCAAAGGCATCCACAACCCTGGGTATTTTGCTAAGCCCGACAATTCGCCCATTCGGAATGTATGCCACGTAAGCCTTCCCGAAAAAAGGAATCAGATGGTGTTCGCACATCGAATATACTTCAATGTCTTTAACCAAAACCATTTGTTTGTAGTCTTCCTTAAACATCGCCGATCGAAGAATTTCTTTTGGGTCAAGATCATATCCATGTGTTAAAAATTGCAAGGCTTTGGCTACCCTCTCCGGTGTTTTTAATAAACCTTCGCGTTCAGGGTTTTCACCAATTAAACGTAAAATTTCTTTGTAGTGATAGCCCAATTTATCAATTGTCTCCTGATTGTATAAATCCATTTTTTCGTATCCATCCATCTTATTCTCGCGAGCCATTTGCAAACGAAAATCTTTTTCAGTCAATAGTGTGTCCATAATATAAGGTTTCTCTTTGTTTTTACTAAAAGTTAAGCATCCCTGTATCGAATTAGTTTTTATTCTTTCTAAAAGATAAGGACATCTAAGTTAAAATGAGGGAACAAAATTAATAAATGATTCCAATTTAGATATTTTCAATATTTTACGATTAGTGGAAGGGGGAATAAAATTTTTGAACTCAGGTTTAAAAAACTTGAGGAAATCTTTGGTAAGAATTAAAAGACATTTGTTGATGCATAAAAAAACCCGGCATAAACCAGGTTAGAAAATTAAATTAAGGGGTGTAAGGTGGTTTCTTAATTTTCGTCTAATGCCTTGATGAGTTTTTTGCGGCTAAAAAATATTCTACTCTTTACTGTCCCTATCGAAAGATTTAAATGTTCGGCAATTTCTTTGTATTTAAAGCCTTGATGGTGCATTTGAAAAGGAATCCTGTGTTCATCCTGTAGTCCGCTAACAACCTTAGTTACTTCCTTGTGCGAAAGTGTAGATTCGGGATTGGCTGCCTCGGATAGATTACTTGAGTTGATAAAAAACAGGTCTGCGGTGTTATCCACTATCATACTCACCTTGCTGTTGCGACGGTAATTATTAATGAAAGTGTTTTTCATAATAGTGTATGTCCAGGCTTTGAGATTGGTATTGGCTTCAAATTTATCGCGGTAGGTAAGAGCCTTAAGGTAGGTTTCCTGCACCAAATCCTTAGCCTCTTCATCATTTTGAGTAAGTGTGGTTGCGAAATATTTCAGATTGTCCTGCAGGCTTGTGAGTTGCTGATCAAATTCCATTACGGCCATAGCTTTATAATTTAGTAGTGATTATTAAATGTTTAAAAAATATATTGAAAACATAAACACTGAAAATTCGATTTTAAAATAAGCGTGCCTTAATTAGTGCCTGTTCAGAAAGTCGGTACTTTTCAATAATATAAAAAACCTCCCGCAGATTTCGCTGATTAGCGCAGATAAAATCTGCGCTAATCAGCGAAATCTGCGGGAAACATTACTAAAAAGACTGACCCTAATTAGTTTATCAAAACTGAAATTGATTTTCATCCACTCTTGAAGCATTATTTCGATTCTTCAGCTTTTATAAGAACTTTTCTATTTGGTATTTCAATAACTTATTACTTAATTGTGCAAACATAGCGTGTAAAATTGAAGTTTATTTAATTTCATTCTAAATAAAACTTAAATTTTAATGGTTTTTAACTGTTTAGAGATTTTATAGTTAGTTTTTAAGTGAACAATTTTGAATTACCTGTTATTGGAAGGTGGAAAATTACTGATGCCATAATTGTATTATTTGTTTTTATCACAAAAAAAAAAGCCCCCTAAAAAGGAGGCTCGTAAATTATGTTTCGCATTTTATGTATGGTCTTTAAGTGATGACATTAGTTTTTTTCTGCTAAAAAATATTCGGCTTTTAAATAATATTGTCATTGGGTTTAGGATGATTGAATATCTTTTTTTAGCTTTTCTGCTGAGGTGATTAGTGTGATATTATCTGGTAAACTGATTTCATTAATTTTAAACTGGAGGCCACTCACCAAAATTTTCTTGCCATTGAAATGGATTGACAATTTATTAAGATGATCATCAATGTCCTTGTTGAAAAGGCTTGAAGTAATAAAAGTAACCAAGCCGCTGATGTTATGTGCTGATGATATTTGAATTAAATCATCAAAAGGAACCATTTGCCCTAAATAGATCACTTTGTGTCCCATCTTTTGAATGATGTAGGAGTAAAAAAGCAAACCTATTTCATGAAGTTCCCCATCAGGGAGGTAGAGTAGAAAAGTTTTCCTGTTTGCCGGATATTCGCCGGGAACAACTCCATCAATGGCTACAATCATTTTTTGCCTTATCAAATTGGTAATAAAATGTTCCTGACCAGGGTTAATGGTGCCTATTTGCCACAAGAGTCCTACCTTCTCGAAAAATGGAATCAAAACCTGGTTAAAGGTTTCTTCGAATCCAAGGTTGATAATCATATTGGTAAGATCCTTTTCAAATTTCACTTCATCCATATCGATCATAGCAATAACCAGGTTTTCGATTTTACTGTCGGAATCGAAGGATTTGTTGTTGATGCTGATTATTTTTTGACTCAACTCATTGTTGGGCAAATTTGCAAGGCTCGAAATTTTAAATCCATGCCTGTTAAGGATTGAAATATTCAATAATTTTTTCAAATCCTCATCGGTGTAATACCTTATATTCGTGGGTGTTCGGCTGGGAGTAACTACCTGGTATCTTTTTTCCCAGATGCGAAGCGTGTGTGCTTTTACGCCGGTAATTTGTTCTAAATCTTTAATTGAGTAAGTTGGCGCTGCCATTGTACATTTCATTAATTATTTTCATTAGTATCCGACAAAATGAAAGAATATAGAAAAGATTCCTCACTTCACTTCGTTGCATTCGGAATGACAAGGCATTAACTATTTGAGTGGTGGGGGTGGGTGCGGCGAAGCCGCGCCCACCCCCACCACTCATCCCACATCCTCCAATGCCTTGTCATTCCGATGCCGCACCTGCGGCAAGGAATCTGTTAAATTTACTCGGACAGTAGTGATTTATTTTATTAACAACAATACCCTAATAATTGTTTAGAGTTTTATCCTCAAAACTAAACATTTTTTAAAAAGAAAAAAAATGGAGAAAAGTTTCAGGAGATGGATAGTTTTTCATTGTTGTCCGGGGAAAAGTAATATCCCGTTTGCAGATTCTTCGCTTCACTTCCCCGAAGTGTCGGGGCAGGCTGTTTCGCACAGAAAGACAGATAATTACGGTTGTTCGGAGGGCTTGGATGGCGGCGAAGCCGCCATCCAAGCCCTCCCCACCATAAATTCATACAAAGCCTTGTCATTCTGAGCGTAGCGAAGAATCTATTATAATTAACCGGACACCATTTATAATCGATTGTCGGGCTCAGTCCTTTTGGATAGAATTTTGAAATTTCCTGATTTGGACAAGCTCAACGATCATAAAAATTAAATAGAGGATAAAAAAATCGATGATAAAGCTGGCGGCATCATCCCTGAATATCAATGCATAAATGATAATGATGGCAAGGAAAAATAAGAGTTTAAAGCCTGTGGTAATAATAATAACATTAACCGATCGCGAGCTTTTGTTGATGCTCGCTTTTACCTGGTAATAAAACACCAGGTTGGTTATGGCTAAAAAAAACAGGATTAACCAAGGGCGTGCCGGCGAATGTGATAAGTCTTTAAAAAAATAGCCCAGCAAAAAACTTACAATTAGCAGGATGACCGACAGAAAAATAGTAAGTCTTAAGAATTTATTAAAGTTTTTTTTTACAAGGTTTTCCTGCATAAAGCTCAAAATTATTTTTTTAAAAAATCCTTAACTGCTGTGTAGATGGCTGCTGCAACAGCAATCGTTGATAAACAAATAAGGAATATCGGGAATTTATTTTCCATCCAGACATCTATTTTATATCCGCCAAAAACACCTGCTAAAATAATTACAAGCATCTGAATGCCGATGTTCGAATAGCGGACGAAATTATTTAAGGGGCGTTTTTTTTTGTCCGGTTCCTTCATAATTTTTTTGAGGCTGTGTTTGTTCAAGTGGTTTTTCGCCCATGGTGCATGTGCCGGTGAACAAAGCGCCAGGTTCGATGGCTAGTTTTGTGGCAACAATATCCCCGTAAATTTTTGCTGTTGACTTTAGCGACAATAATTCACCAACCGCCATTTTAGCGGCTACTGTTCCGGAAATGTCTGCATTTTGGCAAACAATATCTCCTTTTACATTTCCGGAAATACCTACAACAACTTTTCCTTTCGAATTGATTGAGCCCTTTAAATCGCCGTCAATTCTAAAATCACCATTCGATACTATATCACCGGTAATTGATGTTCCTTTTCCTAAAAGGTTTATGGTAGGTGTATTATCATTTGTTTTCATTTTAGCCATTTTAAGTACTTTTAGTACAAAAGTGATTTTCAACTTTTTGTTTTTTAATTTTTCTAAAGCTTATGTTAATTACTTCAATGAGACCAGTCTAAAAAGCCTTAAAACCCCTAAATCCCCCGAAGGGGACTTCCCTAAACTACTGATATTTAGTACTTCACCCTCCCACTTCGCAGCGAGGCGAGTTAGGGCTCGGGGTTAAAAAGGACTAAAAATCAGTAGTTTGGATTTTTTAGACTACACTCTTAAATTGTTGTTAAACATTTAATAAACCTGTTTATTTCTCAGTATTTTCATTCAAATAATTCTGCTTAAAGAATTTTAAATAATCTTCAATATTCTTTTCCCTGTAAAAAATGGGATAGTTGTCAACTGAAATGGGAAATACGTTGTTCTCAAAGTCTGGAAGCTGCACATTAATGTAATTGTTGTTAAACACAGCATCGTAATAGTCCATCGCCTTTTCGGCATTCTCAAAGTTTCCTACGGTAATAATCTGTATATCGCCCTGGTAAACAATGCTGTTAATTTTAAGCTGGGATGTTTTGTAATACTTTGTGTTAAAATCGGACACCCTTATTTTAAGTGCATTAATATTAATTTTTGATGCATCCACAAGCGCCATGAAAAAGTGAACCGATTCCGGGTTTGTTGCATAAATTGATGATATCAGTCCGGTTTCTTCGCCTGGTTTCTTCCTTTCTTTGCCAACACCGGCAACCGGCTGTTCTTCCAAAATCATTTTCCCGGTTTCGTCGGGCCTGAGCCTGGCAAGGATGTCTTGGGCCAAAGGTGTAATTTCACTGCTTGGGAAGCTATCGACAAGCATTTGCAGCGAAACTGCAAGTGTATCTAAATCCTGAACTTTTCCGAGCGACATGGCTTTTAAAAATTCAAATTTTGAAATCAGTTTGTCCTTGCGATATTTTTCAAAAGCAATATTATAGTTGTTTATCACCATATAATACTGGTTGTTCATGTAGGCCTGGTAAGTATTTTGATAAAGATTTGCAGCGGCATTGCGCCGGGCTTCTAAAACAAGGTTGTAATTTGGGTCAACAATTATCATGGAATAATCGCTTTCGGGGAAATCACGGACGATAAGGTTTTTATAATATTCTGCCCTTTCAGGATCAGGCAACTCTTCCCAGTTTTTATAAAGCTGGTAATATACCTGGAGCAGGTGTTCATTTTCAGGGAATCCTTCGACAAGCTTTTCAAATGATTCGATAGATTTTTCATTGTCTTTCAATCCATCTTTATAAATGTAACCCATATTATAAAGGGCTACTTCGATAATTGCTTGTGATTCGACAATTTTTTCTTCGGTAAGCGGCAGGTCCTGTAAATAGAATTCTCTTTTTTTCGGGTCTGTCTCCTTGGCAATAGCAGTGCTGTCGGCTGGTATCGAGTCGTTTTCGGCTAACTCATCTTCTTCTTCATCAAAATTCATGATTTGCTTGCTACTAAGCCTCCATTGGTCTTCGAGTTTTCTTCTTCCCCATTTTTTGGTGAATTCACTAAAACCAAAACTTATCGATTGTGGATTTGAAAAGTACCATGACCCTGATTGTTGCATCGAGCGATTTTGCTGTCGGTTGGTTTGTTCGAGCATAGAAAGGCTTTGGCGGCGCTCACGTTCCTCTTCAGCAAGGCGTGCTTCTTCTTCGGCTATTTTTTTTATAATGACATCAAAAATTCTATTTCTCTGATCTTCGGGCATATTTGCCAATCGTTGTAAACTGTCTTGCACCTCGATGGCCTGCAGATTAACAATCAAGTCGGTAAGCAATTCAGTCTTTTCTTTTATATCTTCATAATTTGGGTATTCCTGTGGTAGAAACTGCATGGCAGTATCGTAATATGCCTGGGCAAGGCTGTAATCAGGTTGATTAAAATGGAGTTCGGCCAGTTTGAGCGATGATATGGCTTTTTGATAATCGTTTGAAACACTGGTAGAAACTGAAAGCGTTAGATATTCAATGCCTCTTTTTAGCTGATTGTCTTTTAAATATATCTCGGCAAGGGCAAAATAAATCTGATCACGGTAATCTTCATTTTTATCATCCTTGAGCATCTTGTTGAGTTTTTTAACAATCATGCTGCGGTTGCTCGATTTGGCATCGTAGGTTTTGGCCAGGTTAATCTTGGCGTTAAATGCCATTTCATAGCTTGGGTTTTTGCGAATTACAAGCTGGTACAATTTTGCAGCCTGCTCAAGTTCGCCAAGTTCCTGGTAAACCTGTGCTAGAATAAACCTAAGCCGGTTTTTATCCTTCTTACGACTGCTCAGTTCAATAGCCCGTTCGAGGTATTGTATCGATTCGCCATATTTTTGCTGAAGGATGTAATAGTTGGCATAAACTTTTACAAATTCTTTTTCAAGCTTTGCCGGAGCCGATCCCTTTTTTAAACTGCTGTTGAGGTTGTCGAGCATGGATTCGGCTTTTTCAAATTCTTCGTTTTGATTATAGGTTCTGGCAAGCCACAACTCAGCTTCAAAACGGCTGTCTTCTTTGCTGTAACGATTGGTAATAAATTCAAAAGTTCGCCGGGCGCTCGAAAATTCTTTTTTGTACAGGTACGATTTGCCGATAAGCATGTAAGAGTCATCGATCCATTTTACCCATTCCTTCCGGCTAAAATACATCGAGTGGCGCTGGATTACTTTTGAAGACTTTTCGATGGCGCGATCCATGTTTGGAAAAATGGATTGTGCATCCTGCTTGTTGCCGTATTTGTAAACCGGCAAAACAGCAGTGTAGTTGTCTTTCACGTTTTTATCAAGCGTTCTAAGACCCTCTTTAAAGCTCTCGTTTCCGTTCCAGTAAGCGTTGTAATGGGCTGTTAAATTATGATAGGTACGGCGTGTAAAGCTATTTTTTTTGGTCGAACACGAGTAGATGGATAGTATTGCTATCACTATAATAAGAAGAAAACCTGCCCCAATCAATCGAGCTGGTAAGCTAGTGTGTAACGAAAAACCAGAGTCTTGTTTCAAAATACTATTACTTGATTTGTTGATTTTTACACCAAATTTAATTCAGTGTATTTAACTTTGAAACCGCAAAATTATTATTTATCCGTAGGGTAGAGGTGCATTTTTAATGAAGTCAGTTTATTTTTATTGTACTCTACGAATTTAGTGGAAGTAAATAATGGCTATCACTGTAAACAGATTTCTCTGCCGCAAATGCGGCATCGAAATGACCCCGTCAACGGGTTGAGTTGGGAGGAGGGGAATCGGGCGCGAAGCGCCCGATTCCCCTCCTCCCACGACCATACCGGGAGCTTTGTCACCTCGAAGGAGCGAAGCGATTGAGAGGTCTGTTTAATAGTAAGGTTTTCAGCCCTTTACACAAACATATCATTGGTAGGAGTGCAGCAACTGAGACCTGCCTCGCCTTTTGGTTAGGCCACCTGCAGGCGGCAAGGCGGGAATCTATTGACAAATTTTTATCACCAACAACTATGAAGTTATTCATAATTCACCTTCCATCAAATTCGCAGTAGTACCATTTTTATAAAATATTTGGATTAAAACTATTTGATTTCAAAAGACGATATTTGCAAATTATTCGTTAGCAGCATTGATTTATGCAACACCAGAAACCAAAAAGAAAAAGAATTGAAAAACTCAGGCGACGATACAAGCTCGCCTTGATGGATACTGATACTTTTGAAGAGAAGTTATCAATTAAATTAACACGTTTGGGGGTAATTCTGCTTACTTTACTTCTTACACTTATTTTTACAGTAATTACAATTTATTTAATTGCCTTTACCCCACTTAGAGAATACATTCCCGGCTATGCTGATGTGGATTTGCCCTCAAAAATGTATGCTTTGAACCGTAAGGCCGATTCGCTTGAAAATGCTTTTAAATTAAAGGATCAATATATTAACAACTTAAAAAGTATTATTAATGGCGATTCGATCACCATTAACCCCGGTCCAACCAAACGGGGCAGTACTAATTATGATACCATTTCGATGGGGATTTCAAGGGAAGATTCTATGTTAAGAGAAGAATATGAAGCACAAACAAAGTTTAATCTTTATCAAAATCAAACCCTTAACTATTCTAAAGTTGATTTGGGTAATCTGAATTTTTTCCCACCTTTAAAGGGGATTATTACCAGGGGCTTTAACCCTTCGCTTGAGCATTTTGGCGTTGATATCGTTACCAACGAGAGTGAGGCTATTAGGGCAATTATGGATGGAATAGTAATATTTTCGGATTGGACACTCGAAACAGGCTATGTAATTGGCTTGCAGCATAAAAATAATTTGATTTCAGTTTATAAGCACAACTCAGTTTTGCTCAAGCAACAGGGAACTTTTGTAAAAGCAGGAGAAACAATTTCGATTGTTGGCGAATCGGGCGAGCTGTCAACAGGCCCGCATTTACATCTCGAAATTTGGTACAATACTAAGCCAATCAATCCCGAAGAGTATATTTCATTTTAAATGATTTTACCAGATAATTAGTGTTGATGCAATTTTAAATTTAAATATTTGATAAAGAATATAGCTATACTCGGATCTACAGGTTCGATAGGACAACAGGCGCTTGAGGTGGTGAGGCAACATCCCGGCATGTTTTATCCCATTGTTTTAACTGCTCACAATAATCATGAAAAGCTAATTGAGCAGGCGCTTGAGTTTAATCCAAAAGCTGTTGTAATCTCTTGCGAGGGATCTTATGAAATTGTTAAAGAAGCACTCTCCTCAAGAGGCATTTTGGTGTATGCAGGTAAAAACGATTTGAATAATATTGTGAGCCTCCCCGAAATTGACATGGTATTGATTGCACTGGTAGGCTATGCCGGCTTAAAACCCGTTATCAATTCCATTGAAGCCGGAAAGGATATTGCCCTCGCCAATAAAGAATCGCTGGTTGTTGCAGGTGAGCTCGTTAATAAATTACAAAAAAGACATGGAGTAAAAATAATTCCGGTGGATTCGGAGCACTCCGCAATATTTCAATGTCTCGTAGGTGAATCATACAACAAGATCGAGAAAATTTACCTCACTGCTTCAGGGGGCCCGTTTTTTGGAACTACTAAAAAATATCTCGAAACAGTAACAAAGGAGGAAGCCTTGCGACATCCCAACTGGGCAATGGGACCAAAAATTACCATCGATTCCGCTACTTTAATGAATAAGGGTTTAGAGGTGATCGAGGCAAAATGGCTTTTTGATCTACAACCCCACCAGATCGATGTTGTAGTTCATCCTCAATCGGTGGTTCATTCTATTGTGCAGTTTATCGATGGAAGTATGAAAGCACAAATGGGTTTGCCCGACATGAAACTGCCAATACAATATGCCCTGGCTTACCCTGAAAGGATAGCATCCAATTTCCCGAGGTTTAATTTTCTTGATTATCCGGAACTAACATTTGCCCAACCCGATCGGAATATTTTTCGTAATCTTGCACTCGCTTTTGAAGCCATGAATAAAGGGGGAAATCTTCCGTGTATTATGAATGCTGCCAACGAGGTGGCCGTGGATGCCTTTTTAAAAGGAAAAATCAGGTTTTTACAAATTCCTGAAATTATTGAACAAACCATGAGTTCGGTTGGTTTTATTGCAGCCCCAAATTATGACGATTTAGTGGCAAGCAACGCGAGTTCAAAAGCTTACGTAAAAAAAATGTTTTTTAAATAGATAATAAATTTTAATGGAAATTTTAACCAAAGTACTGGCATTCTTTTTTAGCCTTTCAATATTAGTAATTGTTCACGAGTTTGGCCATTTCATCGCTGCAAAAGCATTTAAAACCCGGGTCGAGAAATTTTACCTCTTTTTTAATCCCTGGTTCTCCCTTTTCAAATTCAACTTTAAAGATACAGAATACGGCCTGGGATGGCTTCCGCTTGGCGGCTACGTTAAAATCTCGGGGATGATAGATGAGTCGATGGACAAGGAGCAAATGAAAAAACCACCACAGCCCTGGGAATTCCGCTCGAAGCCAAGCTGGCAAAGGTTGATAATTATGCTCGGCGGTGTAATTATGAACATACTGCTTGCCGTGTTCATATACATTATTGTACTTTTCAATTATGGAGAAAAATACCTCCCCACCAAAAATTTAACCGATGGATTTTTCGTGATGGATTCGGTATTGATGGATGTGGGACTAAAAACCGGTGATAAGGTAATAAGTATTAATGGTGAAGAGCCACCTGAACGATACAATGAAGTTTTGATCGAAATGCTTTATTCCAGTAAGATGACTGTTGACAGGAATGGTGAAATTGTAGAAATTGATATTCCCCAGGATCTTGCCGGCAGGCTGTCAGAAAATCGCGGTACAAATTTATTATACCGCTTCCCATTTCTTGTGGCTAATGTTCCCGACTCATCGCACAACGCTGGTTCGGGACTGAAAAAAATGGACATGATTGTTGGAGTTAATGGCCAGATAATAAAATATTATGATGAGTTTTCGCCCATTGCACAACAATACAAAGGGCAGGTGATTACAGCCAATGTTCGGCGCGATGATACCTTGTTAAATATTAATCTGTTGGTGAACGAGGATGGTAAAATCGGGGTGTTACCCGGTGGTCTCGATCTTTCTGAGCTGGAAAAATTGGGTTATTATAATCTCAGGAAAAAAAGCTTTACCATCATTGAATCAGTGCCCGCCGGGTTTATAATGGCCAGGGAGCAAATGGTAAATTACGTGCGCCAGTTTAAACTGTTATTCAATCCCGATACCGGCGCTTACAAGGGTCTTGGAGGCTTTATTACAATAGGTTCTTTTTTCCCGTCAACGTGGGATTGGTATCGAATCTGGCAAATCACGGCTTTTCTATCCATCATGCTGGCCATATTAAACATATTGCCAATTCCGGCATTAGACGGTGGGCATGTAGTGTTTTTGCTTTACGAAATTATTACAAGAAGAAAACCCAGCGATAAGTTTATGGAGTACTCGCAGGTTATTGGAATGGTAATTTTATTGGCTTTGCTTGTTTTTGCAAACGGAAACGATGTATTAAGGTGGATTGAGAGTATTTCCTGATTTTAAGCAATATTTGTACTCTATTGCCAGGGATTATTGAATTGACCCATTTCTAACTTTTGAAGATCATTGCAAAATTTTCAACCGATTAATTTGTAAGAAATCATGAGCCAGGATACTGATTTATTTTTTAACCCTGAATCCAATAATTTTTCAGAATATGCCCTCTTATTCAATAATATACCTTTTGCAGTAATTATTTCCGATACCGATGACCTTATTCTCTTTGCAAACAATCAGGCTGTTCAGTGGCTTAATCTAAATACTCAGGCTGAGGGTGATGTTTGCATAAAATCAGTTTTTGGAAAAAATTATAACAAGTGGAAACAACTAAGGGCAAAATTAAAAGTAGATTCATCTGCTTCCTTCCAGGCAAATTATGGCACTGCTGAAATTAAGGAAATTGATCTCTTTTGTAAAAAAATAGTATTTCACAAACATCAACTCTTTATCTCTTATATCAGGGATATCTCCCGTCAAAAATTTTTGGAAGCGGATTTGTTAGGCGAAAAAGCAGAGCGACAACTTATTCTTGATTCCATCCCTGCAATGGTTTTTGTTAAGGATACCGAAAACAGAATTATTTCGATGAATCGCGCATACCGCGAACTTACCGGCCTGGAGTTGGATTTGGTTGCAGGTAAAAATGTAATCCGGTTAACGGAGAATAAACAACTGGCTGAGGATTATTGGAAAGATGATCTTGAAGTAATCGAAACAGGTCTCCCCAAACGTAATATTATCGAACCAATGATCACCGATGAGCGGAGGTGGTTTATTACCGATAAAATTCCTTACCGAAACCAGGAGGGCAAGATTAAAGGGATTATTGGTTTTTCGATTGACATTACCGAACGAAAAAATGCCGAAGATGCCCTAATGCGAAGCGAGAGACGATTCAGACTTTTGTTTGATAGTTCTCCCGATGGTATTGCAATTAGCAATTTGCAAGGTAAAATATTAAATACAAATACAGCCTTTAGAAATTTATTGAAATATGATGCTAACGAATTGACAAAATTATGTTTTCGGGATATAACACCGCGTAATTATGAGAATTCGGAGCAAAAATTTATTACTGAAGCAAATAATGGTGGGATGGTATCGAAGATGTTTGAGAAAGAATACATCTCGAAAGATAATATACTAATACCGGTTAATGTAACTTGTTGGATACTTTTTGATGATGCAGCAAAGCCTCACCAACTGGTAGTTACTGTTAAAGATTTAACCTACCAGAAAAAAGCTGAACAATTGGAAAGGTCGCTTCTTCAAAAAGAAAAAGAACAACTCGAAAAAGACCTGCAAACCAAAACTCAGCAATTGAATTCAAAAATCACACAGCTTATCGAAAAAAATCAACTTGTAAATAATGTGGTGGGGCAATTGGAAAAACTAAGAAAATCCGATCAAAATCAAATCGATCAAAACATCAGCTCAATAATCAGGGATTTAAATAATAATACGAATGAAGATTTTTGGTTGCAATTCGAAACCACTTTTGGCCAAATTAATCAATCGTTTTATGATAATATTTACAAGGCATTTCCAAATTTAACAAATAATGAACGCAAAATCAGCGCATTTCTTAAAATGAACCTTGCCACCAAGGATATTGCTAATATTACCCATCAAAGTATTAGAAGTATCGAAATGGCCAGGGCGAGGTTAAGAGCCAAACTTAATTTATCCCGAAGAGATAATCTCACGAAATTTTTAAATCAATTTTAACACATTTGTGAAATTTGTGAAATTGTTGTCTAATCCACAAATGGCTTAATTGACGTATTAAATAGCTTTGAAACAATAATATAAGAAAGTTTTACTACAACGGTTTACATTGTGTTTAATAAAATGTGCAATTTTTGTGAAATTAAAAATGTATTTTTTTCTTGTTTACCCGAAAGGATGATAGTATGTTTGCAACGACTAAATCATGGTTGTTTTTTAATAATTGGTTTTAAGGGGTAGTTTGGGAGTCAACCTAAAGCAGGGGGATTAAATCACGATATTTTTCTCTAAATGTATCATTATCCCCCCGCTCCCAAACTTTTTTTATCCTTAAAATATTCCGAAAATCTCTGAGATACTATTTTAAAACTCAATATAATTATTATGTTATCCCTTGATTTATTATTTAAGAAATTACTATTTGGTAAATTTAGCTACCAATTTCAACATTCAGTTATCGAATCTCTCCATTTAAAAACTTCACACCAAAACTATCTCCGGCCGTGTTCCAAAATGGATCCTCTCAATCATTTTCGAAAAGTATTACAAGATCATAGATCAGTTGAAAAGTTTATAAGCGATAAACCAATCAGGTTTGGAGATGTAGATTATGGATTAACTTTTAAGCAAATCCGAAAACTCAAAGGACATTTTAGTTATTATGATATTCAAAAATATGAAGATTTTAAATGGCGAAGACTTGGATTTAAAGAACATATTTTTAGCTATGGTGTGAGGCGGATTTATCATTTTATTAATGATGAATTTTTTTATGGAGAGCTTTTTTTTCCTGACATCAGGAAAGTTGACCATACAAAAATTGCCGGGTTATTATTGGAAAAATATCTCGGGAAGGTCGATTATAAGCCGGGGAGCGATTTCAGGATTGATAACCCCGATGCTTTTATTTTTTACGAAAATTCCGGGATTAATCTTTCGATAAAGTATATCTCCAAAAAAAATGGCGAGATAAATGAAATAATAAATATTCTCACAAATTCTTCATCATTGCTTGTCGATTCCTCAAAATCTGATCTTGAAGCGATTTTGTAAACCCGGGTGATATTAAAATTTCCTTTCCAATTTTTATTAAAAAATTCCATTTTAAGGAGCAATTCCATAAATCTGCAATATCATTATTATACTGACGTTTGCAGTTCATTAAAAACAAAAATTTTGTGTTTTGTTTATTTTGTCATCAATTGAACTGTGCAGATAGATGTAAAAGTGTTTAATTTGTAGCAGATTTAGTAAGTGCTGTTTTATGATTAAAAAGATTACATTTTTTTTCTTATTGGTTGGGTCTGTTATTCTGCAGGCACAGGAGTTGCCACAATACACGCAATACATGTTTACCAAACTGGCGCTAAATCCCGGGTATGCAGGAGCTGCCAATGGAATTTGTGTTACCGGTTTAGTGAGGCAACAATGGGTTGGATTTAAAGAAACAAGTTCTGATGGTGACGGAAATTCATCAAGCGTTTCTGTTGCACCTGAAACATATTTGGTATCGGTACATTCCCCGGTAAAAGTGCTTCGTGGAGGTTTAGGCGCTACAATAGTGCAGGATAAGATTGGGCACTTTAATGATATTTATCTTAATCTGAATTATGCATATCAAACCACACTTGGTGCCGGCGATCTTGGGATTGGTATTCAACTTAGCCTGCTCAATAAATCAATCGATTTTGGAAAACTGGATTTTATTGATCCAAACGACCCGATACTTCGTGATAAAGCAGATGAAACCGATATGTATTTTGATGTTGGCTTTGGTTTGTATTACAGGATTCCGGACAATTATTATGCAGGGATTTCTGTGCTCCAGTTGCTCGAATCTGAAAAAAAAGACGGAACACAATTCAAACTCAAGCGTCAGATAAATCTTATGGGGGGATTCGAATTTCAATTTCCAAACACACCCGCAATCGATGTAATGCCATCGTTATTGATAAAAACTGATTTGGCATCCACACAATACGACCTGACAACCCTGCTCAGGTATAAAAATAAATTTTGGGGAGGCGTTACTTACAGATACCAGGATGCTGTTGCACTGATAGTAGGCTTCGACTACAAAAACTTTAATATTGGCTATTCGTATGATATAAATACTTCGGCAATTGGAACAACCGGTACACATGAAATTAGGGCCAGCTATTGTTTCAAAATTGAAATTGATAAAGTAAGAAAGATTTACCGAAATACCAGATTTTTATAATTTGTGAGCATACCTCTCTTTTTAACATGATTTTGACAAAAAAATCAGTAATAATATTGTTGAGAAAGGGCTACGTGAAAAATTATGTATTTAATTTTGCACCTTGTATAATAATAAAATTATCGCCTGAAACGGGCACAGCAAAAGAGATTCAAAATAATAACCTGAATATTTTACCATTATAATAAAGCATAGGCAAAGTCGTTACTCTGTTTGTAAAATCAGCAGTTAATATGAGAAAACTATTTTTTTTCCTTCTAATTACAGCCATAATTAGTAGTTGCAGCAATAGTGGCAACGGTGAATTGACCGGCGTTCAGAATCGTCCAAAATTCTACCAACCAGACCCGTATGGCATGGCATTTATTCCATTGGGAACTTATGTTATGGGGGTTGGTGAAGAAGATGTACCCTATTCGAAAATTAACAGTCCGAAAAGGGTTACCGTGAGTTCATTTTATATGGATGAGACTGAAATTACCAATAATGAATACAGGCAATTTGTTTATTGGGTAAAAGATTCGATGGTGAGATCAATGCTCGGAGAAATAAACCCTGAAGAATATTTGATTGAAGAAAATGAAGAAACAGGCGAATTGTACGATCCGCCATTTTTAAACTGGGATACTGATATTGATTGGCAGGATGAAGAAACAGTGCAAGCAACCGAAGATTTATTCCTTCCGGAAAACGAAAGGTACTTTAGGAAAAAGCAAGTTGATACACGAAAGTTAAGGTACAGGTATTTCTGGATTGATTTAAAAAGTGCCGCCAGGAAAGACTATTCCCAGGAAGCTGATGCAACAAACGGTAGTTTTGCTAATCGTCCGCAAGGTATGGATGACCGATCTGTTTATGTGAAAGAAGAAGTTATAAATGTTTATCCCGATACACTTTGCTGGATACACGATTTTCCATACAGCTATAATGAACCCTTAACACAATCATATTTCTGGCATCCTACTTACGATCATTATCCGGTGGTTGGAGTAAACTGGAATCAGGCAAGGGCTTTTTGCGTGTGGCGTTCTGCAATTTTTAATGCCTATTTGGGCAGTAAAGGCCAGTCTGGATTAAATGATTTCAGGTTACCCTCGGAAGCTGAATGGGAGTGGGCTGCACGTGCTGGTTATGAAGCCAACCCATTCCCGTGGGGAGGTCCATACAGCAGGAATGTAAAAGGATGTTTACTTGCCAATTTCAAACCCAATAGGGGAAATTATGTTGACGATGGAGGCACAACAACTGTGATAGCAGGGCATTTTGATGCAAATAGTTTTGGATTATATGATATGTCGGGTAATGTTTCTGAATGGACTCGCAGTGCATTTAACAAATCATCAAACGTTATTACCTGGGATTTAAATCCTGATTATGAATACAATGCTAAAGCTGATGATCCGGTTGCCATGAAAAGAAAGGTTCTTAAAGGCGGCTCCTGGAAAGATATCGAATATTACCTTTTGGTTTCTACCCGTGATTATGAATACCAGGATACTGCCAAATCTTATGTTGGCTTCAGATGCATAATGCCATACCTTGGCCGATCAAAAGGAGATAATCCATCCAAAGCATCAAATGTTTATTAATAGTAGAAATTCAAAATTTATTTTTTCCCCGAAACAAAAGAGTTAATGAAATCAAAAACAGTTAAAAAAAAGCAAACAGCATTTTCAAAATTCGAAAGTGCATTAGAGGGGTCTTTCTTCAGACGGTTTATGTCGGTTGCCTACGGATTAGGAGCCTCTATTGTTATTATTGGTGCACTCTTTAAAATTACTCACATTAAAGGGGCAAATGAGGCACTGTTTATTGGTATGGTTACCGAAGCAATAATTTTTGCCTTGTCAGCCCTGCAGAAACCCCACGTTGAACCGGATTGGAGCAAGGTTCATCCTGAACTTTCAGGCGATTACTACGGAGAAGAAGATGAAATGGTAAGTGGTAAAGTAGCTGGTGGAGAAACAAATCAACTGGACGAAATGCTCCAAAAAGCAAATATTAATGAGGAGGTGATCGCCCGGCTTGGTTCAGGCCTTAATAACCTGAGTGAATCCACCAATAAGATTAGCGATTTATCAAAAACCAGTATTGCTAATGATGAATTTGTAGCTAAACTTAACGGCGCATCAAAATCAGTGGTCGGACTTGCCGGTTCGTACGATAAAACATCTGCTGCCCTGGCAAAAGAGTTGGAGGTATCGGGCGAATTTTCAACAAATGTAAAAGACGCTTCAAAAGCTGCTGCTCAACTTAAACAAGTTTATGCTCAAACAAGTGAATCGCTCAAGCTGGATATTGATGCCTCGCAGGTACTATCAAATAGCATCAAATCAGCATCCGAATCCGCTAACAAATTGTCGGAGAGCTACTTTAAATCTTCAGAAAGTATCTTGAAAAATATTGAAGAATTGAAAAAATCGACTGAGAAAAATACAAATTTCAATGGTCAGTTAAATAAATTATCCGAAAACCTAAGTTCGCTAAATACGCTTTACGAGTTGCAGCTCAAGTCGTCCGTACAGCAATCGAAATCTTCTGCTCTGCTCAACCAAACAATGTCAAGATTTCTTGCTGATATGGAAAAATCAGCAAAACAAACTGTCAATTATCAAACCGAAATGGATAATCTGACCAAAAAGATGGCTTCTTTAAATGGCATCTATGGAAATATGCTCTCAGCAATGAATGTTAAATAATGAAGTTAATCCTGAAAATATTTTCATAAATGGCTGAATATAAAGAAACACCACGTCAGAAAATGATTGCCATGATGTACCTTGTACTCACGGCATTGCTGGCATTAAATGTGTCGAAGGAGATGCTCAATGCCTTCCTGGTGGTAAATGATAGTGTGGAATTGACTAATGAAAATTTTACAAAAAAACTTGATGATACCTATAATGCATTCGAAAAAAAATATCAGAACGATCAGGTAAAAGTTAAACCTTTCTTTGATAAAGCTATTGATGCCCGAAAATTATCAAATGGAATGATATCTTATATCGACAGTATTAAATATGAACTGATTTCACTTACCGAAAAAGTGACGATTGATACTGCCAAGGTTCTCGATTTGAGTAAAGTTAAAAATAAAGATGATTATGACACGCCTACCAATTACTTTTTTTATGGTAGCGAAGATGGTTCGAAAGGTGCTGGGAAAGTTCTAAAGAAAAGGATTGATGATTTTCGATCTGCAATGTTTAACCTGCTTAAACCGGAAGAACGAGACCGGGTAAAAATTGGTTTGACAACCGATGCTGAATATAGAGATACTGAAGGTGTAAAACAAAATTGGATTCAATATAACTTTTATCATACCATTTTGGCTGCTGATGTAGCAATATTAAATAAAATTAATACTGAGATTTATAATGCTGAATTTGATATTGTAAATTACCTTCTTGATGCAGTAGATGCTAAAGACTTCAAGTACGATAAAATTGCAGCCAAAATTCTTCCAAAGCGGAAATATATTTTTATTGGAGAGGATTACGAAGCCGAAGCAATTGTAGCCGCCTACAGCACTACACAAAACCCCGAGGTTTTTATTATGATGGGCGTAGATTCTCTTCCTGTATCGCAAATGGCTTCGGCTATGCAAATTGATGGTAGAAAAGGTTTGGTGCAATTTAAACTGCCCGCTACAATTGAGGGTATTCAAAAATATGCCGGTTTTATCAGGGTAAAAACCGGTACAGGAGATATCAATACCCATTTTTTTAATGATGAGTTTACCGTGGCAAGACCATCGTTAACAGTTTCGCCAACCAAAATGAACGTATTTTATGTTGGTGTTGAAAACCCGGTTGATATTTCATCTCCCGGAATCCCCAACGAAAAATTAACACCCCAAATTAATATCGGGAAACTTTATAAAAACCCATTCGGAGATGGCTGGCTGGTAAAAGTTGATAAAAAACCACAAGGAAATGTTGGAGCTATAATTTCTGTTACAGCCGAAATTGATGGTGAAATTAAAAAAATGGGAGAGATGAACTTCAGGCTGAAGAAAGTACCGCCTCCAACTGCTAAGGTTGCAGGAGTGATGGAAGGCAATGTTGATCGTGACGATTTATTATTTGCTCCCGTGGTTATTGCCGAAAAAGCTGAAGGGTTTGATTTTGATTTAAGTTTTACGATTGTTTCGTTTGATATGGTAATGTCGGTGGGCGAAAATTCAATTAGAAACACCTCCAATAGTGGTAGGTTTTCGGAGGTAATGTTAAGGGATATAACCAATTCGCGCAAGGGACAACGAATAACTTTTGAAAGAATAGTGGCGCGTGGGCCCGATGGTCAGGATGTACCATTGAACCCAATTAATTTAACGATTAAATAAATTGTATTATGCGTAATAAAATTTTTGAATTTGCTCTATTTATGCTATTTATCACCTGCTCGATGGCTGCATACAGCCAGCCGGCAAACTCGTCTCAAATTACAGCACCAAAAGATAAAGCTTATGGCCGGGTACATATCGACGACCTGAAACCATTAACTTATCCATACCTCAGAGAATCGGATGTTTTTTGGGAAAAAAGAGTTTGGCGGGTTGTTGATTTACGCGAAAAGATTAATCAGCCCTTATACTATCCTGAAACACCTCAGGGTAGTTGGCGTAGTTTAATGCAGGTTTTGTGGGATGCAGTGCTTGGAGGAGAAATTACTGCGTATGAATACAATACTGCTACGGATAATTTTGAGCTTTTATTACCACTCACAGCAAACCAGGTTGAGCAAAACCTAAGCGATTCAGTGATGCGGAAACAGCAGGATCCAAACGATCCAAATGCATTTATCGATGTAAAAACCCTGGATGAATTTGAACCCACTGATGTGCTTAGGTTTTTAATTAAAGAAGATTGGATATTCGATAAGCAACGTTCGGAAATGCAGGTAAGGATTTTAGGGATTTGCCCCCAGACTCCTGATATTTTGGAAACAGGTGAATTGAGTGGTTATAAAAATCTATTCTGGCTCTACTTTGACGAAATCAGGCCAATCCTTGCCAGGTCGGAAGTGTTTAACCTTCACAATAGTGCGAACCGCTTGTCGTATGATGAGTTCTTTCTTACCAGGCAATTTTCGAGTTATATCACCAAGGAAGATAATGTTTACAATCGTCAAATTCGTGAATACACCTTAGGGATAGATGCCCTGCTTGAGTCGGACAGAATAAAAGAGGAACTTAGGAACTTTGAAGGCGAACTTTGGACTTACTAAACTACATTTAAAATATTATATATTTGAAACTCCTTACCGGCCTCCGGTAAGGAGTTTTTCTTTTACTTTTGTGTGATAAACACCAATATAATGTCAGGCGAATTATTAAGTACATCCATTGAGTTTTTAAAAGGAGTGGGGCCGGCCAGGGCCGAACTACTTAAAAAAGAGCTTGGTATTTTTACTTTTAATGATCTCCTTCATTATTTTCCATTTCGTTATGTTGACCGCAGCAAATTTATCAAAGTTGCCGAAATTTCCGGCGAAAGCAGCTATGTGCAGGTTAAAGGAAGAATTACCGGGTTAAAAACAGTAGGTGAGGGGCGAGGCAAAAGGTTAAGCGGATTTTTGCAGGATGATTCCGGATCGATTGAACTGGTTTGGTTTCAGGGAATAAAATGGGTGGCTCAAAAAATATCGCCAAATCTTGATTATGTTATTTTTGGAAAGCCAAACTATTTTAACGGGCGTTACAACTTTGCCCATCCTGACATTGAAGCTGTGGTTGATATTGAAGCCGGCCCCGAAGCCACTTTACAACCAGTATATAATTCCTCTGAAAAACTCAAGAGCAGGGGACTCGACGGCAGGGCGTTCGCACGTTTAACAAAAACACTGATTGCCCAAATTGATAATCAAATACATGAAACCCTTTCCGCTGAAATCATTGCCCGGCTAAAGTTTATTTCACGCCAGGATGCCATCATCAATATACATCATCCTAAAAATCAAACCATCCTTAATAAATCGCTGGCCCGGTTAAAATTTGAGGAATTGTTTTTTATCCAGCTCATCCTGCTCAAACAAAAGTTTATCAGGACTTCAAGTGTTCAAGGGCATGTTTTTAAAGTGGTAGGAGATCAGTTCAATAGTTTTTATAAAAATTATTTGCCCTTCGAACTCACTGATGCCCAAAAATGTGTGATTCGCGAAATAAGAGCCGACATGGGTTCAGGCAAGCAAATGAACCGTTTGTTGCAAGGAGATGTGGGGAGTGGAAAAACGCTTGTTGCATTAATGTGTATGCTCATTGCCATCGATAACGGTTTTCAGGCCGCAATGATGGCTCCCACCGAAATATTGGCACAACAGCATTTTGCAACCCTTAGTAAATTTTTAGGTGATTTGGATTTAAAGATAGCCTTGCTCACAGGTTCCTCAAAATCAAAAGCACGAAAGCTGCTCCATCAGCAACTCGAGGATGGTTCCTTAAATATTCTTATCGGAACCCATGCTTTGATCGAAGACAAGGTGAAATTTAAAAACCTTGGCCTGGTAGTAATTGATGAACAACACAGGTTTGGTGTGGAGCAACGAGCTAAGATGTGGAAAAAAAATACTGTTCCTCCCCATGTTTTGGTTATGACGGCCACGCCAATACCAAGAACTTTGGCCATGACAGTTTATGGTGATCTTGATGTTTCGGTGATTGACGAACTGCCACCCGGCAGAAAACCTGTGCAAACCCTGCACTATTTCGATAGCAAGCGTTCGCAGCTATTTGGTTTTATGAAGAGACAGATTGCTGAAGGCAGGCAAATTTATGTGGTTTATCCTTTGATTCACGAATCGGAAAAACTCGATTTAAAAGATCTGACGGATGGTTACGATAGCATTGTCCGTTCTTTTCCACTCCCTGAATATGCCGTGAGTATTGTGCATGGACAGATGAAAACCGACCAGAAAGACTGGGAGATGCAGCGCTTTGTAAAAGGCGAAACAAACATTATGGTTGCAACAACTGTAATTGAGGTAGGCGTGGATGTGCCAAACGCATCGGTAATGGTTATCGAGAATGCTGAAAGGTTTGGCTTATCGCAGTTGCACCAATTGAGGGGAAGGGTAGGGCGTGGTGCCGACCAGTCGTTTTGTATTTTAATGACCAGCTACAAGCTGACTTCCGATGGCCGCAAGCGGATTGATACTATGGTGGAAACCAACAATGGTTTTGAAATTGCAGAAGTAGATATGAAGTTGCGGGGACCCGGAGATATGCATGGTACACAGCAAAGCGGTGTTTTGGAAATGCAGTTGGCCGATATTATTCGCGACGAAAAAATTCTGAAATTTGCCCGGAGCCTTGCCATCGAGATACTCGCAGACGACCCCATATTGCAAAAACCTAAAAATGCAGTTTTGGCCGGAAGACTACATCACTTGCAAAAATACAAATACGATTGGAGCAGGATAAGCTAAAAAGTGTCGGTCTTTAAAGGAAGATATAGAAAAATATAAGATTTAAGATTATCGATTTTAGATTTAAGATGTTGGCGATATTCAATAAAATCTAAAATCTCCTCCGTAGGAGTCCTTCGGTCGATTCCTGCACGTGTGCATAGCCGTCAAGTTAACATGTTTTCCAAATATGTCATACAGGCTGAAAGCCTGGGACAAAAAAATGTATCAGGCCTTCAGCCTGAGGATACTTCTACATTTGTTTTAAGAAGGAGCAGCGCTCCTTCTTTTGATATGAAAGGCTTTCAGCCTTTTGACAAGTATTCACTTATTATGGTTTCTTAACCTTACGGCTATGCGTTCGTGTGGGATCAATCTTAAATTAAAAATTATTGACTTTATGGACGGACTCTAACATGTTCGTTTTTCCAGCCATTATATTTTTCAATTACCTCCGGAATTTCATCGTAATTGTAAACCTTGTTTCTTACTTCCCGCCGGAGTTCGGTAAAATCACCAACCAGGTCAGCAAGCTGATTACGATAAGAAATTTTTGTAAGTTTAAAATACTTCCCGGTCTTACTTTCCTGGATATAAAAATTGTACCCGCCACTTTCTTTTTTGTCATTCGTAGATTTTGATAAACTTCTCGTTTTGTCTTTTGTGGCCAGAAGCCTGTAATAACCATCGCTAATTAGCAGCGCGAAAATATGATACGCAGTAGCTTCAGCATTTTCGGTTTGTAGAATGGATTGATATTTTATGCTGTCGTTAATTGCAAAACCTTTGATCTGTCGGGGATAATAAGTTTTCTTTTTGCCCTTTGAGTCGATGAACTTTACTTTTCCGGCTCCGGGCTTAATCTTATCGCTGATTTTCCCTTCGATGGTATCGTTTTCGGGCGTAATAATAAAACCCGGTAAATATTTATTTTGTGCAAATGAGATGGTTACACAAAGTGTCAGAAATAAAAGTGCGGCAAAAGTTTTCATTTAAATAGTTTTTTTATTCAGCATTCAAAGATAGTAAAGCCTTGCGACTGTTAATAAGTTGAGAAAAACTAAATAAAGAAAAGTATAAAATGAACTGATTCATTTGACTATCATTGTCAAATGAAATTAATCAAGTGATAAATCACAAATGAAAATAGACAAATTAACTGGAGAAATACATTAACCAAAAAAAAGCCTAAGGGATGGAAATTAAATTAGAGGAACTGGAATACCAGCAAACGGCAATCAAGTCTATTGTTAATGTATTTGAAGGAAACGACAAAAATATATTCGACAATGCTTGTGTAGAAGGTATTCGTTCAAATATTTGTACGCTATCAAATGAGCAATTAATCGAAAATATTAAGACTGTTTTGCTCGAAAACGGAATTGATGAAGAAATTGCAAAACTTTCTCCTGAACAGGAATTAACAATTGAAATGGAAACAGGAACAGGTAAAACACTTGTTTACATCAAATCTGTTTACGAATTGTTTGAGCAATATGGATTTACAAAGTTCATAATTCTTGTTCCATCCATTGCAATCCGACAGGGAGTTTTGAGCACGTTGTTAGCTTTTGAAAAACAACTGGAAAGTATCTATGGTTTTACTCCTAATTTTTTTGAATACAACAGCAAGAGATTAAATAAAGTAAGCAACTTTATTGAGGAACAACATCCGCAAATAATGGTTATGACTTTAGCTTCTTTTGCATCTGACGATAGAATTTTAAATCGCGCGCAGCGTGAAGACCTATTCTTCAACGTACCATTTATTGAAGCAATTGGAAAGACAAATCCAATCATCATAATGGATGAACCACAGGAAGGAATGGACACCGATAATTCAATAGAAAGAATTAAAAAACTCAATCCACTTTTTAAAATTCGTTATTCGGCAACTCACAAGGTTTCAAAAAACAAAATGTATCGTCTTACTCCTTATGATAGTTACAAACAAGGTCTGGTAAAAAAGATTGAAGTTTTGACAGTTACCGAAAAAAATGATGAAGCCACTTTAAAACTTGAACTTTCGGAAACTCAAAACGGGAAAGGCGGCCCAAAAGCCAAAATAAAAGCCTGGCATCAATCCAAAAGCGGAAAGATTGAATTTAGAGAAACCAAATGGCTTGTACAAGGAGATAATCTTGGTGTAGTTACAAATAATCCCAGTTATTTAAATTATCAAATAACCAGAATTAATAAAAGCCTGAGGACAGGAAAATGGTCTGTTTCGTTTACAAATGGAACTGAAATTTTTGAAAAGCAAGCATCAGGAGATATTCAAAGCATTTGGGCTTTGCAACTGGAATGGCTAATTATTAGGCACTTTACAAAAAAGCAAAAATTACAAGCGCAAGGTATCAAATGCCTTTCGCTTATTTTCATCGACAGAGTTGCCAATTACATTAGTGAAGACCCCATTATTAAAAATATCTTCATAGAAAAATACAAAGAGTTGTATCCCGAATTCCACAACAATCAGCTACCAACTCCTGAGCATATTGATGCAATTCAAGGGTTCTATTTTGCCCAGACTGGAAAAGGGGAATTTACTGACAATGAAAACTCAATGCGTAAAAACAAAGATGTTTTTGATGCCATATTGAAAGACAAAGTCGGGCTTTTAAATTATGGAAATGAAACGGCTAATAAAATTGAATTTGTCTTTTCACATTCTGCGCTTGGAGTTGGATGGGATAATCCAAATATTTTCAATATTGCCACTTTGAGCAACTCCTATTCTGAAATCAAAAAACGGCAGGAAATAGGTAGAGGATTACGGATTTGTGTAAATATAGAGGGACAAAGGGTTTATGACAAATTGAGTGTAGAAGATGCTGAACGCATTAACCAACTTACAGTAATTCCGAACGAAACTTACGAAACCTTTGTAACACAGTACCAGGAAGAAATAAAAGAAGTTTATGGAACTTCACGAGTTGGTGCAGGAATGACACATACCCACAAAGGGAAGCCGCAAAATAACGTTCGTTTTAAGCGTAGCGAGAATGAAAGCATAAATAAAGCATTTAATCGTTTTTGGACAGCTTTGGCAAAGAAAACAAACTACACCGTTGCTTTTAATGAAGCAGCTTTAATTGAAAGAAGCATTAAAGCAATTAATAAAATTGAAATAGCCGATTATGTCGCAGAGGTGAGTAGCCGGTCGATTGGCACAATTGAAGAAGAAGGGATTCAAGATACTTTTGGCGGCAAAGAAACCTACAAACTCAAAGCACACTTTTCTTCGTTGGATTTAATGGAAGAAATTAGCGAGAACACAGGCTTATGTGCATCTTCAGCCTTAGTGATTTTAAAAAGTGTAGAGCCTGAGAATATAATAAAAAACCCTCCACTATTTATTCAAAAAGCATCTACAATTATTAAAAATATTGAATTGGAGGAAATGCTACGCGGTTTAGATTACCACTTAACAAATGAAATTTTCCCGTTCGACTTTGAAGATTTTGTGAAGCAAGTTGACAGTGCCCAATACCTCGACACGCCAAACAGGGGATTTTATAACAGGATGCTGGTTGACAGCTATATCGAAAGCCGTTTTGCAGAACAAACTGACATGGACGATGAAGTAATTTGCTTTATGAAACTTCCAGCCTATTACAAAATTCAAACACCTATTGGCGAATATAATCCTGATTTTGGGATTGTGATGAAACGCAAAAGTTTGAGGGATGGCAACGAAAGTGAGTTTTATTTTGTAATAGAAACCAAAGGAACAAACGACATTAACGATAAAAAATCGCTCAAAGAAAGCGAGATTTACAAAATACAATGTGCGCTTAAACACTTTGCAACGCTTGGCGTGGATGTGCAATACAAAGCTCCAGTAAAAGATTACCAGTACTTCAAAACAGAAGCCAATAAAACGATAAATGAATTAAATGGATAATTGCACCTATCATTTTCCTGATGTCAGGAAAACGATAAAACAAGATTGCTAAAATGAGTAAAACAAAAAAAATAAATATAGAAGGCACTGAAATAACAATCGTTTCACAGCAAAAAGACGATTACATTTCTTTAACAGATATGGCTAAAAGTCAACTACAAGATGTTGTAATTATTAAATGGCTTAGTTTAAAAAATACTATTGAATACCTTGGAGAATGGGAAACTTTGTATAACCCCAATTTTAATTATACCGAATTCGGTACAATTAGAAATGAAGCAGGAAGCAATAACTTTGTTTTATCAGTAAAAAACTGGATTAATGCAACGAACGCAATTGGTTTAACAGCAAAGGCTGGCCGGTATGGAGGAACTTATGGGCATAAAGATATTGCTTTTCACTTCGGGATGTGGATAAGTCCAAGATTCCAATTATTACTTGTAAAAGAATACCAACGATTAAAAGACGATGAAAGTAACCGTTTAAAATTGGAATGGAGCTTTCAGCGCACTTTGGCAAAAGTGAATTATAAAATCCATACAGATGCCATAAAAGAAAACCTTATCCCACAGCAACTCAATGCCAAACAAACATCTGTAATTTATGCCACCGAAACAGATGTGTTGAACATCGCCCTATTTGGAAAAACTGCAAAACAATGGCGCATGGTGAATCCAAACCATAAAGGAAATATCAGAGACGAAGCTACTATTCAGCAATTGGTAGTATTATCAAATTTAGAAAGCATAAACGCAATGCTTATTCACCAAAATCTACCGCAAAAAGATAGATTGGTGCAATTGAATCAAATGGCAATCACTCAAATGAAATCGTTGGTAGAAAATATGACCATTAAAAAATTGAAAAATGAATAAGGATATTAAAGATACTGACAACCCGATGGAAAACGTGCAAACCCACGATTGGAACAAGGAACGTTTGGAAACATTAAAAAAGTTATACCCCGATTTATTTGCAAACGAAGGAAAAGTAAGTATTCGTGAAATTGCCAAACTAATGGACTATGCCAGCATAAGCGAAACTGAACGGTACGAATTTCGTTGGTTTGGCAAAAGCAAGGCAAAAAGGGAAGCTTTTACGCCTACCGATGCTACCCTTATTTATGACGAAGCAAGAAGCGTAAACCCTACCGAAAGCGAAAACCTGATTATTGAAGGCGAAAACCTGAATGTTCTTAAATTATTGAGCAATAGTTATCGCGAAAAAGTAAAGTGCATCTACATCGACCCACCCTATAATACAGGAAAAGATTTTGTGTATTCCGACAAATTTAACCAGGACAAAAAAGAATATTGGGAGGATGCAGAATACATTGAGGACGGTTATAAAATTGATACCAATGTAGAAACTGATGGTCGGTTTCATAGTAACTGGCTGAATATGATGTACAGCCGATTACTTATTGCAAGGCAACTGCTCCGTGAAGATGGTGTAATATTTATTTCTATTGATGATAATGAAGTACATCATTTACGGAAGCTGTGTGATGAAGTGTTTGGGGAGGAGTGTTTTGTTGCAGTTTTTCCCTGGAAAAAAAGAACAGCAAAAAGCGATGTCCCCTTTGGAGTTTCTCAAGATTATGAGTGGATAATATCGTATGCCAAAGAAAAATATAATGCAGGATTAGCAATAGAAAGAAAGTATTACCGAACAGATGATTATCCTGAAGATAGATGGAGACTTTCTGACTTGACAAAACAAACGAGTGCCGAGGAACGACCAAATTCGGCGTTTGATTTAGTTGACCCAAAAACTGACAAATCATATCCATTTAATCCAAATCGTGTTTGGGCAGTAACAAAAGATACATTTGAAGATTATTACAATAAAGGGAAAATTGTTTTTCCAAATGATTATAATTTTCTGAAAATATCAATCCCTGCCTATCGTGTTTTTGAAAGTGAGGATAAAGAAAAAGCTTTAATAAAAAATGGAAGTACAGAGGCCATTAGAGCTATTTCTACTTTCCTGCCTAAAAGTGTTGGTATGAATGAAGGAGGTAATAAAGAAATGGTTGATTTATTTGGATTCAAGATATTTTCATTTCCCAAACCAACATCACTATTAAAGCATTTCTATACTATAATAAATGATAAAAATTCGGTCATTCTCGACTTCTTTGCAGGTTCAGGAACAACAGGGCAAGCAGTAACCGAACTTAACCAAAAAGACGGCGGTAATCGCAAATACATTCTTGTTCAGCTTCCTGAAACCACAAACGAAAAAAGTGAAGCCTACAAAGCCGGCTATAAAAAAATTAGCGACATCACCATTGAGCGCAACAAACGCGTAATTGAAAATCTGCACAATTCTGCGGAATCTGCGGGAGACCTTTTTAAAACTAAAGAAGAGAAAACAAAAGGCCTGGGGTTTAAAGTTTTTAAACTGGTGAAATCAAACTTCCCAAGAGTTGAGTTTGCGCCCGACCCTGAAAAATCAGAAGAAGAAAATATTGAATTACTCAAAAAATACATCAAAGGTAAAGAAGCTCAGTTGGTTTCTGCATTTAACAGAGAAGAATTAATTACAGAAATTCTACTTAAAAATGGGTTCAAGCTAAACTACACCCTTAGCAAACAAGAAGAATTCAAGAAAAACGAAATTCTGTTTGCTACCGATGGCGAGCCTGCCTCGCCGTCAGGCGGGAAAGAAACCCTGATTTGCTTGGATGTGGTAATTGCAAACGAAACTGTTGAGCACTTCAAAACCCACATCGACCAAAAATTTATCTGCCTCGAACGTGCTTTGGACACTACAAAAAAATGGAACCTGAAACACTTTATGGGTGAGAAATTTAAAGCATTTTAATTATGGAAAAGGAATGCCCAATACCATAAATACTAACCCTTAGGGCACAAAGCGGTGTTTATCATTCGAAAAACATAATCACGAATAACCCCCGAAAGCATTCGGGGTAACAATTATCCAACAACGATTAACCCGCCTTGCCCGCCTCGCTGGCGAAGCGGGCTTCCAGCGTTGGCTTGCGCAAAAGTGAGGCAGGCAATTAACGAATCACAATTATCTATTAATCCCGAAAAATCGGGATTTTGCCTCGCTCAACAATTAATCCCGAAGAATCGGGATTTCGCTTCGCTCAACAATTAATCCCGAAGAATCGGGATTTCGCTTCGCTCAACAATTAATCCCGAAGAATCGGGATTTCGCTTCGCTCAACAATTAATCCCGAAGAATCGGGATTTCGCTTCGCTCAACAATTAACAAATAACGATTAACTTCTTCCTCCCCCTTTTCCCAACACATTTTATTACATTTGCGCCCTTAATTAAAAAATTGATCAATAGATGAAGATTTCTTATAACTGGCTTAAAGAGTATATCCACATTGACCTCGATCCCGAAAAGGTTTCAAAAATATTAACAGATACCGGACTTGAAGTTGAAGGTCTGGAAAAAATTGAAACCATCAAAGGCGGTCTGAAAGGCGTTGTGACAGGTCAGGTAATCACTTGTACCAAACATCCTGATGCCGATAAATTGAGTGTAACCACGGTTGATATTGGCGGAGGAAAAGTGTTGCCCATCGTTTGTGGTGCGCCAAATGTTGCTGCCGGACAAAAAGTAGTGGTAGCTACCGTGGGCACAACGCTGTATTCAGGTGATGAGCCTTTCGAGATAAAAAAAGCAAAAATTCGTGGTGAAGTTTCCGAAGGGATGATCTGTGCCGAAGATGAACTTGGTTTGGGCCAGTCGCACGATGGCATAATGGTATTGCCCGAAGATGCTGAAATTGGTATGGAAGCCCGCGAATATTTCAATATTGAGGAGGATTATGTGTTTGAAATTGGACTTACACCCAATCGCAACGATGCCATGTCGCATGTTGGTGTTGCCCGCGATTTAGTGGCAGCGCTCAACTTTCAGGATTCCAACAATCCTTTAAAAGTTGTTACTTCCTGCACCGACAGTTTTAAGGTCGAAAACAACAATTATCCCATCAAGGTGATTGTAGAAGATGCCGAAGCGTGCCCGCGATATTCAGGGGTTACAGTTTCTAATGTCAAAGTGCAGGATTCCCCCGATTGGCTCAAGAACCGCTTAATGGCCATTGGCTTGAGACCCATCAATAACCTGGTGGATATCAGTAATTATATTCTTCACGAAACCGGACACCCGACCCATTTTTTTGATGCCGATAAAATCAAAGGAGGCAAAATAATTATTCGCAAGCCTGCCAAAGGGACAAAGTTTGTAACCCTCGATGAAACCGAACGCGAACTTTCGGGCAACGACCTGATGATTTGTGATGAGAGTGAAGGCATGTGTATGGCCGGAATTTTTGGAGGGCTTCATTCAGGGGTTACCCAAACGACAAAAAATATTTTTATAGAAAGTGCATATTTCGATCCTAAAACAATTAGGAAAACAGCAAAATTTCATGGATTGAATACTGATTCGTCTTTCCGCTTTGAGCGTGGTGCCGATCCAAATGCCACGCTTTATGTTATGCGAAGGGCAGCGTTGATGGTAATGGAATTGGCAGGTGGCGAAGTGTCTTCGGAGGTGCAGGATGTTTATCCTAACCCAATTGAACCCCGGCATATTGAAGTAAAATATGCAAACGTTGACAGGCTGATTGGGCAAAAGATTGATAAGGATCGTATTCGCGATATTTTGATTTATTTGGGTATGGAGATCATTAGCGATTCGGATGAAATGTTTACGGTGGAAGTCCCGACTTTTAAGGCTGATGTAAGCCGCGAAGCTGATATTGTTGAAGAAATTCTGAGGATTTATGGCTACAATAATATCGATTTCCCCGATCAGGTGCGTTCGTCACTTTCGTATATTTCCAAGCCCGACAGGGAGCAGGTGCAGGATCTGGTTTCAAATTACCTCAGCAACAATGGCTTTGCAGAGATTATAAATAACTCACTCACCAAATCAGCGTACAGCGAAAAATTTAATTTTATTGATCAGCAAAAAGATGTTAAAATTTTCAATCCGCTAAGTATCGATTTGGGTGTAATGAGGCAGACTTTGTTAATCTCTGGTCTCGAAAGCATTGTATATAATCTCAACCGGAAAAACCTGAATTTAAGTTTTTATGAATTTGGAAAAACTTATGTGCAAAACTCCGATGATATTCGCACAGATATAACTGAGCGCTTTAGCGAAACTATGCACTTATCTCTCTTTGTTGCCGGGAGTGTAAACAGGGAAAGCTGGTACGAGGCCAACAAATCCGGCGATGTTTATTACCTGAAGGCTGTGGTATATCGTATTTTAAAAAAACTTAAAATTGATGACCGCTTGTTTAAATCCTCAAATGTATCGGATGATGTTTTTGACTATGGATTACAAATGAGATGGAACGGGAAAAAGGTCATTGAACTTGGAAAACTGAATCAGAAGTTAACTGCTGCTTTCGAGATTAAACAAGCTGTTTTCTGGGCCGATTTTAATTGGGAGCTGATACTCGAAATCCTCAAAAGTCATCAGGTTTCGTATCTGCAGGTTTCAAAATATCCCGAAGTCCGGCGCGATTTGGCGTTGTTGGTTGATAGCTCTGTTGAGTTCGAGGATTTGAAACGACTGGCTTATAATGCTGAAAAGAAAATACTCAGGGAGGTTAACCTGTTTGATGTTTATGAAGGTGATAAAATTGAAAAAGGTAAAAAATCTTATGCACTAAGTTATATTTTGCAAGACGAGAACAAAACACTCACAGATAAGATCATCGATAAAACCATGAACAAAATTGCCGGCACATACAAGCATCAGCTTGGGGCTATACTGCGATAATTCTACTGGGGGTCTAATAGTTTGTTAATTAATTATTTAAAAAGTTAGTGATATGAAAGAATCTAAGTATTCAGTAAGTCCTGATGGGAAAAAGTACGAAATCCCTTCAAAGGGCGATTACACCACCGAGTTTAATCGCGTTAAGTTGCTTTCCGATGCTGCAAAAGCTGAAGGCAAAGAAATCGTTGTTGTAATGGGTGTAGGCTTTGTAGGTGCCGTGATGGCTGCTATCGTGGCCGATACAAAGGATGAAAGCGAAAAAAATACCAAGTTCGTTATAGGTTGCCAGCGGCCAAGCGTGAGGAGCTACTGGAAAATTCCTGTGCTTAATACAGGCGTATCCCCGGTTAAAGCCGAAGACCCCGAGGTTGACGAACTGATTGGCAGATGTGTTTTAAAAAGCAAAACTCTAATTGCAACCTACAATAGTGATGTGTTGTCGTTGGCTGATGTGGTGGTTGTTGATGTGCAATGCGATTATCAGAAAAAAGATCTTGGTAATATGCGCAATGGCGAAGCGGATATGGCAGCGCTTGAAGCTACCATGAAAACCATTGGAGAGAAAATTCAAGCCCATTGCCTTACTTTGATCGAAACCACTGTAGCTCCCGGAACTACTGAGTTTGTGGCATGGCCCATCCTGAAGAAAGCATTCACAAAACGAGGAATTGAAGAAATTCCCATACTGGCTCATAGTTTTGAACGTGTAATGCCCGGACGTGAATATGTATCAAGTATCCGCGATTTTTGGCGTGTGTGTAGTGGTTGCGATAAGCCTGCCCGCGAAAAAGTAGAAAAGTTTTTGCACGAGGTATTGAATACCAAAGATTTTCCGCTCACCGTGATGGACCGCCCCATCGAATCAGAAACCACGAAGATTGTTGAAAATTCGTACAGGGCAACTATTCTTGCGTACCTGCACGAATGGAGCATTTTTGCCGAGCGAAACGGAGTTGACCTAATCAAAGTAATTGATGCCATAAAAATGAGGCCAACGCACAGCAATATGATTTTTCCGGGCCCGGGCATTGGCGGATATTGCTTGCCCAAAGATGGTGGACTTGGTTATTGGGCATATCGCCATATTCTGGGTTTTGAAGATGGAGATTCACTTTTCAAGATTACCCCAACAGCCATCGACATTAACGATACACGCGGATTGCATGTAGCTCAGTTAGTGCGCGATGCCTTGCGCAATATGGCGAGATATATTGCTGGTGCAGAAGTGTTGATATGTGGTGCCAGCTATCGCCAGGATGTGGGGGATACCCGTTATAGTGGCAGCGAAATGGTGGTGAGAAAACTCACCGAAATGGGAGCCGAAATGCGCGTACACGATCCTTACGTGGATCATTGGTACGAATTGGAAAACCAGGATTCATATCCATCAGCCCAATCTTCCTGGAAACGGTTTTTTAGAAATCAGGAGCAATTGTCGGAAATGAAGATTAGCCAAAATTTAAAAGCCGCTCTCGATGGGGTGGAGGCTGTAATTTTTGCAGTACCCCACCAGGAGTATAACAACCTTTCGCCAGATGATATCGTTGAATGGGCTGGCGGCCCGATAGCTGTTATTGATGCTTTTGGTATGCTATCTGACGAAAAAATCAGAAGGTATTTTGAGCTGGGTTGCGAAGTGAAGGCACTTGGCCGTGGGCATGTACAGCGAATTAAAAGAGAGGTAAGGGGGTAATTCGAGTTGGTCATTAAAATGACTTTTAGAAAGATATACGATTTTAGATTTAAGATTAACGATTTAAGATGTTGGTGATATTCAACACAATCTAAAATCTCCGATCGTCCCAAAAAGTCAAAAAATTTTAATTTTTGTTTCTTTTCGAGAGTTCACCCAAAATTTTTGGGCATAATGAGGAGATGACATTATGGAATAGATTTCTTGCCGCAAGTGCGGCATCGAAATGACCCCGTCCACGGGTTGATTTGGGAGGAGGGAATCGGGCGCGAAGCGCCCGATTCCCTCCTCCCACTACCCAAACGGAAGCGTTGTCACCTCGAAGGATCCGCCAGCTGGCGGAGAACTGAGAGGTCTGTTTAATGGTATATTTTTCAGTACTTTACACAAACATGTAATTGGTAGGATGCACGAGCGTAGCTTGGCATTAATCGTAATTCTTAAATCAAAAAATCATTGACTTTATGGACAGGCACTAATTTATTCTATGCTACACTATCAAATGCCAAATTTTACTAGCATGATGGATTTTCGTAATTGATGATTGGATCAAATCATGTTTAAAACAAAAACCCCCTGAAAGTAAATCTTTCGGGGGGTTTTAATTTTATCCGGGTTAATCCATAAAAAATGGAATTTTCCGGAGGATGATATCGTGAAATTATTCGAACATCAATGAAAGTGCCACTACGCCGGGGCCAACATTTACTCCCAAAACCGGGGAAGCAATATTAATAAATCGGGGCTTTAAACCGGTAAGCTCATACATTTTAGCGCTGTACCATTCGGCACCAACTTCATTATCTGAATGTGAAATGGCATAGCCCCACAATTTTTGTTTATTGATCTTTTTTTCGATCATTTTCATGGTGAGTTTCATGCTTGATTTTTCGCTGCGTGGTTTCCCTACCAAATCGGTTTTCCCTTCGTTGTTAACAATGATAACCGGCTTTACATTAAGCAGTTTCCCCAAAAAGCCTTTTACAGGATTTACCCTGCCACTCTTAACCAAATATTTCATGGTTTTGGTGGTTACAAACATCTCAGTTTTTTCGGACCAAACGCCAATGTTTTCAACCAATTCATCGTGATTTATATTTTCTTCAACGGCTTCGGTAGCGCGCATCATTATCAAACCTAATCCCGACGATAGCCTTTTGGTATTAACAATGTTGATTTGTTTTTTTGTAAAATTACTTATTGTTTTAGCTGCTTTACGGCTATTGGAGCATGTCCCGCTCATGGCCTCACTTATGTGAATGCCTACAACTGAGTCGTAGTGTGTGCTGAGGTAGTTGTATTTGTTACTAAAATCTTTAAAAGTAGGTTGCGCAGTGCTTGGGTACTCCTTAGCTTTGGGAAGCATTTTATAAAACCGGTCGGGTTTAAGTGTAATCCTGTCAAGGTAATAGGTGTCGCCAAAGTGTACGCTTAGCGGTACCACATTGATTTGGTGTTTTTCGATATACTCCTGGGGCAGGTCGCAGGTAGAGTCGGTAACCAGTGCAATGTTGTTTTTTTGGTTCTCAGCTACATCCATTTGCATCACCATGTCGTCCACTTTTTGAAATGTAATACTTCCAAATTTACTGATTTTGGCAAATAGTTTATCCGGAGTATCAGTATGAATGTGGAGTCGCATTTTTTTGGAAGAGCCTGCTAAGACAAGAGAATCACCAAAATGCTCAATTTTACTTCTTAATTTTTCTCTCTCAATATTGTCCGAAACCAACATAGCCTCGGTGCAGTATCTGAAGTTTGCATTTTCATGCTCATGTGTTCCATCAAATCCCTGTACTTTTAACACATTGCGGGCACCGAGTATTTTTTTTAATTCGCCATGCTTAAAAAAATCGATCATACCTTCCAGGAAAACCACAAATCCTTTTGCCCCGGCATCTACAACATTAGCTTTTGCCAATACCTCCAATAATTTTGGAGTATTTGCAAGCGATTCTTTTGCGTTTTGGTACGATTCAGTTATCAGCTGGTTGAAATCATCAAATTTGTCTTTCAGTGTCTGGATGCCTTCTGCCCATTCTCTAAGCACTGTAATCATTGTCCCTTCAACAGGGTTGGATATGGCTTCATAAGATTGAACTACACCATTTGAAATACCCGCCGAAAATTTTGCTACATCAATGGTGTCTTCATTATTAAATGAGCTACTGAAACCATATAAAAACTGGGCAAAGATAATCCCGGAGTTTCCTCTCGCACCTACAAGCGCTGCATCAGCAAGGGCATTGGCAGTATGGGAGAAGCTATCGGTGGGAATTATTGTGTCAACGATCGACCTCATGGTGGAGGCCAGGTTTGTGCCGGTATCGGCATCCCTCACAGGGAACACATTAATTTTATTTAAATGTCCCTGGTTATCGAATATGCGTTGTGCTCCGGCTAAAAAGCTGTAATAAAGCCTTTTGCCATCTAATGTTTTGGTATCGATTATTTGATTATTCACAATTTTCAAATGTTAGTTTCAAAAAACTTTAAATCAATGAACCTCATCGATAGTTAACAAATCAAAATGCAAAAGTACTGCAAACAGTTCGATTAATTCATGATAAAAATTGTTAAACACTGATAAACAGTAATTTGCGTTATTGTACTCTCAATGATCCCGAAATATATTTTTCTTTGATAAGATTTTCCATTTCAAGAAAATACTCTTTTTCGATAGAAAAAATGGTTAGTTCGAGTAAATGTCCGGTGTTGGTTTCGATAATTGGTTTAATTTGAGGGGATTTTTTGAGTGATGACCAGGGCATGTTTAATATGTCCTTATAAATATTATTAATGATGCCTGATAAATTTCCAGAGGCAGGTACCTCGATTCTGAATGTATGGCTAAGTATGGTTTCTGTTGGATTGGATTTGATAATTACTTTGCCAAATAAAAAGCTGTATGGTAAAAAAATTGATTCCCCTGATTCGGTTTCGAGCAGGATAGCCGTGGGTGTAAATTTTAAAATCTTGCCTGTATAATCTCCAATTTTCAAGGTTTCATTTATCTTAAAATGACTAATTGTTTTAAAAAATGCTCCTGCTACAAAATCTTTGATGGCAATCCAAACAGTGTAAAAGGTAAAGAAAAAAAGTATGATAAATAGCCCGATGGCATAAATCAGGCTGCTATCGATTAAAAAATTAACCGACCATATCATAAATATTATCCAGGCTCCCAACTCGAAAAGCGAGGTGTATCTCCATGCATGTTTGCGTTTATCTTTTCGCAACATTAGCATGGGCAAAATCCAGCTTAATAATCTGAAAACAAAAAACAGGCTTATGGCCAGCAGAATAACTGTATAGATTGATTTATTTGATATGTCCAGAAATTGATCCATTATTATTACAGCATTTCTTTTTCGATGAGTATGTTTTTAATGTGTGGATAAAGATAGTTATTGATTTCGAATATGCCCGGTTGCATTTCAACAACAAGCCCCGACCTTTTTAATGATTCAATTTTCGCTTTCATTTCCTGGATACTTTCGAGCGAGATACGCGAGAGTTTTCGCAGGTTTGCCCGCTTATGCAAAATAAGCTGTAAGAGCAGAAGATACCATTCCGGTTTAAGGTTTTCGAGCACAGTAAGATCAGGAACTTTTGGAGCTGCAATGGTTATATAGTCTTTTTCTATATCAGTAATGTTGGCAAGCCATGCCGTTAATACTACCCCTGCATTTCCTTTTGAATAAGTAAAATATTTGGCAAATAACCGGGCGTAATCCCAGGGCCTTAAATGTTCGCGAAGGCTATTGGCAAGTTTTATTTTCATGCCACCCGACTGGTGGCGGGCAAGTACAATTTGTTGCAACTCTTCGGAGTTGAATGCTTGCAATTCGATGGTGTTAATAAAATAGTTTTCGATACTGCTCATTCGATTTATGAGTTCGAAACTATGCTTTTGGAGTAAAACTACAAACAGGCATTTGCTGCTATATTTACTAATGAGGTCTTTGATCTGGTCGATTACCTCGCTGCCGTTTGCACTTTTTTCCCACCACAGCGATAAATCATCAATTATTAAAACACTTTTTTCAGGGAGCGATTTAAAAATCCTATAATATGAGCCCTTAATTTCGAATGTGTTTTCGAGCGATTGTTTAAAAATCTGAACATTTGCCGAACCGCCATAAGGAGGGGTTACATTGTAAATTGTTGCATCCTGGTAATACTTATTAACAAAATATTGAGCAAAAAATGTTTTTCCTGAATTGTTATCGCCCAATATCAATAAACCACCATTAAATTTTTCGAGGTAGCGCCGCAGCCCTTTTGCCGCTTCGGCAAGTTCCCGTTTACGGCCAACCCAAAACTCATTCAGGTAATATTGTTTTCTTATAAATAAACGCGAATAATAAACTGGCAGTTTATGGCCAATTTCAGGGCTTAAAGTAACTTTCTCACAAAGGTTTATGGCATCATTAATACTAAAATGCCCGGGGTCTGATTCTTTTCTCAAGCGTTGGGTAAACATCACTCCAATGCTCTGGCGATACCAAATTTGGTTTAGTTGGTGCTGAATAAACTTTTTTGTGCCCTGCCTGAGGGTTTGTAAATAATACCAGCGCTTTCTTATCTCGATGTCCCTGATATATTGTTTTAGGTTGCTGGCACTCTTAATAAATGAATGGAAAGAAAGTCGGTCTTCGAATGTGTTTAGCCGTTCGTTGAGAAGGTTAATAATTTGTGTTTTTATCTCGGCTGATTTATCCATTTCGCATGTGAACAGTTTTATGTGTTCTTCCACGATCGGGATTAAGCTAAGGGCTTTTGGGGCGTTTTCTTTGCTTGTTTCAGTTTCCTTTTCTATGCCAAATGTTAGATTGCGTATTACCTCATTAATCGATGAGTTAATTTTTTCGAGCTTTAACGGGATTTCAGAAACCAATTTCTGCAGGGGTTCCAAAAATTCACTTTGCAACATGTAGTCCATCAATTCAGCCACCGAAATATTTACGGTGTCGATGTTTTTAAACTGGCGTACATAAAAGTTATTCACCGAATCCTCAGCAATAATTTCGATGGTTTCGGGGAGCACACTCGTGGCCAGCTTTATTTTCCTGAATGTTTTTTCGATGAGTTGATGAAAATAGGCATGGAATGTTTCGTGCTGTTCGAGCTCTCCATAGTTTTCAGGATTGAATTTTACAGGTGTTTCACCTTTAAGTTGTACCAGGAAATTTACCAACTTTTCGCGCATTTCAATTTCCTGTGCTATTACTTCTCGTTCAATAGTGGCCCCAGTTTCGATGGCAACACCCGATAGAATCGAACGAAGTTTTGTTGTAAAAGCAAGCAGGCCGAGTTCCAGCTTAATGGTGTTGATAAGCAGTCGCTGATTTTGCTTCCACAGTGGAGGAATTGTGAATATAAACTTTATAATGTTTTTTGTGCTCTTAATATCATAAGCTTTTCCTTCCAGGGCTTTATTGGCATTGAGCTGATTTAGTCCATCCGAAAATTTTTGAATAAATTCGTTAATGTTTGAATACAAATAGGATGTCAGGGTTTCAGTAGTTTCCCGATTGCTAATTTTTAGTTTCTCAATTTCGCTTGCAATAGCTTGTTGCTTTTCATCAAGAAAAGCTTCATCAATACCGGAAACGGCTTTTTTTTCGAAGGTAAAAAATATACTTACAATGCGGTAAATCACTGTCCTGCTCTTCACGCTGAATTGCAAGGTTGAACCACCCCATATTTCAAGCATTTCATAAACCAGCCTTGTAATGGAAGCTGTGAGGTGATTGGTTAAATTTGATTTGTATTTAACTTTAAAAGATGCGTGGCTTGTACGCTGCAAGCTTTTGGATAACTTATGTTGAAAAACAAAATATTTGTCGCCAAAATTCTTTGCCCGCGAATAATCCAAATCCACTTCCGAAAGTAAGACATTGATTTTTTTTGGGCTGCTTTGAATTACTTTTTCAATTTCCCTGAAAAAATAGTCAATACTTTCGTTAAGATTCGATTGCTGCAAATCTAAAATCTGTTCATCAAAATCAGCAATAATTTTCCTGAACCTGAATAGCAGGTTGCTTTCAAATTTAACGATGGCTTTTTGTTGCTGATCTCCAACCTCGGTCAGCACTTTTTCTTTAATGTTCGAAATACTTTTATAGGTGGTGTCTTCAATTAAATTAATTAGGTTGGTGTGATAGCTAAAAAGTTTTTGGAGATAATTGCTATTCAAATACCTGTTTATCCCCATCATATCGCCAAAAAGTAGTTTCAATTGTTTTTCAAGGGATTCCTTATCAGGATAGTTTATTTTAGGAAGTGAGGCAGGAGAGAAGTCATCTGTTTTTACCTGTTCAATTTGTTCGATACGGCCTAAGAGTGCCTGTCCGGTTCCAATTTTTAGTTGTTTAAAATGGGTTGAAGCCTTGAGTAGAATTACTGTGCCAATATCTTTGCAGAGCTTGTTGGTTTCTTCAACAAATGTAACTTCGTTGCCTTTGCTTATATCGGGTAAGCCCAGGAAGATCAGATCAGAATTCACCGACTCAACCTGTACAATTTCATAAAATGAACGCTGCTCAATCTGGTTGTTAATTATTTTAATATCCGCTTGAATACGCATATTTTCAAGAATCGAGCTGGTATTCCTAAAGATTATTTCACGCTGCTCATTTATTGGATTTACAATGAGAATTCTTGCTTTAGCATTTCGCCATTCATCGGAGAGCCAAAGGAATTTAAGCAACATGAGCACAATATTTCCATTGTGTTCGGTGGTGCGCCACCAAATATCGATAAGCTTGTATTTTCCAAAACCAACATTTTTGTCGTAATCCATGAGCAGGATGTTCATATCAAGCTCTTTGAGGTAATTTACCGTGTTGAGGAATCTTTCAGGATTTTCACTATGCCGGCCCCAGCCCATCATTATAGTATTGGGTTCGATACCCGAAAACCCATAAGTTCCGGCTATATTTTTAATGCCATCATAAATATCAGAACAAAGATGCTTTCGTGTAAAAATTCCTTTGTTCATCATTTCGGTATCCAGGTTATCAATTTGTTTATAACGTGGAATTACCAGGCTATCCTTGCCGTTTTGCATTAAATCGAAGTTGGACAAGAAGCCTTTTCGCCCCACAAGATGCATCCCAAATTCGATAAGATGTGGTCGGGCTTGCGTTCCTCCACTAAACAAAATAATGTTGGGCTGCCAGTTGCGTTCTTCCAGCCCTTTGCGTGCAATGCGGCTTAATGATGAACGAACTATTGATGACCATACGCTTTGCCATACATCGCCAAAATCAACCTGGAGCTCTTTCTTGGTAAGGAAAAAATAAATGGTAAACATGATAAGTATTGCCATGACCATAGCAACGGTATCCAATTTAAACATTACGGCAAAGCATGCAATAAATCCTACAATCCCAACCCATTTTGGAGTTCTAAAGCTTGGCCGAAAGTCGGTACTTGCCCAGTTTTCGAGGGTAAAAGCAAGGTTTATAAATCCATAAGCAGCGATGTAAAACATAGAAACTACACGTGCAATCACGTCAAGTTCACCAATTAATATTCCTGCTTCAGCTATAATAAATGTTAGTAAAAGGGCATTCCTGGGTTCATTGTTATGGCCATAGCCTTTTCCAAAAATAACCGGGAAAATTTTATCCCGTGCTATGGCCTGCAAAATCCTGGGGGCTCCCAATATGCCTCCCAGGGCTGAAGACAGGGTTGCACCCCAAATCCCGGCAATAACAAGCGGTGCCCATAAAGCAATATTCATCAAAAAATTATAATCGTTCAATAAAACATCGCGACTAACAAAATAAGCAAGGGCAATAGAAAAACTAATATAGATGAATAAACCAACCCCAATAGCCCATAAAGTCCCGGTTGGAATCGATTTTTTTGGGTCTTTTAGGTCTCCCGACATGGCAACTCCGGCGGTGAAACCAGTTACAGCCGGGAAAAATATGGCAAAAACAGTTTCTAAAGGCATACCACCGGCAGCCGGATTCATGATAAGAGTTGAAGGAGATGTATCAACATTCATAATAAACCCTAATACAATAGCAACCAGCGATAGGGCTATTGCCCCAAGAATAATAAATTGGGATTTGATGGCAAGCGAAGTGCTAATAAAGGCAAGCATAACCAATAATAATATTGCGACAGTGCCAACTATTCGAATGTCGTGAGCCGAGGTGCCAAGCCCAAGAAATGAGCTTATAGCTTCGATCCCTAAAAAGTTTTCGGCAAAACCAACCAGGTATAGGGCAATGCTTAGCGAGGTTCCCACGAAAATAGTTATCCCGATGGCTCCTCCCATGGGTAATCCCAAACTTCGGCTCAGCATATAATAAATGCCGCCAACTTTTATTTTTTTATCGGTGGCTATGGATGAAATACTTAATCCTGTGCTTATCGAAATGATGTGGGCAATAAGGATTATCGCAATAGCGCCTATTAATCCAGATTGGCCAACAACCCATCCCAAACGCAGGTACATGATAACACCCAATATTGTTAAAATAGATGGAGTGAAAACACCCGCGAACGCACCGAACTTTTTAGCCTGTGGCATAAATTATTTGCTTGTTATTTTTTGTAAAAATAAGTAATATTCTAAACAAAGGAATATCCTTTCTTTTACATCTGTGAGCCCGGTGTTATTTTTATGAAGATAAAACTTTGTTATTCCATTTTAAAAATTCTTAACTATGAGACCAGTCTAAAAAGCCACAATACCCCTAAATCCCCTAAAGGGGACTTTCCGAAAATACTGATTTTTAGTCCTTCTTCCGTCAGCTGATGGATTGGGGTAAAAAGGACTAAAAATCAGTAGTATTGGGGTTTTTAGACTATGCTCAACTATTAATTGGGCAATAAGCTGTAAGTTTAATTCTTATTATCTTTGGAAAAAGAAAACATCTTATGGAAAAAGTAAAACATATTCCGCAGTACAATTACGGGGATTACAAAAGCTGGAAAGGCGATTGGGAACTCATCGATGGAATTCCCTTTGCCATGAGCCCTTCGGCTATGGGAAAACATCAATTTGTAGCCTTTCAATTATCGAAGCGAATCGGGAATCAACTTGATAAAGTAAGTTGCCTTAAGCAATGCTATTTGTATTATGAGCTTGATTGGATTGTAAATAATGAAACTATTGTTCGCCCGGATATAGTGGTGGTTTGCGGTGGAAAGGTGAAAGATTTCATTCGTACCACTCCCACCTTAATTGTCGAAATCCTGTCGAAGTCCACAGCCTACAACGACCGTATAGTGAAAAAAGAAATTTACGAAGCACAAGGTGTAAAATATTACTTGATCGCGAATCCCGAAGACAAAACCGTGGAAGCATACCAACTCACCAATGGGAAATATAATCTTTCAGAAAATAATCAATTCATGTTGAACGAAAATTGCAAAATAAGCCTACAATACAACGATATTTGGGAGTAATATTTGTAATGTTGCGAACTTCAAAAACCAGCTAATATCAAAAACATAAATATGAAAATCCTGCATTATTCTTATTATCTTTGGAAAAAGAAAACATCTTATGGAAAAAGTAAAACATATTCCGCAGTATAATTACGAGGATTACAAAAGCTGGAAAGGCAATTGGGAACTCATCGATGGAATTCCCTTTGCCATGAGCCCATCGGCAAAAGTTCCCCACCAACACATTCAAGGGGAGTTAATCTTTCAAATTAAAAGCATTTTCAAAGAAACCGGCTGTAAAAATAATTGCTTTGTTTACAGTGATATTGATTGGATAATTAATGACAACAATGTGGTAAGGCCTGATTTACTCATTGTTTGTGGTATTGTAAATCCTGATTTCATTCGATCAACTCCCATACTAATTATTGAAATTCTGTCGAAGTCCACAGCCTACAACGACCGTATAGTGAAAAAAGAAATTTACGAAGCGCAAGGTGTGAAATATTATTTGATCGCGAATCCCGAAGACAAAACCGTGGAAGTATACCAACTCACCGATGGGAAATATCAGCTTTCAGAAAAAAATCAATTCCTGCTGAACGAAAATTGCATAATAACTTTACAATACAATGATATTTGGGAATAATATTTGTTATGTTGCGAACCTCAAAAACCAGCTAATACCAAAAACATAAATATGAAAATCCTGCATTTATTTACCATGCTCCTGCTGTATTCGTTCATGTTGCCGGCACAAACTATAAATCCTGCCGATACTCTTCCGGAATCTTTATCCGTTCAGGATACAATTACAGAATCATCTTTTCCTGATAAACCCGGATTGCTTCCATACAATCCCGATAAAAAAATATCTGTAAGGATGGAAGTGGGTACAAGTTTTGGCGTAGGCAGTGCTAATGGAGGAACTTTTGGCGTTTATGCCGCTCCGCATATCAGCTATAAAGTTTCACCAAAGCTTAGGGTTAATTTCGGAACTGTAATTCAAAACAGCAATTATCTTAACTATTACAGCCCCTACAATCCTTATTATCCTGAATATACCCAAAAATTCAACAGCAATATCACACGCACACTGGTGTATGCCGAAGGCCAGTACTTGGTTAATCCTCGATTAATGGTCAGCGCAAAAGTGTTTAAGGAAATTTCAACCTTTGGCGAGCCGCAGGTTAATCCCCGCGCACTCGACCTTGACGGGGGCGGGGCTGCCCTTGGATTTCAATACAAAATAAATGAGAATATGCAAATTGGCGCTGAGTTTAGCTACAGCAAAGGCAATAATCTTTACAATCCATTTTATCCCTCGGGTTTGGGCTCATCATCTTTTCAAAATCCTTACGGGATAAACAGAAACAGTTTTTTCAACAACAACACAGGCTGGTAATACATTTTAAAAATAAGACATTCAGTAAAAATGCTAATTGTAATTTCTCCCTCAAAAACCCTGAATTTTGATATTCATCCCCAAACAGAAATATTTTCACAACCTGATTTCATAACGGAATCGGCCGGGCTTATCGAAGTTTTGAGAAAGTATTCACCCCCGCGATTGCAAAAACTTATGGGTATTAATTCAAATCTTGCGCAGCTAAATGCAGCAAGATATATGGATTGGAATCTTCCTTTTAATCCTGAAAATGCAAAGCAGGCCATCCTGGTTTTTAAGGGGGAAGTTTATAATGGATTGAAATCCGAAACATTAAGTGAATCTGATTTGCTTTTCTCGCAGGATCGTTTGCGCATTTTATCCGGTCTTTATGGTGCGCTCAGGCCTCTCGATCTCATGCAACCCTACCGTTTGGAAATGGGTACAAAACTTAAGGTAAAAGCTAAAAAAGACCTATACCAATATTGGGGATTAAAACTAAGCGGGCACATCAATGGTTTGATGGAAAGTACCTGCCAAAAATATTTGATCAATCTGGCTTCCAGTGAATATTTTAAGGCCTTGAACCCAAAAATATTAAAAGCCAAAATTATTACCCCCACTTTTAAGGATTATAAAAACGGAACCTATAAATTTATTACCTTTTATGGTAAAAAAGCCCGTGGTATGATGGTTCGTTTTATCATCCGAAACCGGATTGATGATGCAGAAAGACTCAAACTCTTTGATGAGGATGGCTATTATTACAACCATCAGCAAAGCGAAGGGAATTCTTGGGTTTTTACACGGGGTTAATACTTTAAAAATTTATTTTCTATCACTACTGTCCGGGTAAATTTAACAGATTCCTTGCCGCAGGTGTGGCATCGGAATGACAAGGCATTGGAGAGATGAGAGGAGAGGTGGGGGTGGGGGGGGGGGGGGGGCCCCCCCCCCCCCCCCCCCCAAAAAAAAAAACCAAGCAAAGACACCCCAAAAAAACCCC
>CAZQIV010000027.1:0-2588 GCA_964593705.1 uncultured Lentimicrobiaceae bacterium | reverse complement strand
TGGTGGTGGGGGGGTCTTTTTTCTTATTTTTTGTGTTTTTTTTTTTGTGTGTGGGGGGGGGGGGGGGGGGGCCCCCCCCCCCCCCACCACCACCACTCGAATAGCTAAAGCCTTGTCATTCCGAACGCAATCCCGTCCCGAAAGCTTTCGGGATCAGGATGAAGTGAGGGATCTTTTTTTCTTTCTATCATTTTGTTGGATACTAAGGATTTTCTAATCCTCCCGCATCAGCATAAAGAAGGTTTTTTTACACCAAATTTTTTTAATTCAGGTTTTTTCGGTAAAAATTTCTATTTTTACCCATCATTGAAAAAATAACCTGTTCGATGCATAGCTGGAACGCATATCCGTTTTTTAGGTTGATTATTCCTTTCGCTGCAGGAATTCTTTCAGCAGTATTTATAGATTTTCCTTTCGAGTCCTCCAGAAACCTTTTAATGGTAATTACCCTGCTTTTGTTTATACCTGTTGCTGTGGCCTATTTTGTAAGCTCCTTCAGGTTTCGGTGGTTTATTGGCTTTGCCGTGTATTCCTTTTTATTTCTTTTTGGATACAGTTTTACTGCTTTTCGTACCCCAAAGTATGACCATTCAAATATTTTAAGTGTTGGATTTGATACAGAAATTTTTGTCGTTAGGATTGCTGAACCATTGATAGAAAAGGGAAAGAGCTTTAAAACAACAGGAAAGCTCATTTCAGCATTCGATTCGATCAATTTTGTTCCCACCAGTGGAACAATTTTAATGTATTTTGAAAAAGATTCATCCACCTTATTGCTTAATTACGGCGATAAACTTTTGGTAAAGGCAAGGATTACCCTGGTTGCACCGCCGGGAAATCCGTATCAATTTAATTACAAAAAGTTTCTTGCTCATAGTGGCATCTATCACCAGGTTTTTATTAAAAAAGATGAATGGAAGACAAGTGGTGAAAAGATGGTAAATCCTATTTTTCAGTTTGCCTATTTGGCACGCCAAAAGATGCTTAACATATTGGAGGGTATTGGATTGAATGGTGATGAGTTTGCGGTAGCCTCGGCAATTTTGCTTGGTTATGATGATTTGATGGATCGTGAACTGCGAAACAAATATGCCGGAGCCGGTGCTTTACATGTTTTATGCGTGTCGGGCCTGCATGTGGGTATTATTTTTATGTTTCTTAGTTTATTATTTAAGCCGCTCGATCGTAAAAAAGGCCTGAAACTTATCAGGGTAATTTTAATTTTGACAGGTATTTGGGTTTATGCGCTTATTACAGGTTTGTCGCCCTCGGTAATGAGGGCAGGGGTTATGTTCAGCTTGTTTGCCCTGCGCGATGTGAGAAAGAATAAATCGAACCCCTACAACATTCTGGCGGCTTCAGCTTTTATTTTGCTTGCCATCGATCCGTACATGATCACAAAAATTGGGTTTCAACTTTCCTATGCTGCGGTAATTGCCATCATCTCGCTCTTTCGACCGATCTATGCGCTTTTATCTTTTAAAAATGTTGCGCTTGATTATTTTTGGAAACTTACTGTGGTTTCCATTGCAGCCCAAATTGGCACTTTCCCCTTTGCCATATTCTATTTTCATCAGTTTCCTGTTTATTTTTTGCTTACAAATATTCTGGTGATTCCGCTGGTATGGCTGATTTTGAATACCGGAATATTGGTTTTGATCTTATCCACAATTTCAAATTTTCTCGCCACAAAGCTCAGTTACCTTTTATATTTAATGTTATTTGGACTAAATGGCGCTGTTGATTTAATCAACATCCTTCCCGGAGCAACAATTACAGGACTGGTTTTGTCATTATTTCAAGTTATAATTATTTATCTGCTAATTATTTTATTGAGCAGAGCATTATTGCACAAACATGCCGATAAATTTGTGTATTCAATGCTGTGCTTGCTTATACTTATGGGTAGTTTTATTTTCTTAAAAGCAGGAAAGTTGAAGCAGCACGAAATGATTGTTTACCAGGTAAACGGCCATTCAGGTATCGAATTTATCAATGGACAAACATCCTTTTTTCTGGCAGATTCAGCAATGCTTAATAATCCTCAGTTGATCGAATTTAACATTGTTTCAAACAGGGTATATTCTGGCATACGGCACACTGACAAATTTTTGTTAGCATCACAAAACTCTCAATCTGACTTTCCGCCAAATGAGCTATTGCAGTTTTACGAACCCTGTTTTTTTGCTTTTGGAAAAAAAAGAATTGCATTGATTGATAACACTATTGCGAGGTATAATCCAAAAATTCCCATAAGGGTTGATGTAATGGTTTTGATGGGGAATCCTGATATTTCGATTGAGGAATTGAAATCCCGTTTTACTTTCGATCAACTGGTTTTTGATGCTTCCAACTCATTCTGGAATACCAGAAAATGGAAAACTCAATGTGATGAAATCAAGCTTAGGTATTATGATGTGAAAAATAACGGATATTTCAGGATCGCTTTGTGATGCTCAATGTTTTGTTTTTTATTTTAAACCCCTCAGGTGGGGTGTTAAATCTGTATTTTACTTTTACGTTCCATTTATTTTATTTTCCTCTTTAACTCTCCTTTCATTAGATTATCATTTTCATAAAGATAGATT
>CAZQIV010000026.1:0-59896 GCA_964593705.1 uncultured Lentimicrobiaceae bacterium | reverse complement strand
GATTTCCCCGAAAAAACGGGGCAGGCTGCTTCGCTTCCCGCATGGGCGGGATTTCGCTTCGCTCAACATTCTGCTGTTTCTGTCATTCAATCATTCATTTGTTTCAATCATTCTCCTGCTTGTCCCTGCTTTTTTCGATAACGTGTACTTTACGGGCGCTGTCGATGGCTTTCATAGCAATATCTTTGGAGGTGGCTTCGGCTATGCTGGCTTTGGCCGATAATTCTTTGAGCGAGGTTTCGATGTCTTTTATTTTTGATTGAAGTGTTACAATAGTCTGATCTTTCAGTTTTAGTTCGCCCTCGTTTTGTTTGGCGCTAAGTTCTGTTTCAAACTTAAACTCGCGTTTTAGCATCTCGCTAAGGGTTTTATTGGTGTTAGTTACGGCAGTATCGAGTTCTTTGGGGAAGTTGGCGGCCCTGGTACGCAACTCTTTTAGTTCGGTTTCGTTGGCCAGCACATTGGCTTCACGTTCGGCCATCTCTTTCTCAAAAGCGGTTTTCTTTTCGGCAAGGTCTTTTTCGAGTTTTACTTTTTTCTCTTCGTAGAGGTCAGTTTCTTTTTTGCGGGTAAGTTTCAGGTTGTACAGATATTCTTCTTCCTCGCGTTTGCGCTGCTTCTCGGTGTTATCTTTCAATTCCTTTTGCTGCTCGTTCCATTTTTGGCTTTCAAGTTTCCACTGCTCTTTTTGCAGTTTCATGGTGGTTTCGAGGGTTTCTTTTTCGCCGGTCAGTTTTTCGTCGAAGCTTAGTTTTTTGTTTTTCAATTCTTCTTCCAGTGCATCTTTCTTTTCGGCCATTTCGCTTTCAAACCGTGCTTTCATCTCTTTTTGGGCCATCAGCATGGCGGCCAGCGAATCGGCGTTGGCAGTCAATTGATACAGGTCTTCGAGATTTTGCTTTTCCAGCGTAATGGCTTTTTGGATGTCCTCCAGCTTTTTGTACTCAGCCGTAAGTTGCTCGCTAAGCTTGTCCATCTCTTTGGCTACACCCAGCTTGAGCGAGCCGATGCCATTGATGATGCCTTCGGTTGAGTTTTGCGATGCCGTGCTAATTACTTCTTTTTTACGCGCTTCCTCCTGAAGTTTTTTGGGTTCTTCGCTTTTTTGTTCCTGAATCTTTGCCAGCAGTTCTTCGTAGGCTTCCAGGATTTGGTTCTTGGTGTTTTTGGTACTGATTTCCTGTGTCATTGTTATTTATTTATTTGTGTATGAAAATATTTTTGTTCGTCATTTTTTCAGGTGAATGTCCAAAGCTGCTTAATTTTATGGTAAGGTTTATTCAAAATGAATGTAAATATTATTTATTGAAAATGAAATTTATACATGTTTAAAATGGCAATTCATCATTATCCGAAAACGGACTTAACGGTGGGTTGACAGGCTCATCATCGGGCAGGTCATCACCACAATCACAAAATTCGCCAAAGGGGCAGGTCATGGGGTCGACCGTACAAAGCTCGATTTCATCGCCCGACAATGGCAAATGTTTTACCTGGGAAACATCCCAATTTTCGCGGAGGGCTTCATACTTTAATTCATGCGGGGCCTCTTTCGGGAAATACACTGTCAGGTAGCAGGATTCCAACAAGCGAAGCATGGCCCTGAGTACCTTGCGGGTTTGTAGTCCATGCATGTCGGTATGCTCTGGAAATTGGGCAAACTCAATCCCGGTAAGCTCTTCGGGTGTTACAAAAGGATTTTCGATCAACTGCCGGGTATCTTCTGCTCCCCTCATTTCAGGGGTATCTGGAATTATTTCCGGCTGTGCAAACATTTTGGCGGCAGCTTCCAAGTCACTGAGAAGCTGCTCAACATAGCGCTCCATGTTTTTTTTTGGTAAAAATTCATCTGCCGATTTGGCCTCAATGGATTTTATCTCCATGTCAAGAACGGCAATTTCACCAGCATTATCGTGGCGAAAATCATCTTCATCCATCTCATTATCGAAATCTTTACACTGGCAAAATTCTTCGGGAAATGGACAATGTTCAGGGTCAGCATCACAGAAATTAATAAGCGAAGTGCCCTCGCTAACCCATGCTACCGGTTTATCAAAAAAGTCTGTTAGCACTTTATAAGCAACATCCACAGGCAAGCCATCCGGCAGCATAGCTTCGAAATTGTAAGCTTCCCAAAGTTTCAGTATTTCGTCAACCATTTTTGTTAGTTGTTCGGTTGTGAGTTTTTCGGGTGGTGGAAAATTCTCCCTTGCAATCCCGAACCACTCCTGCATAGGCTTGGGTTCGGCATTTTCCCATTCAATCACATACTCAATACCCTCGGCTTCGGGCGGGATGTCGTAATACGGTTTTTCGGGCAGGTTTTTGGCGGCCTGCCGCATGTCGGCAATGAGGTGGTTAAGGTATTTTTGCATGGCTTTCGTTATCGTCAAATTAAATAGGTTTAAAGATATATTTTTCATCGTAATCAACGCCAAATTCCTCCAGAAATTCAAGATATTCCTGGGTAAACGTTTTTTTGCTATGGTGCTGTTCCTGGTTTTGGATGTATTTTATCAGATCTGGTATCTCGCGTTTGCGGTAGGAAAACCCACCATATCCTTGCTGCCAATTAAATTTTCCTGCAATTAATTTTTGCTCATTAATCCATGTGGATGATGATCCCTTTACATCCTGCATCAAATCAGACAGCGACTGCGAGGGGCGCATACCAAACAGGATATGCACATGGTCGGGCATGCCGTTAATGGCCAAAAGCTTATGCTTGTGATTTTGGATAATTCCGGTGATGTATCGGTAAAGATCATCTTTCCAACTTTTGTGAATAACACAGGCCCTGTTTTGTACCGCAAAAACTACCTGAATGTGGATTTGTGTGTAGGTATTTGCCATAATTTTATGTGTTTGTATCGTTTAAATGCTTGTTTTTTGCTACCGATGTTTCGTCCCTACGGGACGTGGGTTCTCTGTTCGTTTTTTGCTACCAATGTTGCGTCCCTGACGGGACTTGAATGAAATTTTTGCATTTTTATTCTACCGATGTTGCGTCCCTGACGGGACTTGAAAGATGATGCTGATTATGATAAATATTTACAATCTTCCATTTCTTTTCGCTAACATACCTTAATATTTCTCCATGAAAATGAATCAAAATGATCACATGTCCCCTAGGGACAGGATATTGGAAGATAATTTATTCCCGGTTCATTAATAAGTCCCGTAGGGACGAAATATCGGTAGCACCGTTAGGTGCGTTATCGTCAAATTAAATAGGTTTAAAGATATATTTTTCATCGTAATCGACGCCAAATTCCTCCAGAAATTCAAGATATTCCTGGGTAAACGTTTTTTTGCTATGGTGCTGTTCCTGGTTTTGGATGTATTTTATCAGATCTGGTATCTCGCGTTTGCGGTAGGAAAACCCACCATATCCTTGCTGCCAATTAAATTTTCCTGCAATTAATTTTTGCTCATTAATCCATGTGGATGATGATCCCTTTACATCCTGCATCAAATCAGACAGCGACTGCGAGGGGCGCATACCAAACAGGATATGCACATGGTCGGGCATGCCGTTAATGGCCAAAAGCTTATGCTTGTGATTTTGGATAATTCCGGTGATGTATCGGTAAAGATCATCTTTCCAACTTTTGTGAATAACACAGGCCCTGTTTTGTACCGCAAAAACTACCTGAATGTGGATTTGTGTGTAGGTATTTGCCATAATTTTATGTGTTTGTATCGTCCCTGACGGGACTTGGGTTTATAATCAATCTATTTCCATAACCTCTGCGAGGTTCATTTTATAAGAAAACGCCCTTTTCTGCTTTTTCCAGGTTAAATCCTTTATCCATTTCGTAACAAATTTCGGGGTGTGATAAGTAGAGGTAGCCAATAAACCGGCTCGTTAGTATTGGGCATATTCAGCATACCAAACATAGCATTGAGAAAATGACCAAGAATCCAATCTTTATCAATGGTTTTTGTTTTAACACCTTTAGCCCGTGCTATTTCGATAAGTTCTTTTTTTAATATCATCTTATGAGTTTGCTATTTCCAGAATTTCATCCTTTTCCATGTTCATAATTAAGCGCCATCGTCTGTTTGTCTTTCCATTTTTCCCGCCATCACTTTCAAACAAATTGTACTTTTCGTTTTTTACAGATTGAGCATATTTTAAAAAATAATCCATGTTTGGTTTCATTAGTAATTCGCACATAAATGCCAAACGCTTAACAACAGCAATGTTGTTGATGGCTTTGCAGTATTTCACCATTTTTTGTGGTCGTAAATCTGCCCTCCCAAAAGCTTTTATTATCTCTGCATAGCCACCTCCATATCCCGGAAGATCGAAACAATCAACAATTGTTTTTTCAATATTACCTAAACAAATGGTAAATACAAAAAATAATCTATTTAATTTATTATGAATACAATATGATGGTTATAAATTACAAATCTAAAACATTTACATTTTCAGGCATATTATTAATATCTTCTCATGCTTCATTGTGATCGATTTCATTCTTTTTTTTATTTTTTATGAAGATTTGCCTATGATAACTTTTAGAAGTGACAAGTATAAAAGCACTAGAAAATTATAAAATCTTTTTCTTCTGCTATCCCAATCAACCCATTAGTTTCATTATAATCAATCTTCACAAAATAAATTCCTTTTAACCAATTCTTTAATTTATTCAAATTCTTAGGTTTAATGTTACCTGATTCCAACACCACAATTTTTGCTGCTTCAAAGCTATCGTTAAGATATTCTTCAACTTTATATCTTTGGATATTAACAACATATCTTGAAATAACACATGATTTAAATCTTGTATAAGCATATTCAGATTCAAAATCAAATTTTTCAATTTCAGCAATAACTTTCTCCTTTATACTTTCTGGAATTGTATTTACATCAGAAATTTCCCGGAATATCTTTTGAGCTTCACTTTTCCTGTCTGACATAAAACCTGCATCCAAAACCTGGAGCATATCATAGTACTCCTCAAGATATTTACTTTTATTCTTATCACTGTTTGGTAAACAGCCATATAACTTTTCAACCAACTTGTTTTTATCAGGTTCAGTTAATGCAAAAGCATCTAATTTACTAAGTAAGTTGAGGTCTGGAGTTTTACCTTTATTTGAAACCTCTTGCAACTTTGTTTCATCAATTTCCCTGTTTTCAATTAGGTTGAGTGTATTATTTAATAAGTCCCGATGATATATGTATCCTTTGCCTGATTCGAAAACAGCAATACCTCTCTTGTCATTTCCATCCATGACTACAACAAAAATGTTTTCTGGAATTTCTTGTGTTCCATACCTTTTAGAGATTTTCATTTCTGGGTTTTGTGTAGTATTCCTCAATTCCCTGAACCCCCTGCCCATCCTTTGAATTAACGAATCCCAGGGAGCCAGTTCAGTAAAAACAAAATCAGCATCTAAATCGAGGGAAGCTTCCACCACCTGGGTTGCAACTAGGATTTTAGGGGAAATAATACTCCTTGATTTATCACTGTTTCCCATAAATTCCCATAATTCATCCTCAATACTTTTCCTGTGAAAAAATGTGTATCGCGAATGAAAAAGCTTAATATTGGATGAAACTATTTTTCCTTTTGAGGTTTCTCTTATTTTGTCATAAACAAATTGAGCATGTTTTACCGTATTTATGATAACAAGCACCCGTTTGCCATCTCCTTCCTGGGCTTTAGCTACAATTTGCTTTATAATATCCTTGCTCCATTCGGGTTCACCAGAAAACTTATCGACAATTATTTTTATCCTATGCTTAGTAAAATTTTGCAGCGTAGCTTCCTCATTATAAAGGTTCAATTCATTTTCTACTCTCAGTCCAATTCTTTCAACTAATTCGTCCTTGATAAATTTTGGCAATGTGGCCGTCATCAAAAGAAACTTACCACCCATTTGCACAACATGCTCAATAAACTTAACTGCTATAGCCGCTGCTTTTGGGTCATAGGCTTGTATTTCATCGATAATCAAACGCGAATAAGAAAACTTGGCAAAAATCTTCTCGTATGTTGGTGGACGTAAAGCATAAGGGAAAAACTGGTCTCCGGTTGAAACAATGGCTGGAAAAGCTAATTGACGAGCCATATCATAAACCCGCATCGATTCTGTTTCACTACCATCACCAAAAACATAAATATCTGCATCTGAATGTAGGATGCCAGTGTTGTTTTTGCCGAAGACCTTTTCGGTTCTATTGTATATTTGATTAACCGCAGAACGCAAGGGTAAGGTGTAAAAGAATTTATCGCCATTCGACCACAAGTAGGCAAATTCAGTTTTGCCCATCCCGGTTGGTGCAAGTAGCAGAGTATTTTCATCTTTAAAGGAATTTACCCTATTGAATTGCCAAATTTCCGATTCCTTGTATTGCTCACCAATTTTTCCTTTTAATTCGATAGCAATGCGCTGCTTTATCTCGGTGAAATTAATTCCTTCGATTTCAATTTGGGATAACTCCGATTTATTTTTGGCATCCCCTTCAACAAAAGATGCATAGTGGTCGCAAATCATGGTAAACCCACTAATCAATATCCAGTCCTTCAATTTCGATTCAGAATATTCAAAGCGTTTTGGCATCCGGTACAATTGATACGGTGGCGTTACATAGTCGGCGAATTTGATACCATTGTTCAATCCTTCAATCCATTTGGTATTCAATCCAATTAAACCTTCACTACCTTTTCCTACTTCGTTATAAACCTGGTTTAAATTTGCAAGCAATAGGTTTCGTTTCGAATCAGATTTTATTAGTTCGTCAAAATGTTCGAAACAATCAGAAAACCCTTCGACAATATCGTAAAAACTTTCACGCCAATGATGATAGGCTATTGATGCAGTAACAAACTGAAAATAGGTTTCAACTTCACCTTCACCCCCAAGAATGTTTTGGATATGTTCTTTTAATACTTCCGGGTTAATAAATAAAACAGAAAGTAAGGAGTGAGGTACATTGGCGTAAACCTCAAATGGTTTGTAGTTTTTGTTTTTCAGGAAGCCAAATATGTTGAGGTATCCAAAAGAATCGGTTGTAGTTTTTATGCTTATCGGTTGGTTCTAAAAAAACCATTTCCAACTCCTCAAAAACCAACCAATCTTCGGCACGCCCTAAATGCATCGTCTCCAATCTATTGGTCGGGTTATGCAAATAATTGTGCAAGTATTTAATAAATGTTGCATCTTCACTTGCTAAATGTATGGTAAGCTGCATATTTTCCAGCACATCAATTTTCATCGGGCTTTGACCACCTGGGTGATTAATCTCACCATTCTTTTCACGTATGTTTTCCGAACCAAAATAATTAACATGGCTTTTCTTACTCAAGTTTCGAAACCAGATATATTCTGTGAGTTTAGTATCAAAACATCCGGAAACGGAGAGTTTGCATTTTTGCAATTCCTTGAACAATTTGTTTTCGTGATGGTCAACCCCAAGCATATTGCACAGAAACCCAATTACCGTTGAATAGGGCGGGATAGGATAAGTATGCCTGCGCTGATAGGTGAATGGCAATCGGAAATGGGCTGTTGGCTGATATATTTTAATCCTTAATGAATGAATCATAATGATGTTACTTTATGGGAAAAATTTATAGATGTCTTTCCTGTTAAGGAACCTGGTTAAAATAGCGGTGTTATCCTCATAGAAGAAGCCCAGGCGAAAGTCGCCGATTTTTATCCTAAATGCGGCAGGATGCCCCTTTAGTTTCTTGATATTGGTAAGTGAAAAGAGTTTATCAGATGACTTTATTTCCTCAATCGCAATTGTAAGATTATCCAAAAGCTTTTGGTCTTTCACTTTTTTAATATCTCTCCATAATGATTTTTCATATAATATTTTCATCGCTTGCCAAGTGCTTTCATTATTTCGTCTTCAGAAACGTATTCACCTTTTTTTTCATTGAGCATTGCCTTTAACAAACCCATGTCTTCCTTTTGTTCATCATACAAAACCTTCGTTTCATACTTTAGTTTATGGAGCAGCGCGGTAAGGAATTCAAAGTCATTTTCAGTTTTCGGTGTTACTACGATAGTTTTCATTTTGAATTTATTTATTTTCAGATTCTTTATTTTCTTCTATGTTTATTGATTCAAGGAATGATTTCCAGTTTTTTGCTTTCGCAAGTTTTTTCAATCCATTACCCATTCTTTTTTCGTTGATTGAAGGAAAACTTTGTTGGGAAACTGCTCTGTTAAACCATGAACATTTAACGCCGACCAATAGGCCACAACGGCATCAGATGTTAAGTAATTCCCGATCACATATTCGTTTCTAAACGTATTTCGGCAGTATTTACCTCTTTCTATTTCATTATATTCAAGATCAATAATTTTTCTTAATGCATTTTTAAACTGCCAACCATCAGATTCAGGGAAAGCACTTTTTAGTTCGTCAACCCGAAAAACATCAATTTTATTTTCATCCAAATGCTTTTTAATTGTCTTTATGAGAATCATAAGGTTGTTATTCATCTTGTGAATGTAATTTCTGATATTTATTTGAAGGCAAGCAATCAAAACGCAAAATTAAGAAGTAATGTTTTGTGGTAATCAAGGTATTGATTTAGTGTTTTACATTACCACGAAACATTATAACAGCAAGCCATTGCAAATTCATTATTTAGGATTACACATCTAATATTCAATTAAAACAATTACAAATCAAAAACATTTACATTTTCAGGCTTATCATCAATACTTTCTTATGCTCATTGCAGTAGGTTTTGTGGTTTGTATTTTTATCGTGACCTTTTGTGTTGTCAACCCATAGCGAGAATGTGAATTTGTAACATGAAAGGTTATGGTTAAAACTTGCATAAAAAATTGAATTACATCAATATAAACAAGATTGCGATTACACATCGATGAAAAGTACATTGTTTGTTGAAGCTGCTTGCATTTTTTGCGGTGCTTGTCAAGAAGAATCAAATAAACTTATTGTAAATCCTGACAGGTTTTTATGACCTGTCAGGGTTTAATTTGAATTACTCAACTTTTTGAAGCTGATTTTCATAATCAAAAGCTTCCATTCTGCCAATTAAAACTTGCTCGGCTTTGTCTAGTGCCTCTGCAGATTCCTTTTTAGTCCTGATATAGCCGCCAGCGGAAAGTGTAACGAAGGAGTCAACACCAGCCATATCTTCCTCAATAATGGGCTCCGCCCGATTTTCCTCTTCCTCTTTTAGTTTGGCACGAATACTACCTGCAATTTTATTGGCATTGCCTGAAACTGAAACAGCTAATGTTTCCATTAGGCTGAAAGTACGGGACTGATTTGAGGTGATGCTCCAATTAATAATCGCATGGGCTAATGCTGGAATTAGTTTTTCACGAATAGCTTTGGGAGCAAGCAAACAAGTTCCAAAAACTGTAGTTGTTTCTGCCCATCCTGCTTCACGAAGTATTGGTTCAATTGTTTCTGAATCAATTTCTGGCTCCAACTTGTTTAGGGAAACACAGAAGAGACGGCGGAGATCGATGGCGATGTCCTGAACAAAGAGACCTGTGGCTCTTCGACTTGGCTTAAGGTACTTACTTGTCAAACTAACCTGAGAGTCGCTATTTAACAAGAAAGCATCAATTTGTTCTTCATTCAATTCATTACCGCTTGAATCTTTTACAATGACAGCATTGTTGCTTCTTTCTCTTCTATCAAATGTTCCTGTTTCTGTTTTTGTGCCAGCAAGCAACGGATGTAATCCTCTCATTGCGGAAATAGATAATGGGCTTCTCCTTTTCAGTACTCTTTTATCACCACCTTTTTCTGCTTTCATCCAACCACCCAAAAGTTGGTCAAAATATTCTGGATTACAGGTTCCGTAAACTTCTCCTTCTCCATCAAACTCTAGTTTTTTCTTGGTGCTGTTCATTTTCACTTTTGAGATAAAAGTAACGGGCGAAAATTGCTCATTTAGAATTCCTCCTAACGTTTCTAAAATTGAACGTTTTACTTGCTGTCCACTTGAATATGGAACCCATCTATCAAATTGAGGATCATGATATTGCTTTTGGCCATCCGCAACACAAAATACGGTGTGTTCAGCCCTTTTTAATGTCCTGATATAAATTGTATTCATAATTCAATAAATTATTAGTTATAAGTTAGATAATCTTTCCTGATATGCGAAATCAAATTTAATAAGAATAAACAAATATTGATAATCTTCATCACCAAGAGTGTATATCCGATCTCTTAAATCCTTCAACACCTCTATTCTGTCACTTGAGAATATTTGAATTAATTCCCCCAGCTCGCTAAGAAATTGCTTTCTTCCTTTAGATTTAAAAAGCTTTTCCTCAATAAACTTTTTTTCTACTCTTGCCTCTTGTTTGTGGGCAAATAAAACTGTTGCAACCTCTTCTGAGTATTTGAGGTTTTCTTCTTTGTTTTTTGTAATCATAGCTAATAACCAAGTTTTATAAATTCTGAATGGAATAATTTTGTTTTCGTAATCTTTATTTTCAGCTTCCTTAAGAATTGAATCAAAATCTTCATCTGTTTGTCCGTTTTTTCTGGAGGCCGTTGTTTTCTTCAGATTGGGCATTTTGTCCTTATCAAAATATTTACGCAAACCTTCAGGTTCCAATGCTTGAATACCAATAGCACCCAATTCGCAGGCTCTTTTAATATGGATACCATACATGTTTTCGTAATAGCCAGCATCTTTCATGGCTGCGTTTTCACCAAAAAGCTTTTTGTAGAATTCAATAATCCTTCTTGCTTGCTGAAACTTGAATGGATAAAAGCCTAATGTTTTGTTTGTTTGTCCGAGACTAAAAATATAGCCTGTGTAAGTACTGTCAGGAAACTGTCTTGATAAATTAAAGAACAACCTACTCCATTTCACCGTCTCAATTACCATATCCGTTTTGTCCATTTTGAAAAAACCCAGATTCTCAAGCGAGGCAAAATCAAAATATTCGCGAATATCTTTACTAAAAGCATAGCTCAGCCACTGGCCGTTCCAACTTGTAATTTTGTTGCCGGCTAGTTTTTCTAACACAGGGTCGTTTAGAAATTGGCGGTAAACTTTCCAGCCTACGTAAGTTTGAAGCAAAACATCTGGTTGGTCGAATAAAATAGATAAGCCACCGGCTACGCCAACACTTAACCCACTTCCTATCCATGACAGATAAATGTCTTCATTGTCAAAACTCAGATCCAAATCTGTTATCAAACCCGAGGTTGTTGCAAATTCTTTTATTTCTGATGCCGGAAACCCTATGGCTATGCTTGCGTCTTTGTCTCCTGCAGCGATTTTTGAATGTAGGTTTTTTAATTTTTCAGAACGCTCGTCAAGTTTTAACAAGTGAGGCTTTTGCCCTTTCTTCATTTGTACAAAAGGAGAGTTGGTTGGCCATTGCAGGTATTTCGGATGATTAAAAAATAACTCAAAATACTCCTGTTCAAAAAATTCTTTGGCAGTAAGCTCTTTTTCATATTTCCGGTTGTAGGCTTTCAAAAATGTCCGCCCGATGTTTACAGTTATCATAGGCTATAATTTTTATAAAAAGTTATCTTGTGGATTAAATTTCTGTTTGGCTTTATCAATCTCAAACCCGCTTTCATAATCATAAGCGTGTTTGGGGACAATAAATGGTTTGTTTCCATATTGGCATTGCGGAAATTTTTGGACTGACCAATATCTCGCCGGGATTTCCATAAGCATCCGCTCTTCAAAAGATGCGCTTTCATATTTTTCGATGTATTCATCAGTTATGCAACTTACGCTATCAATTTCGAGCAATTCAAGCAAATAGGATTTTGGACGGTGAGTAAGAAAATCAATTACCATACTTCCATCCTTTTTAAAAATAGAGTGGGTTTCAATGTTCATCACGTCCACATCGGGAAATACAGCATCTATTTTTTCCTGCAACTCTGTTTCATGAAGAATTTCATTGTTGGGCAAAACATCGAAACTTGCTTTTAGTATTTCCACATCATAGGGTAGTGCTGCTTTTTTATCATCGGGTGGTGGAATCAAATAAACTGGTTTGAACTTTCCAATGGTGTCAAAAGTCCGTTTTCGATTAACCCGACCAAATCGTTGAATCAAGGAATCCAAAGGTGCAGTTTCTGTAATCATGATATCGAAACTGATATCCAGGCTAACTTCAACCACCTGTGTTGACACAACAATGCAAGATTTTTCGGATGTATTAAATTCCTTTGTTAGGTTTCCAACATCATCTAATCCAAGCAATTTTTTCTCCTTCTGATTTCGGTCGCCTCTTTTGAAGCGGCTGTGAAGCAACAATATTGGAATGTCTGGAAACTTATTCTTGAAATGTTCATAATGCTCCTGAGCTGACTTTACACGATTACATACGATCAATGTCTTTTTATCAGCATCAACTGCATTATAAACGATTTCGTCAGCATCATCCCAGCTATTCAATTTATGAACAATATGCCGGTCGAATTTATCCATTTCAGATGGTGGCAGGTTCACCTCATAAACATTTTCTTTGCCCAGAATATCCAAAATTTTGTTGTACAAATCTGTGGGCATGGTGGCGGTACCGATATGTAAATGGCATTTTAAACGCTGCAATACTTCCACCATTTTAATTACAATGGCACGCGATATTTCAGTGTAAGTATGTATTTCATCCAGTATTACATCGTTGCCTTTTAAGTCGAGAATGGTTGCTTCAAATGCGCGTGTTCCAAATATTATGGCTGCGATTTGATGTGGCGTTAATATTTTGATTGATGAACCTACCAATCCCTGAAGTGCTTTTTCCTCGGTTTGTCCATTTTTAATGAGAACACGGGAAGCGGAATGCAATACACGGATGTCCAACTCGGGATTGCTTGGTTTTAAATCATGTACAACACGTTGATACATTGCATTGATAGATGCCTGAAACGGTAATGTGTAGAAAACCCTTTTTTTACAACGCCTGAATAAAAAATCGGTTTTCCCCGCACCAGTACTTGCCACAACGAGCGTGTGCTTTTTAGCAGAACTTGCATCCATTAAAGAAAGCGGGTATAACTCGTGCTTCCGTTCGAAGAAATTAAGATTTGGTGTCTTGAAAAGTTTATTTAATTGAATTTCGGTTTCGTTAAGCATAGCAGAAGCAAAGTGATCGGCAGCCATCAACAGGCCTTTCCATTCAGAATAGCCCTGTCTTGTAATGTTCTTTTCAGCATAGTCAACTGCTTTGTAGTAATTCTTCTCAGCCTCATTCAGAGAAATATCACGTGTTTCAATCCCAAATGCTTCAAAAATTTTAAAAGCATCTTTCGACCAGCTATCCCAATCGGTACTGTGGATTGCAAAAACGTTATCCACATTTTCTTCCAAATCCAGGATGCCTTTGTTTCGTGAATCCTTTTCAACAGATTTGTGATGAGATACTATCATCTCGATTAATTGGGGATGAATCTTTTCATCGAAGAGTGAGAGAAAAAATAAGGAGGCCAATTCGTGCCGAAAAGTTTTATCACTTTCTTTTCGGCGATAATCAGGCTTCAAACGCACTTGAAAAATCGGGCTTGCTTTTCCAATATCATGCAAAATTGCTCCCTGCCTTGCAATGTTTTTATCAAATCCCAGTGCATTGGCAACTTTTTCAGCAGCCAGAGCTACATGCTGCAAATGAGCATACAAAGGTGTAAAATCTGGTTTTCCTTTGGCTTTAATATGTTCGCATACTACCATTAATAATATGTTTTTACGGGATTGCCAACTGTTTTTAACCAGCCATACATGGGCTCGTTGTTGTTCATGCGATTGTAGCCAACCAAAAATGAATTATCATCTTTTTCAAAAACCAATTCAAAACCACTGAATAGTTCTTCGTTTTCATCAAACTCCTTTTGGGTAAGCTTGATTATATCAGGATTCGGATATAAAATATCTTCATTCCTTGCCAGACATACATGTTGTTCTGAGGCTACTTCTGCATCCTCCGGTGTTTCAAAAGCCAGGAACAATATTGGATTAACCAACACTCCGCGCTTCAAAATTGCGTAAGGTCTTGAATATTCCTTATTGGTTCCTCGGCCTTTTTCATTCCAGCCACGTGCTTGTGTCTGTTCCTGCTGCTGCGAAATTTGAGCGTAAGTTAGCCGATGTCCCTTAATCTTATATATTCCCCATTCCTTTTCAAGCAATTCAGGAAATAGTTTTCGCTCAATCCCACCTATTATTGATGGAGTTAAAAACTGCTGACTGTAAACTTCTTCATCTCGTACAGCCGTCCAGGGTTTGATAAAGCCAAAAGGGCCTGTATATTTTACAATAAATATCTTTTCCATAACTTCTTTATTTTATCGCACCAAAGCCAATTCCTGTCGAATTTCCAATTCCTACATTCCAGGCAAAGACCTTGGTTTCGGCCTTGCCTTCGATAATTAGCGGACACCAGTTGGCGCGGATTTCAATAATATTATTGCCATGCTTGTAAGCTATTTTTTTTGTGCTTTTACGGTGATAGCTTTGGTCGAAATTAATTTTTAAGGTTTCATCAGGCGGTAATCCTGCCTTTGTCATTTTTGTATGCAAGGTTTCTTGCATTAATTGAGATGCTTCTTCATTTTCAAAATAGTAGAACCTCTTTTTGCCATTATCACGGTTACGCTGGATGAAAACAGGGCTTCCTATCTGAAAATGTGTTTTTGCCGATAAATCAGGATTTTCCTGCAGAATGAGTTCTTTTGCTTTTAATCCAAAAAACATTTCGGGATCATCCTGAATTCCTTTTACTAAAAGTTTGGTTAAGTCATTATCCCAACAACTGATAAAAAAAGTCGCTCCGTGCGGAAAAGTCAATCCTCCATTTTCTGATTTCGCACCCATTAAATGCGAAAAGGAGTAGAGTGAAACGTCATCGTGAAAATTGTTTTCGCCAAACCATTTATGTATCGTGCCGGCAAGCAAATGCAGGTGATTAAAATTTAGGGCTTGGTTTGACGGTGTAGTTTTGATATGTATCCTCATGCTTATTAATAGTTTAAAATAATTTCTTTTTTTAGCTAAAAATTCAATGATATTGTCAAGCTGTAAATATATAACATTTCTAATTATAATTTCCGCTTCCCTCACGCCAGCCCTCCCTTCCTCATCTCGTCCTTCAACGCGGGCAGGTTTTTGGCGGCCTGCCGCATGTCGGCAATGAGGTGGTTAAGGTATTTTTGCATGGTGGAATATTTTTATTCGTTATGCTGATTTTATAAAATGATATCCTTTTCTGCTTTTTCCAGGTTAAATCCTTTATCCATTTCGTAACAATTTTCGGGGTGTGATAAGTAGAGGTAGCCAAACTTCCCTCTTTCCTCATCAAATAGTCCCCCGAGTTTATCTTTGATATTTGGATAAATCGAAATGGTGAATTGAGACATCAATCCAGTTAGTTTTTTTAAATCGATTTGTTTCAGTGTAAAATCAACTTCATCATTTCTAATAATAGAAATATACTTGTCAAAAAGTATTTCCCCTGAAAGTTGCCCGTCATCATTCACAATGCCCCAGCTTTCCAGTTGCTCCAAAGTGTAGCCTTCAGGTTTGTCAATATCTAATGGAATGTAAAGCGATTCACTTCCATTGTCTTCAATTAGCTTGAAATTATTATTTATACTATTGAAATCAAAACGTTTAAAATGTTCCAGGTAATTTTTTAATTTATTGTCATCTGTCCAGTCTGCTTTTTTCACATCTTCAAAAACTTTCTCATACAGCTTGTCAAATTCTTTATTTTGCAGAATTTCTTTGAAACCCGAATAGATTTCTTCATTCCTTTGTTGTTCTTTATAGCGTTTGTCTTTTCCGTATATGGTGTCTGAGCTGTCGCAATCAAAAAGAAAAACCTTACTATCCTTCCTTAAAGCATTACGGTTTATGCGCCCAGCTAACTGCTCATCGCTATCGAGCAATGAACGGTCTTTAAAACCTAAGTCCATGTCAATATCAACTCCGGCTTCAACAACTTGTGTTGAAACCAACACAACTTTGTCAAACTTTTCTTCTTTTAATTCCTGAATAACTTTTCTTCTTTGTGGTTCAAGAATATCGCCCGATAGAATGTAGAGTTTATAACTATTGAAATCATCATTTTCATGAAGTAATCTGAATAAATGAGAGGCAGTGTTTTTTGTGATGAATTCGATTAATACTCTTGAATGGCCATATTTTTCAAAATAGCTTTCTGCATTGTTGTGCATGAATTGGGCTAACTCCAACAAATAATCCTCTTTCTTTTCTCTTGTTGGTTTTGGTTTATCGAGCAATGAGAAATCAAATTCAATGCGTCCGGCAAAATTTTTATTTGAAAAATATTGTCTTTTATTTGGTGTAAGATTTACAAACCTTCCCTTTGCGGTATCACTAAGCACATCAATTTTGGGCAATGTTGCCGACATAATGATGAACCGCATATTAAATAAGCGTGCATAGTTTTCGATGAAATACACGATTTTATCCCAATGGCTTGGATTGTAGGTTTGAAGCTCATCTATTACAACTATTGAATTACATAAACGGTGCAGCAGATAATTAGATTCTTTTCCATTTCCTTTTAATATGTCAAAAAATTGCACATGCGAAGTCACGCAAAACGGATAATTAACAAACAGGTTATCGAGATAAATTCTTTTTTCATTTCCATATTCCCCATCATCATTTTCTTCCTTTGAATGGAAACCGGCTTTTGAATGCAATTGAACCATTTCATCATTGTTCAATCCAATAGTTCCCCTGATTCCCTGAAAGGTTTGAGTAATCAGTGTTGTGAACGGGAACACATAAAATACTTTGTTCAGGCTTTTATCAAGTTGAACTAATTCAGAGATGCAAGCCAGCGAAAGGTTTGTTTTTCCGGCACCAGTTGGGGCTTCGATATAATACCACGAATTGTTTGGGTTTTGCCTAAGTGTCGAAATAACTTCGGCATTCATTTTTTGCCGCAATAGGTTTAGATTAAAGCCACTTTGTTCTTGTAAATCCGAAAAAGGAGTTTCAAGATGTTTATCGAATTTCTCAAATAAATTTTGGTTGTAGCCTTTTTTAATTTTGAATTTCTCAGAAATCTTTTTTTTCAAACCGGGTGTTAAAATGCCGAAATCATCCACTTTCATATCAGCCATGTATTCGTTGGTGGCATAATAGTCGCAGGCGGTTAACAGGGAATAGGAAAGCTTGAGGATAGAGAAGAGAGGAAAGTAATATGCTTCATCTATTCTTTCTAAGAATTTTCCTTTCCTATCAATTAAATTTGCACTTGCATTAAAAGGAAGTTGAATCCCGCATTTCTCAAGGAAGATGAATAATTCTTCAAATATCTCAATTGTAAAAGATGACTCCTTATCTATTATTGGTGAATGATGTTTAATTATTGGGAAACAAAACAAATAAACAATCCCAAATAAAAGTACTTTCTCGTTTTTATCGAAGTTTGAAAGATTAACCTTGTCAACAAAAAAATGCAGAAACAAGTGAGCACTCAAAATTGAATGTTGGCTTTTTATCAGCAAATTATTCTTTTTGAAATGCTGGTTATGCATTTTATCGATTTGGAAGTTTGGATTTATTTTTCCTAAATCGTGATATGCAATTGATGCAACAAAAAGTAATTTTATAAACGAAGCAATTTCTTGTTTGTCCGATATTGCAGTAGAAAGATTGTCTATTACTAAATCAATACTTTCGGTATCTACAATTAATTTAGCATATTTGAGCACTAATTCAACATGATCTTCCAGTGTTTCCTTTGAAGTCCTTCCATCAATATGCGCCCAATAGTTTTCCGAATCTACAATAAGCTCGGAAATTGGTGGGAGTTTGTTAGCAATTATCTCAGAAAAGCTGGATAACTTCATGGTTTCCTGTTTTTAGTTGAATATAACGTAAGCCGGTTTTCTTTTTAAATTTCAAATCCCAATCAGTAAAAGCAAAATTTCTAAATTCGTATTGAAACAATGGTGCCCCAAGATATGAGGCAGGTAAGTTTTCAAAATAACTAAATGTATTTCCTTCAGGGCTATCCATTAATATATCAAACAAGGCCTCGTCAACCTTGCTATCTTTCACAGCTTCTTCCTTCACAAACAACGAATCAATCTTAAAACTCCCATCTGGCTTAAACTCTGAAAAATCAAGTTCTTTAGCGTTTTCCCACCAAAGCGAACAATCGTTTTTTCCGAGGTAGGGAACAAATTCAGATTGATAATTAATGAGGTAATCAATTAGTTTTTTTTGTTCATCAATGGTTTCATCAAGCAAAACGAAACAACGAAATGCTGGTGAGATTAGAGTTTGTTCAGCAACCATAAGATTGCCCCCGGCTTCTTCGCTTGCTAAACCCGTTGTATTGTTGTACTTGATTATTGTTTTGGTGAAGTTGCCATTTTCATGATAGCTTATTTCGCTGTTTTCATCTTTTGGAAGGGGCATAATGCCCACCTGAACATTCTTCAACTTTTCGTAATATTCAGGAAGCTCCCCATTCTTTTGAAATCCTTTCAATCCTGCAATTGCCCCAAGTATGCCAAGAAGGGCGGGTTTGTGCAGCATGTTAAAGGTTAAGTAAACGGGTTCATTAGTATCGGGCTTTTTCAACATCCCGAAATCGGCTTTTATATCGAAAGAAATGAGTTTCATTTTTTAATTGTTTAGAAGTGAATTGATGAATTGGGTGAGTTCATTATAAATCTGGTCAAATCCAGGCAGCTTATCCATTGCAACTTGATGCTCCAAACTATTACTCCAGGCCCGCTTGTTCCTAATGTGTTTTTCATCATTAACAAAATCTTTTGCCCCTGTAATTAAGAGTTCTTTTTGGGTTGATTTTTCAAGTACTAATTTTTTTATTTCAGGATATTCGCCTTTATGCACTTTCTTACTCAAAAACCAAACATCATAAATATCGCGGGGACGGTTGCGCTGTTTTAGAGCCCTGATTTTTTCGGCAAACAATTCTTTAAAATCGTAACAAACCGATGAATTTTGAATAGAATTTTTATCGGGATAAGGATGTGAAATTTCCAATTCAACAGGTGCTAAAACAAGTTTTTCAGAAAAACTGATGTCCAGGTGAATTCCCGTTTGCCATCGGGCTGCCGGCAATGGACGCTGATTTGGGTTGTGATCAGCACCCCAAAATTTTATTTCCGCCTTATAGCCTTGGGGAATGTTGTTGTGCTGCTGCAAATTCAGTTTTGCCAAATGAAATTTGATTATTGAGTTCTCCTGTGCTTTTCTAATGATCTTATTGATAAAAGCCTTGTCAATAATAAAAGCTTCATCCAAAAGGGTAAAATCCAAATCCTCCGAAAACCGGTAATCTTCGATGTAACATTTGTGCAAACATGTGCCCCCTTTAAAAACGAAATTTTCGCGAATATCGTTAAACGAGTACATGGCATTTAAAAAGTGTCCTAAAACCCAATCTTTATCGATAGTAGTTTTAGGAACACCTTATTCGTTGGCAAGTCGTATGATGTCCTTTTGCTTCATCTAAAAAGAATTTGCTATTTCGAGAATTTCATCTTCCGTCATGTTTAAAATCAAACGCCATTTTCGATAATAACTGCCAGATGTTGGGAAGGAACTATCAAAAAGGCTATAGCGTTCATTTTTAACCTGGGTTGCATATTTCAGGAAATAATCCATTTTGGGTTTTTCCAAAAGTTCGGATAAATATGCCAGGCGTTTGGTAACAGCGATGTTATTAATGGCCCTGCAATATTTCACCATTTTTTGAGCACTGAGCTTTGCCTTGCTAAAGGCTTTAATTGTTTCGTTGTAACCTCCAGCATATTGTGGCAAGTCGAAACAATCGACGATGGTTTTTTCCACCTCAGTTATTTGATAAGTGTGATTTCCATAACCATACGTTTTGTATCCAATTGCCTTTGCCGGTTTAACGCTTACAAAATGAAAAGTTGCCCCAATTCCAAAAACCGAACGCTCGCCCCTGCGACTGGTATTTTGTACAAATACTTTGTTCGGGAATTGCTCGGTCAAGCCATGTGTATTCAAGGCAGACCAATAGGCAATACCACCTTGTTTTACCATGAAACAAGCAATTACGTTTTCATCGGTGAAATGCTGGCGGCGGTATTTGCCTTTTTCAATCTGAACTAGAGCTCCATCGTCAGTTAAATATTTAAGGGCATGATGTATTTGAATTCTGCTCAGGCCTATGTTTTGCTCAAGCATTTCAAACGAAAAAACATCCCACTGGTTTTCATCCAACAACGAGATTAATATGTCCTGATTTGTTCTCATCTTATCTAATAACCCATTGCGTGTTTAAATGTGATATATTATCACATATTGAAATGTGAATGGTCATTCGCAAAACTACTATTAATAATTGATATACAATTAATAGCATAGCTACAATTTACAAAAAAGTAAAATTACACATTATTGGTTCATTTCTTATAATAATTCCATCTTTATTGTATGGGATTTCATTGCAGAAATCATCAAATTTATTTTTGGCTGTGACCTTTTGTGTTGTCAACCCATAGCGAATATGTGAATTTGTAACATGAAAGGTTATAAGCTCATATTAAAAATTCCTCTCCCTTTAAATCGATTCCATTTCTAAAGGAATAACAACCTAAGTCAATTTTGAAAAGAGAGAAATATGATTGGTCATTCCCTAATAATGGTTTCATCTGATTCGGTTTTAAGCGAATCTGAACAATTTGATTAGACATTGATTTCAAATGAGATTTAATTCTATTTTTTTGAAGTCGAATTATTGATTTGTCAGTATTTGATTTCAACAATCCAATAAGCGCATCTTGCATTTCTAATAGTTCCTCAAACTTTTCGTCATTATTATTACGTGGAACAAAATATTGTATTTCCTCTCCAAAAACTTCTTTGTCTATCAATTGAAATTTTCCAATTTTCTCATACTGACATTCTTGTATGTCCTTAATGAAATCAAATTTTATTTTTGGAGTGTTTTGCTCATGTTTAGCAAAATTTAGTTCTGATTGGATTTGATTAAAAAATTCCTGTTGAACAGAAATCAATTCCTTTTCTTGATATTTGGACCTTGTTAAAGCTTGCTTTGTGAATCTCAACACCTCGCTGTCACTGCCTTGATAAATAAGGTCTGACCGAATTTTTCCTTTATTTCTTAGCTTGAATAAAATAATCTTTCCCAATTCATCAAGTTTCCCATTTCTGTTACATCTGCCGGCGGATTGAACAATACTTGCTACAGTTGCAAAATCCCTATAAACTATCGGAAAGTCTATGTCCACACCAGCTTCGATTAACTGTGTTGAAATAACAATTATTTTTTTATTCTGACGAAGCTTTCTTTTTGCAAGATATATTTTCAATTTACGATGATGAGGTGTAAAATGAGTATTCAGTAATAATAGCTCTTCATCCTCAAAATTATCCTGAAGTAGTTTGAATAATTCTTTTGTGTCATCAATTGTATTTAGAATTACCAAGGCAGATTTATCCTCAGAAAGTATTTTGTCTTTTAATTCAATTAATTCTATTGGAGAATTATTGTATTCAATATAATACCGATTAAATAAATTGTGATTAAAATATGATAACGGCAATAATGGAGTTGGCTTTTTATACTCTGGAAAGAATGATAAAGCTTCGTTATTATTTTTAGGCAACGAAAAATTTGGTTGTGTTGCGGTTGAAATAATTGCATAGCTGTTAAATTTATTGCAAAACTTATTTAGATACGCAACAAAGAATCCATACAATCTTGGCGGCAAAGCTTGAATTTCATCCAGTAGGAAAATACAATTTGAGAAGTTTGGCAATTTCAAAAGTTCTGAGTTCCGATTACTCAACAGCGTTTCAAAAAAGCGCACAAAAGTGGTTATCACAAATGGATATGCAAATGTATTTTGTTGAAACTCCAATGTATTCATTTCAATAATATTTTCTTCGCTCGGATTTGAATCTAATTTTTCTTGTATAGTTTCAAATCGTTTATTTTCTGATTTTGAATCGATACGCTGAACAAACTCTTCATTTCCTTCAAATATTTTTAATACTTCCGATTCAACTTGTTCAGTGATTGATAAAAAAGGTAAACCATAAATAATTCGTTTAGATCCTTTTGTCTGAATTATTTCGGAAGCTAAAGAAAGCATCATTAAAGTTTTTCCGGAACCAGTTGGTGCAGTTAATTCAAAAATACGTTCTTCATTTTTTAATCCTTCTTTAATGTTTTTGACTGCATGCTTACGAATAGAGGTTCGCAGTTTATTTAAGTCTGAATTTTGTTTCAGTTTCTTTAAATAGGTATTGAGCTGGCTTGGGAAAATTTCAGAGAAAGTATCTATTTCATTTTTCTGCTCATCAATAAAATTTTCAAATTTTGCGGCATCAGCTTTATCAGCTTGAATAACGCACGAAAATGAATGCTGATGAGTTAAGAAAAAATCTAATGGATTAGTATTTAGTTCTGACTTAAAATAAAAAGAATTTAAGAATTTCTTCTGTATTGATTTATCTGAAATGATGGCAGAGAAATCATCAAGATTATAAAATTGACTTACAAATTTATGAAATGGAATACAATCACCATCATTTAAAAATTTAAATACTTCACCAAGTTCTCGCTGGGATAGAATACTAGCCCCAGTATTACCAAAATTTGCTGGTGACATATCGGGTAGATTACCATGGTGTTTTGCAAGTAAAACAGAAATAGCAATAATGTTATTTTGATTTGGCATTTCTCCAATTAATTTATTCAGCAATTCAAAATTCTTTATAGTACTGCAAAATGCACAATAGAAAATAAATGCTGACAAATACGAATGATGAGAATATCCTTTAAAATCTAATTCCGGACAAATTTTCGCTTGAAAATTCGGATTCATTTTACCCAAATCATGAAAAGAAGCTACCAACTCTGCAAGTCGAGAGTTGGTAAGTTCTTTTACATTTTTGACAACACCCTTTATGTGAGTGATCAAAAGCTTCTCGGGATGTGAATAATATGGTTTTAAATTAGACACCATCTTTCCGTTGCGTTTGAAGAGGTAAATTCATAATACTTTCCAATTACTGATAACTGCTTACACGCATCAGGATAAATTATCTCTACGTATTTATCAGGATGATTCCACATATCATTATCTTGATAGGTTGGGACTCTGTCAAATCCAATCCTGAATTCTCCTGATATATCTTTAAGTTCATACTCTTTGCTACAAACGAAACCTTTTGTTTTAAACTCACCTTTATTCTCGGACGAGAATTTGCCTTCCGAAACAAATTCTAAATCAGCAGGACAATTGTGCCATCCTAAAATAGGTGTGTAAACAGCTTTTTCTTCTTTTAGATAAGATGTGAACTTATTGAAAATGTCCAATGATCGAACTGACTTAATTGCTAGTGTTACGATAAAACTTGGTGACTTTAGAAACTCAAAATACTTAGGAGAACCTGATGTAATAGGTTCAAATGCTGACTTGCTTGTAAATCCCCAAGATACTTTTTTTAACCTTTTTTCTAATTGTACACAATAGATAAGGTCCTCTGATAATTGAGGAAACAATTCTTTCATATCTTCTCTTTCAATTCCAATTACAGCACCAATCAATCCAATTAGTGCTGTTTTTGTTATGATGTCATGAGATAAAGGATTGTTATTGGTTTCTGGTTTCTTGAAATGCCCCCAGTTTCCTTTGACTCTTAACTGAATGCCTTTCATTATTTTTTATTTTCAGTTTCAGTGTTAAAACTCATTTCTTCAAATTTTTCCCACCATTCTTTTTGTTTCTTATCAGTTGATGTTTGTTTCTCATCAGTATTTGTATGGCTTTCAGTCAATGCTTTTTTAATACACTCTAACTCTGTATAATAATTAACACATTCGACTTTCTCTTTTTTTACTTCCTCAAACAATTTAGAGAAATCAAAATCAAAATCATCCAAGCTTCGGAGCTGTTCTCCTTTTTTACCGTCCTTTTTGTTTATTTTAACAAGACGATCAACACCATATATTTTTTGATTATTCTCCTTGTAAACTATTTCCAATAATAAAAGTGAATCTTGACCAACCTTTGTCCTTGAATGTGAAGTTCCTTCACCTGAAGTTCCATACCATAAACCTTCGTACATTAGTTTTAAATCATTGTCAGTTAAATCTGTTTTCTCTGCAACCTTAGGATTTACCCAACCATGAATTTGCATCAACGAATAAGGTACAACACTAGTTGTACCAATCGACCCCTGTTTTTTATCTTCTTTAGATGTAAAATGAGTGGTGTTTTGGTGCATTCTTAAATTTACTTCATTCAATGAAGGATTTAAAAGAGCAAACTGAACTGGCCCTGTAAATTGAACATGCCCATTGGTACATGGTTTATCATCAACTATTATCTTTTTTGTATCATCATCTTTTAATGTCGAGATTCCTCCAAATAATCGAACATCAATCTGGGTCTTTAAAATTTCACCAATATCAGTTTTCTTTTCAGGATTTCTTTTTTCATCCTTAGCAATTGCTGATAATACACCTTTAGAATCTGTTTTTCCAGCACTAGATTTATCGGTTACATAAATCGGGAGTCCTTTAGTCTCTTCTAAATAAGTTCGGATAAACCGCTTAATACGAACGTCACTCACAAGTATTTTTCTCGTTTCTTCGTCAATGCGCTGTTCCCCTGTAAAAGGGTCTCCATTGGGTGTGTTATAAGTTGTTTCATACAAGAATAAAATCTCGGATTTTTTTGTAATAGTTTTTTTAGCACTCATTTTTTATAATTTTTATTGTTTATTTTCTTCCAAAGTTTCAATAATTTCCACAAGCTGTTGAATTTCATTAGTCAGCTTTTCATTGTCTTTATTATCAGATACAAGTTTTTCAATTTTTTTTACAAAACTGGTTACTTCGTCCTTTGCTTCGTATTTGAAGTAACCTTCAAAAAATCCAAATGCAAGTGCATTTTCATCATAATCTTTGGCATCCATTATGGCAAGCTTACCCCTAATTGAAGCTGAAACCTGTTTCATAAAACTTTTATCGTGAAGTAGTAGCTTTTCGTCAACCTCATTTAAAAATTTCTGACACATCTCTAAAGTTTTTACTCTTCGAGATAATAAACCAACATAGCTCTTTTCAAATGAGCCAATGGCATTTTTTAATGGCTTAGCCATTTTTCCCATTTCTACACCAATGTTATAACTGGCTGATTCTGTTAATTTCATATATCTATCATTTTTAGAATTTTGTATCTTAAATAAGAATTGTAAAGCATATTTTAACCGAGTAAAACATCCCTTTTTATCTCCCGATCTTGCTGCCAATTCGATCTTCCTAATTACATTTGGCAGCAGCATTTCATCACTGAAATAATTCTCAGAGTATATCAAAGGAAGAGTTTTTATTAAGTGACTTTTATAGCTGTTATTTGATTTTATTATTGTTGTGTCCTTTTTTTCATCATAAAAAAAGGAACCCATAATATCTAAAAGACAGTTCTCAATTCTAAAATAGAACTCCTTTTCATTATTCGTGTCCTTTTGCCAATCTTTTGAAAGCTCTGTTGATATCATTTCAATTCGAACTCCAATTCGAAATAGTGTACTTTTATCTAATCCAGAAATCTCAATCAAGTCATTTGTTGAATTACCACTTGTGTCTGCAAAAACAAAATCAAATCGAGTAAACTTAACAGTCTTGTCATCAAAAAAAGGAATGAGAGGATCAGCTGTTAATCGTCTTTCGTCTTTTTTTTCAAAGAAGAACTTATCGTATTCAACGGCTGAAAACTGTTCTCCTTTTATAACAGCAGGATATACAAATAATGATATGTCAGTGTTGAACAAAGTTCTGAATCTTCGATTAAGAATACTTCCGGTATAAAGAAATTCTTCAAATTGATCTTGCGACTTAAAAAAGAACGATTTTTTACGAGCATCTAATGTAAATTTTGGCGTCTGTACATCATTTTTTTTATCCCCAGAACACAATGTCCGATAAATACTTTTATGTGGAACAATAAATGAGACATCATCGTTTTCTCCATTAATACCCTCAATCAGCTCTGTATTTAATTTGTTTTTAATAAGTTGAAATGATTCATGAAAGTCATACCAATGTTGTTTTTCTTCAAACTCAAAATGAATATAAACGTGGTGATCTGAATATTTTAATAGTTTCGTTCTTGTTTCTTCCGATAATTCTTCAAAAGATTCCTTCTTCTTTAATAACCTTTTCAAGGATTTTTCACTTGTTTGAATTAGCCATTCTAAATATTTTTCAGAAACCGCTTCTTCGCTGTTAAGAAGTTCCTCAATATCTTGTACCTCGTTATTTTCGATTAGATAATGCATTAGTGGTGCATACTTTAATATCAACTCGAACTGGTTTAAGTTTTCTCCGTATGCGTCATTGAATTTTGATAGTTCAAATAAATCCCATTTTCTTTTTAATTCTGAGATAATTGTCTCCAAGTGTTGTTTAATTGGCGAATGCTTTTTAGGGATTTTTACCTTTTTTTCTTTATCACTAAAAAGTCGTACAATTAGCTTTGCAATACTTTCACAATCTTTTTTCTCAACATCAGGTCTATCTCTTAGAATGTTTATTGATGCCTTATATAGAAATTCATTCCTTATGCCTCCTAATACTTTTAGTCCGTTTTTATAAGCACTTTTTTCTCCTGTTTCTAATGTGTAATTTCCAAAATCTTTAACTTCTTTATATTTTCCAGAATTATCGAAAGAGCTTTTACGAGAATAATAAATATCCCCCCATATATATTTTAAAGGACTGCTATCACTGGAGGTTTTATACACTAAATAGTATAGTTTGTTTCTTGCATTTTCTGGTGTAACTCGGATTTCGTCCCAATTAAAAGAAAAATCATTAGTAATTGGGATTGTTAAAGTAATTGGCCAAACGTTTTCTTTTACCGGGCAAGGTTTCACATACTTATAATATTTTAAACTATCCTTTGAATTCCGAAGTACCTTTCCTATTTGTAAAACTGTGTCTAAGCTCATTTCTTTAATATTTTCAGGTCATACATTGATTCAGTAAATTTTACTATTTCTTTTATCATGTTGCTAAATTATTAAAAATATCATTTACACAAGGATATTCATTTAATTTCCGCTTCCCTCACACCAATCCTCCCTTCCCAACATCCACACACTCCCCGCACCCAAAGCCCAGTGCATTCATGGCACCGAAGCCGCTGTTGAGGCCGGTTTTGATAAGCCCGGGAGGGGTGCTTATTTCAAAATCAAACAAAAAGCCACGTACCCGTATCGGGGTTTCGGTAAAAGCTTTGATTGTTTGAAGCCTGGATATTGGATGTTGGGTGAGGTTTTTAAACTTTAGACTTTCCAAATTAAAATCTGTAGGGGTTTCTCCTGTTTGCAGTTGCCAGGCATTGTGCTTGTCGATGAGATTTTTGAAAAACAGGTTCGCATAATCTTTGTCTTCCGGATGAAGATAGGTTTCATTTTGATCCTCAGCAGTTTTTCGGGAAATGACCAGCGGCGACAACAAATGGATTTTTACTTTTTCCCCAATGCGTGGCTCTTTCATCATTTCGATGCTGCCAACTTCCATATTTATGGTCGAAATTTTATCGCCAAGCTCCATAAGTTGATCTTTGAAAAGTCCCGCCACAAAATTGTTGAGGATTTCCGGAATCTGAAATCCGATAATCAGAACAGCCTGGTGCGAGAATATCTCCATGCGATCGCTCCCCCTGATTATTTTCCAGCTCCCGTGAGGAAACTGCAAATTGGAAAAAGTGAAGAGCTTGAAGGTTTTTTGATTCTCCAGTTTAAAACCGGTTTCGTGCAACAAACCTGCAATCTTTTTGTCTGCGTTTGATATTACTTTGTAAATCCATGCGCTCAATGGATATTGGTAGTTAAGCGGGAGCACCTGGCGGATACCGGGTAGTTTGAATGTAATTTTAATTCGCATTTGGCTTGGTATTATTATAAATTAGGTTTTCAGTCGAAAGCAATGCATTATTGTAGCCGGTGCATTGCTTTTGTTTTTCAGTATCAATAAATCCTAACCTGCTTAATATAAATCTTCCGGTTTGTAACTTCCGAATCCACCTTAAACTCAATGTCAACAGCAAAGGCTTCGTATTCGCAGTTGAAGTTGTTGGGTATGTTGTCGTAGTAATGGTGCTTGATGATGGTGCAGTAATCGGCCAATTCGTATAATTCTTCATCTGTTAAAACAGTTTCGCCCTGCAGCTCAGGGATGTTGGAATGGGTGAGGTATTCGAGGGAGTAGCCAATACTTTGCAGGTCGATGGTGTAACACAAAATCTGATCGTGTAGAATTCCAGGCTCGGGATACACAATGCTGTATTCTTTGTACTGTGTGTTGATGGTGTAAGCGTGGTTATTGTTATAGAGATTTTTAGTAACCACCACGCCGTTGGCATCTTCGTTGGGAAATGACCTGTGTACCAATATACCCATTGCTACCGAATGATGGTCGATTTTGAAGTATTCTCGTTCATCAAAAGCCCTGATATTCCAAAGGCTGGCCCAAGCTTTCCTGATGGCATTTTGGATGGTTTTGCTTGAGTGCCCTTTTTTGGCTGAATAGGAATCGTAAAGTCCCGCACCATTAAATCCTTCCAAATCTTCTGCATTTGTCGAAGAACGAAACCTGAAAGCATTAAACTCGTTAAAATTATTTATCCTTGCCAGCAACATTGCCAGCAACTCACCATCGAGCGGCAATTGGGTAATTAGGTTTCTCAGGCTTGTCAGTTTTTCTATCCGGTATTCTATATTCGAAAAAAATTCCTCATCGTACAGTAACTGATCAATAATGGTGTCGATGCCATAATTTTGGATGTGTTGTTGGTAATAATAAAAAGGGATGGCAAAATAGTTTTCAGGTACCGGGATGTTTCCCAGGTTTACCAATTCAGCAAAATTAGCAGCTTTACCTCCAATGGTTTTTACAGAATAAAAGTTCGCGTTACTCAATTCAATAAGTCCGGTGGTTTCGATGTCTTTTTCGAGTATAACAGGCGTGTGGGGTTCGCGGCTTTCCCAAAATGCGGTGGCCTCTTCGATGTTTGCTGTGCGAATGAAAAATGAATCTGCCTCAACTTTCAAAAATACAAGTGCTCCCATCAGGGAATCAATTTTAGGATTTTCCCAGCCATCTTTTAGAGCCATATTGGGTGTTTGCCGGTTATGGCTCAAAATGTTTATATGGCTAAGCGCCGTTTGGAACTCGGTAGTGATAATTCCCGAAACTACCGACAAATCATTGGGGATGCCATTTAAGAGCACTATATCATGCCTTCCCAAATATACGCCTGAAAGTTCCTGAATGTCAACTTGTCTCAAGTACCCGTAATTTTCTTCAAGGTTCAGGGGTTGATAATTTTGCCCCAGGTACAATTCCTCCGAAGTGATCATCGGTATATCCGGGCATTCTTCCCAACGTTGGTTGTTGGCATAAAAATAAAGTTTGTCGCCAAAATAGGAGGTCTCCAAAACCTTGTGTAATGTTTCCTCCACACCCTCACACGAAATCAAATCGAGCGAAGCAAACATAAACACATATATATCGATGTTGGTGTGGTAATTAATGGTGAACAAATTGAGGAAGCGGCTGCTGTGTGTACCATATTGTGAATAGAAAAAATTAACGGTGCCTTTATCATAGCCTAAAATATCTTCGGCAAAGCTATAATGGCTGGAGTATTTTTTAACATTGGTATAGTATATCTCATCTTGCGTAAAATCGTACAGGACTTTTATGGATTGTACTTCGCCATAATTTGTTACCGGCGGACTGCTGTGCAACATATAAAATGCCTCATAGTTTAACAGTTCGGTAAAATACCCAAGGTCTTCATAAGATTGTTTTAAAAGGCCAATTTGCATGTATTCAGATGTTGCGCCAAGGGCGATTTCTCTCGGGTAATATCCGGGCATGGAAATTAGCAGGCTACTGTCGTTTAGGGGCCTTGGGTCAGATAAGCTCTTTGCCTTTACAAGTTGAAGGTTTTGCCCGTTCGAGAGCAATAGAAAATTGATTTGTTGTGTTGAGGAGGTGATTGATAAAAGATAGTACCCGGTATTTGGGACAGGGATTTTCATGCTTCCACTGCTTCCCGATTTTTCAGTAAAAACCATTTTTCCATTAAGGGAATGCATACGAATGAGTACTTCGCCGTCGAGATTCCAATAAACAGTATTGTTGCTCACCGCGCATCCGTCAATATGCCCGGAGGGCAATATGGGTGATGAGTTTAAATAAATTGAAAAGTAGCCTGAATCATCAGTGTATGCAGTAATTCCGGATTGTGATGCGTTTATGCTTACTTCGGGGATTATACTTCGGGTTCCTAAATCGAAAACTTCGCCTTCATATTTTTCCTGACTTTGCGTAAATATGCTAAACAAAATCAGGCTGCTAATGAGAATATGTTTTATCAGGTTTAAAGATTTCATACGCAAATGTAGCGCTTTTGAGAAACAAAAATAAAGGGGCATTATAAATTTGAGTGTAGTCTAAAAACCCCAAAACTACTAATTTTTAGCCCTTTTTACCCCGAACCCTTAAGGGTGAAGCACTAAAAATCAGTAGTTTGGGAAAGTCCCCTTTAGGGGATTTAGGGGTGTTATGGCTTTTTAGACTAGTCTCATATTTGCAATTTTTACAAAAAAAAAGCCCGTGAAGGCTCTTTAAATATATTTATTTGGATAGAAAATTGAGATTACTGAATAATGATCTTTTTGATGATGTCGTACAAACCCTGGGCAATTTGAAGAAAAAATGGCCCGCTTTCCTGTTGTGATATGTCGATCTCTTTATTGTATTCGCCCTGGAAATCCTTTAGGGTTTCGCTGTAAACCACCTTGCCATTGATGTCGTAAACATTGATGGTAACTTTTTTCTTTTCTGTTAAAGTAAAGCTCAGGTTAAACTTACCATTGCTGGGATTGGGCAAAAATTCCAGGTTTTTCAATTGCAATTCCTTTTTTTTGGTTTTTACTCCAGCGTCTCTCAATCCTTCCAAATCTTTTTCACTGGCCGATTGAAACTCATATTTTGCACCATCCACATTCAACACATTTCCTTCATCATCCACCCAAATAGTTTTGTCGCCTTTTACTTTTATCACTTTTAAATCTGTATCATTATTTACCTTTTTGCCATTGCTGAATATAAACACCTTATCGTCATCCGAATCTACATTTATATGGTGTTGAAACCTTGTTTTCATCAGCGAATCTCCATTCTTGCCGTATTGCTTCACAATTACCTCCATCAGGCTGTCAGCATTGCTAAACTCATTTTCAAAGCTAAAACTGTATGCCTGTATTGTTTGCCCGGCATCTTCCATGGCTTCGTTCATTTCATCATCCATAAACATCATTATTTTCCCGTTTCCGAGGTCTTCAATGTTTACAGTGATTTCTTTCAGCAGTGGATCAACATCCAATATGTTGAAGTTTTCGGTGTCGATGTCAAGCACTATATTCATGCTGTCGCCAAAATGGTTCATGTTCATATTATAAAAACTGTAGAAATCGAAATCATGATCTTCATCTATAACAAAAGTTGTATCGATAGATTTTACATTACCGTTTTCATCCTCAACAATTTTAAGCTGAATAATTTTGGTACGTTCTTTTTTTTCGGTGGTTTGTTCCTGTGCAAAAACGGTAGTAACCGCTGCTGCTACCAAAAGAAAAATGAAAACTACAGCTACCACAGTTTGAATGTTCAATTTTTGATTTTCCATGTTATGTCCTCCATAAAATTTAAAATGTTATTAGTCCATTATTTTTATGTGGCAAAACTAAGTCCGGTTTGGGAGAGATATAGTTAATGTGTGGTTAACAAAGGTTAACGAAAAGTTAAGGTGCTAAAATCAGCCCATATATCAATCATTCCTTATGATGCAATGGGTGTAAATTCCCCTTCGATTTTGCCCTTAAAGAATGTTTTTTGGGCAGCTACGGGCCTGCCCCGCCATCGCATATAGGCTACTCTGGCCGACAAGGTGGGCTTTACGCTTGTATGTGGTTTGCAGCAGGCTTGTTTTTCTAACCGGTACGTGGGCTTCCTTCGTCAGCCTACGCCCGCTAACAAAAAACATAGCCTGCTGCTTCACCACGATACCGCTTCAATCCCTGCTGCATACAATCAGTGTTCAGATCTTTTAAACTTTTACTAACCGTAATTTTTCTGGTATGCGCAATTGAAGTTCATTATATTGAAAGTGATCTATCCTCGGCGATGTTTTGTTTATTCCGGACTGAAATTCCCTATTTTTCCCCTGCAAACTTTACATTTCTTATTAATCCTTCAAATTTGGTTCGTTTGACTGCTGAGTTTTTAAAAATTTTGTTGAAATGTTCTTTAGTGAGGTTTTCCCAATCTGCTTTTTTCATCTGTGTTAATTCAAGACCGGGATTAAATTTTGTTTCCTGGTGGGGTTTGGAGAAACGATTCCAGGGGCAAACATCCTGACAAATATCACAACCGAAAATTCTGTCTTCAAACTCTCCCATAAATCCTGAAGGTATCTCATCACGCAGTTCGATGGTAAGGTAGGAAATACATTTCCGGGCATCGATTACCCCGGGGGCAACAATAGCCTGTGTTGGGCAGGCATCGATACAATTGCGGCAAGTGCCGCAAAAATCATTATTTTTATGCTCATCATATTCCAGTTCCAGGTCAGTGATTATTTCAGCAATAAAGAAAAAAGAGCCTGCTTTTGGGACAATAAAATTTGCATTCTTTCCAATCCAGCCCAATCCCGCTCTTTCTGCCCAGGCGCGTTCGAGTACAGGCGCCGAATCAACAAAAGCCCTTGCATGTATTTCTCCGGTTTTTTCCTGAATTTCCTTTATCAGCGATTTCAATTTGTCTTTAATCACAAAATGATAATCTGTTCCATAAGCGTATTTCGATAAAATGTAATTATCGGTTTCAGGCAGGGTTTCGGCTGGGAAATAATTGTATAAAAACACGATTACCGATTTTGCTCCCTCTACCAGTTTTGTCGGATCAAGACGTTTATCAAAATAATTTTCCATGTAGGACATTTCGCCATGCATGTTTTGCTTCAACCAATTTTCAAAAATCGAGGCCTCCATTTCCATAAAACCGGCCTTTGCAATGCCACAGGCAATAAATCCCATTTCCATGGCACGGTCTTTTATCCATCGCGATATTTCGGTTTTGTTTTTCAAATCAAATTTCAATATTTCCCCTAACTTTCTTCCCGAACACACGATCATAAATCACGATACTTCCGGCGACAGCCACATTAAACGATGGCCTTAGCATCGCTTCTAATGTAACAATGGCATTGCACTTTTCGATAACAGAGATTGGTAAACCTTTGTCTTCGGCACCAAGTAGGTAAATGGCCTGTGGGGGATGATCAAAATCAGAAAGTAACGTGCCGCCCTGCTCAACGCCTACCAAAAGTGAACCCATGGGTTTGCTGGCGAGGAATACATCAAAATCGGCGTAATTCCTCAACGGGATATGACGGGGAACTTTAAATGGATCGGAGGGCTGGGTTTTATATCTTTGGCCAATGGTGAATACACCTGCAGCGCCAAGCTGATAAGCCGTTCGCCATAGTGTACCAACATTTGAGGCGCTTTTTGGATTATAAATTCCAATTTCGAAATACGACATGCGTTAAAAGTTTAAAAACAAAAGTAAGTAATAAAATCATTTTCCTGTGATGACTGCCCACTGAAGACTGTGAACTGTGAATCCCGAAAAATAGAAAATCTATGATTATCGTAATTTTTCGAGCCCGCCTTGCCGCCCAGAGCAGATCGTGTATAGGCGAGGCAGGGATGCATGGGCGAAGCCCGGCACTGAAGACTGAGAACTGAAGACTGCGGACTGAGAACTGAGAACTGCCAACTATAACATTACTGTCTTTTTGCTATTACCAGATATTTCACTGTAACAAAGTGCTTGCTTTTTTATATTTTCGCCGCCAAATTAAAAAACAAAGTATCATGTTAAGAACACATACTTGCGGAGAATTACGATCAGAAAACATCGGGAATCATGCCATACTTACAGGGTGGGTGCAACGCATCAGAGATAAAGGAGGTTTGATATGGATCGACCTTCGCGACCGCTACGGCATTACCCAGCTCTTGCTTGAAGAAGGAGTGACTACCCACGAAATTATTGCCATAGCCAAAGAATTAGGCCGCGAATTTGTGATTAAAGCTACCGGCGAGGTGATTGAGCGTGTAGCTAAAAACCCAAATATGCCAACAGGCGACATCGAAATAAAACTTGACCTCCTGGAGGTTCTTAATAAATCAAAGCTTCCTCCTTTTACCATCGAAGATAAAACCGATGGCGGCGAGGAACTGAGAATGAAATACAGGTACATTGATCTGCGAAGAAATCCGGTGCGCAAAAATTTGGAATTGCGCCATCGTATGGCCACCGAAACACGCAAGTACCTCGATGGTGTTAAATTCATGGAAATAGAAACACCTATCCTGATTAAATCAACGCCCGAAGGTGCCCGCGATTTTGTGGTTCCCTCCAGGATGAACCAGGGGCAATTTTATGCTTTGCCACAATCGCCGCAAACTTTCAAACAATTGCTGATGGTGGCCGGTTACGACCGCTATTTTCAAATAGTGAAATGCTTTCGCGATGAAGACCTGCGTGCCGACCGCCAGCCTGAATTTACTCAGATCGACTGCGAAATGGCCTTTGTTGAACAAGAGGACATACTCAACACTTTTGAAGGGATGACAAAACACCTTTTTAAAGTGGTTAAAAACCTGAATCTGGATGCTGATTTCCAGCGAATGACCTTTGATGATGCCATGCGCTTGTATGGCAGCGACAAACCAGATATCCGTTTTGGGATGCAATTTGTTGAACTGAACGATGTTGCCCAAAATAGAGGTTTTAAAGTTTTTGATGATGCAGAAATCGTGGTGGGTATCAGAGCAGAAGGTTGTGCTGAATATTCCAGGAAGCAACTGGATGCACTCACTAATTTTGTGAAGAAGCCTCAAATTGGAGCTAAAGGGCTGGTATATGTGAAATGTAATCAGGATGGCACTTTCAAATCATCGGTTGATAAATTTTTCGATCAGGATAGTTTAAAACAATGGGCTGCGATGTTTGATGCTAAGCCCGGAGATTTGCTATTGGTGATTTCGGGTGATAAAACCCCGACAAGAAAAGCGCTGAACGAACTGAGGCTTGAAATGGGGAATCAACTCCAATTGCGAAAATCAGATGTATTCGCACCACTGTGGGTGGTTGACTTCCCCTTGTTGGAGTGGGACGAGGATAGCAATCGCTTTTATGCCATGCACCATCCTTTTACCTCCCCAAAAATCGAAGATGTGCAGTTGCTCAATACCGATCCTGGGAAAGTACGTGCCAATGCTTACGATCTGGTAATAAATGGCGTAGAAATCGGTGGTGGCTCCATTAGGATTCACAACAAAGATTTGCAGGGAAGAATGTTTGAAGTACTCGGGTTTTCGAAGGAGGATGCCCAGGCACAGTTTGGTTTCCTGATGAATGCCTTTGAATATGGCGCACCTCCTCACGGTGGAATAGCGCTGGGGTTCGACAGGTTGGTTTCGCTTTTTGGCGGCTCCGATTCGATTCGGGATTTTATAGCCTTCCCAAAAAACAATTCAGGCAGGGATATGATGATAGATTCACCTTCGGTAATTGCCAAAGAACAACTGGATGAGTTGGGTTTGCTTATTAAGCCCTTTACGAAAAATAATATTTAATTTTCAACCAGGTTGGGGATTTTTTTGAAATAAACCTCCCTAAGCCAAGCTTCATAAATTGGGTCGAGGAGGAATATTTCCCCTTGTAATTGATCAATGATCTCTTTTTCGATGAGTGTTTTTTTAATACGCGCCACATTTGCAGAAGTACCCAGACCATATTTAATTATCACATTTTTAGAACTCAACTTTTTTTCACCAACCAACAAAGCATGTAAAAAATTTATCTGGGTGGTTGATAAGCGATCAGTTATCGTTTGAAACAGTAAACTCAATTGCATGATCAATGATTGAAAACTCACATCAATAATCTCCAGTGTGGCCTTTTCAAGAGTCCGAAGCCAACATAATTGTGCAAGTTGTTGAACATAATATGAGTGCCTGCCTGCCTTTTGAGCAATATTTTCAGCGAGATCAGGAGAAATTATCTTCCCGGTATCAACAAATCTTTGTACAATAAATGACTTCCAATGTTCCAGTGAGATTTTATCTAAAAACATCATGCTTCCAAAATTGTAGAAGGGCATAGATGGTGATGAAAAAGCTTCAATCATCATATTTCTTTTACTTCCGTATAAAAAATAAGAAACATGCTCATGGGTTTGCCAATGAGATCTTAGTTTTTTTTGAAACCCCAAGGGATCATTAAAAAAACTAATATTCTGAAATTCATCAATACAAATTCTAATTTTAAGATTTTTGGTTTTTGCCAAATTTTCTGCCAGATCTAATATTTCATCCGGCTGTTTTATCACTTCATCTTTATCCAATGAAATCGAAAATTCCATATCAGGCCCCGGTGAAAATGTTATCTTAGGGATGAGTATTTTAAAAAATTGTTTGATACTTTGTGAAATTTCATCAATTTTCCCGGAGGCTGCGACAATTATTTTTTCAGCTAAACCTTTATAGAAAGCTTCTTCAGTTCGGATATTAAAAAGATCCATTTTCACAACAATAATGTCACGTTCCTGTTTCAGAAGTTCTTGCGATGCCTTTTCAATCAACGATGACTTACCCCAACAACGAGGTGAAATCAATATGGTGTTAATGCCATACTATAAATTATTCAACAATTCGGCAATCTCAATTTCTCTATTGCAGAACTTTGTACCATACGCTAGTTTACCAAAAATAAATGGAGCATCCATAAAACATTTTTTTATAATTTGTCCCCAAAAGATAATGAAAAAATTCACAGCTAACCATTTAGTTACTAACAAACACATTAGTAACTAAATTGTAACTAACATATTTGTAACAATATATGGGCGTTGGAACAATGCAAATCAATGAGCAACCAGAAGGAAAGCTTAAGGAGTACAAATAAAAAAAAGAAAGGAGCACTTTAGCAGCGCTCCTTCCAACCTATTAACCATAAAAACAAAAAATCAATATAGCTTTCCAAAATTGATCTTTCCAACCTTGCGGGTTGAATAGTTGATTTTGAAAGCTCCTGATTTTCTTAATTCTTGTTTTACATCAGTTACAATTCCCATACGGATATTTTGATCTACCTTAAGGGAAGTGGTGATATATCTTCTGTCAGCTTCATCACGCGATTGACGTTCGGAGGCAACAAATGAAGGAATATCATCAACATTTGCAAACTGATCGTTGAGCTGAATACGTGGCTTAGAGCCATAAAGGTTTGATTTTATTGGCTCACCTATGTAAATATAACTAACCAGTGATTTCCGCTCAAGTTTTTGTACTTCTGTAGCTTCCGGAGGTGTGATTTTAACAATCAGAGTAACTTCACGCATTACGGTAGTAACCATAAAAAAGAACAACAGCATGAAAATAATATCCGGGAGAGAGGAGGTGTTGATGGCTTGAACACCCGATTTTTTATCTCGTTTAAACCTTGCCATATTATTTTTCTCCTATATCTTTGGGTTCGGCTTCAGAAATTGCAATGGGTATTGCTTTTTGGATGGCATTACTCTGGTCTTCGTTGATTATCTCACCGTATTTCCTGCCAAATTTTTCCATTGCCAATTCATCCCTAAGCTCATCTATTGCTGCAGTAAGCTCATTTTGCACAGCAATGTACATCTTGTATGATGTACCGCGGTCGTTTTGCAGAGAAATTATGCCTTTCGATACCATAATCATTCCAAGCGGAGGAATATTTTTCATGGTACTTTCTGACAGGTTTTCTTTGCGTTGTGGGTTATGCAAAAACTCTTTTGCTTTTGCCCTCAAGGTAGTAATATTTCCCGGTTTTTTCTCAACCAACAGGCGATCTCTACTGTTTACAAGCACAGTAAAAATGTTTCGCTCGTTGATGTCCGGTGGTTCTTCATCGCCGGTTAACGGTGGAGGTAACTTCCTACTGATACCCGTATCCACATCCATTGTTGTGGTTACAAGAAAAAATATCAGCAACAGGAAGGCTATGTCCGCCATTGAGCCTGCGTTTATTTCTGGTGTTTGTCTTTTACCCATGGACTTTATTCCTTTTTATTTAAAAAAACTGGAAATGCCTGCGTAAACTATCGACAATATTGCTAAACCGCCCAGGATATAGGTCATGTAAAGTATTGAACCAATAAATTGAGAGGTGATTGTCGAAATATCAAATTTTTCATAAACTTCACCGGTAATGTCGCCTGATGCGAAGCCAAAATGTGCAACGGCATAGAGCAGTGCAAATCCGGCCAATCCAATCAAAACTGTAATACCTGATTTTGGATTGGCAATGAAGTAGAAAATTGGAAATAAAACTGTGATCAATACAGTAATAGCAAGTAAAATATATGCCCAAATCATTACAGTGTCTGTAAATGCTTCACCCTGGGTGTAGAATATTACAAACAACACGGCAGAAATTACCAGCAGTACTGCAAGAAAAATTCTGAGTATAGTTGCTGTTTTATCTTTCATTGGTGCGTTTATTTCTTATTTGTTAGATGCTTTGTATTTTGTAAGAATGTCGATGAATGAAATGGAACTGTCTTCCATGTTATTCACCAAACTATCTACTTTTGAAACGATGTAGTTGTTGAAGATCTGCAAAATAATTGCAACGATCAGACCAAATACTGTGGTAAGCAGCGCTACCTTGATACCCGAAGCTACAATGGTTGGTGAAATATCACCGGCAGCAGCAATATCGTCAAAGGCCTGAATCATCCCGATAACAGTTCCCATAAAGCCGAGCATAGGAGCAAGGGCAATAAACAGCGAAATCCAGGATAATCCCGATTCAAGGCGACCCATCAAAACACTGCCGTATCCAACGATTGATTTCTCAACGATGTCAATGCCTTCGTTGTACCTGTCGAGACCCTGGTAGAAAATACCGGCAACAGGGCCGCGTGTATTCTTACAAATCTCCTTGGCTTTTTCAATACCACCGGTTTCTAAAGCGGCTTCTACTTTGTTGAGTAGTTTTGAAGTGTTGGTTGTTGACAGATTCAGATAAATGATTCTTTCGATGGAAAGTGCCAAACCAAAGATAAGGCATAACAATACAACGCCCATGAACATCCAGTTTCCTTCAATAAATTTTTCCTTCAAAATTTGTTGGAAATCTTTTGGTTCCTGAGGTTCCGGTTTAAGTGTTGAGGGTGGAACAACGGCTTGTTCTACCGCCGAATCGTTCATAGCTGTGCTATCCAATTGTGCCATTCCTTCGGCCTGACCTTCATTTTGCGCATAAGTGTAAGAGGCGAAACCTAAAGACATCATTGCAACGATTGTCAAAAAAGCAAATAATTTTTTCATGGTTTACTTTGTTGATTAAAATTAAAAATATTAGTATTCTGTTAATTATTAATTAATATTCGAATCGGCGGAGAGAGAGGGATTCGAACCCTCGGTACGCTTGTGGCGTACACACACTTTCCAGGCGTGCGCCTTCGTCCACTCGGCCACCTCTCCCGGCATAATATTTTAAGAACTCTCTGATTTTTCGAGCGGCTAAAGTAGAAAAAAAATGGGTACAACAAAAAAAAAGCATATTTTTTTACCCATTCTAAGTTATTGCAATTCAAATTATAATCCACTTACTCAGTTTGTGAAACTGTTTTGGAGTATTTATCTTATGGTCATTTCACCCCTGATATCCAGCATGATGTTGCTAATTATTTCCCCGGGCGAATTATAATTCCCCAATACATGCATCAATTTTGTTATTGCAGCTTCAGTAGTCATGTCGTTGCCACTCAATACACCAATTTCTTTTAGCGCCATTCCGGTTTGATATTTTTCCATTTCTACAGCTCCACCCTGGCACTGCGTAACGTTGAGAATTATCAAGCCATTGTCGATGGATTGTTTTAAGGCCGAAATGAACCAGTTTGCGGTAGGTGCATTTCCTGAACCATAAGTTTCCAAAACCAGGGCTTTCAGATTCTTGATATTTAAAACAGCTTCAACATATTGTTTCGAAATCCCAGGGATTAGTTTTAGTATTGCAACATTATTATCCAGCCCGGGCCTGTATTTCAGCCTTTTAAAATTTGGTTTGCTGATATGAATTTTTCGATACTTAATGTAAACACCCACATCGGCCAGCGAAGGATAATTAGGTGATCGAAATGCCTCAAAATTCTCAGCGTTATATTTAATGGTGCGATTACCCCGCATAAGTTGATTTTCAAAATAAATAGCAACTTCCGGTACAATGGGTGTGTCGTCTTCGGTGGTGGCCGCAATTTCGATGGCGGTGATAAAATTCTCCCTTCCATCAGTTCTTATCATGCCAAGTGGCAATTGAGAGCCGGTCAGGATCACCGGTTTGTTAAGGCTATCCAACATAAAACTTAGTGCTGATGCAGTGTAAGCCATGGTGTCGGACCCATGCAATACCACGAAGCCATCATACGATTCGTAACGGTCAAAAATTACCTGCGCCAGTTTTTGCCAATGTTCCGGGCTCATGTCCGAAGAATCTATCACAGGATCGAAACAATAATTGTCAATTTTTGCATCAATCAGTTTTAAGGCAGGTAACTGTTCATAGATATTATCAAAATTAAAGGGTTTTAATGTCCCTGTATCCTGGTCTTTTATCATACCGATTGTACCGCCGGTGTAAATTACAAGAATTGATTTTTGATTTTGAGATTCCATTTTTGAGGGGGATTGGTTATTGAGTTAATAGTTAATAGTTATTGGTTAATTGTTATCCCGAAAAGTAGAAAATTTTCAATTTTCGTAACTTTTCGGCATTGGTTAATTGTTAATTGTTATCCCGAAAAGTAGAAAATTTTTATCACGATGTTTTACTCAATCATTATTTTATCAGTTATTTCCTAATCCATAAATAAGAAACTAAATTAATTTGAAAATTAAAGCCGCTTTGCGGGAGTCACCCTCCAGACAAAACAGGCAGCACCCATCTATAAATCAAAGAAAAAAGTTATCATCGAATTACACTAATTAATCAAATTATTACCTGCCTTTGGCAGGTACAATTCGTGTAATTCGATCAATTAGATGACAAAAAAATATCGTTAACATGTTAGCATTAGTGACTTTTTAAGAGCCTAGTTATTGGCCTGTAGGAAAATTAAATAGTTCCATTGCATTTTTTGTCGTTGTGTCAGCAAGATCTTCGATGGGTAAATTTTTGATTTCTGAAAGATTTTGGGCAATGTATTTAATGTAAGCACTTTCGTTTCTTTTTCCCCGAAAGGGTTTGGGTGTTAAAAATGGAGCATCTGTTTCCAGGATGAGATGATCGGGGGAGATATCTTTTATCACCTGGTCAAGCCCTGAATTTTTATATGTTAATACGCCGCCAATGCCCAATTTGAACCCCCAATTAATAATTCTTTCTGCTTGTTCCAATGTACCGGTGAAGCAGTGAAAAACGCCTGTAAGATTTTCGTCAGCATACTCATCTATTATTTCAAATACCTCATCAAACGAATCCCGCACATGTAAAGCGATGGGGAGTTTAAATTCTTTGGCCATTTTTATCTGTTGACGGAGGGCATCCTGTTGTTCTTTCAAATGTGTTTTGTCCCAATGCAAATCGATGCCAATTTCGCCAACTGCATAAAATCCACCTTTTTCGAGGTGTTTTTTTACAATCTCCAACTCGTCTAAATAATTTTCTTTTACATCGGTGGGATGAAGCCCCATCATGGGGAAAACGTTTACGGGGAAGGCAGCACAAAGATCCATCATTGGCTGAATGGACTTGCTATCGATGTTTGGCAGCAACATGTATTTTATTCCCCCATTAATGGCTTTTTTAACCACATCATGCCTGTCGTTGTCGAACTGCTCCAGGTAAAGATGCGTATGTGTGTCAGTAAAAATCATCTGGCAAAAATAGATGTTTTCACTGAGGCATGTTTTGTTATTTTTGCAAAAAACAGCGTTTGAAAAAGTATTTAATCATAAGGCTAAGTTCCATTGGCGACATTGTTTTAACCTCCCCGGTGGTGAGATGCCTGAAAATTCAGGCAGACCCCTGTGAAGCGCATTACCTAACTAAAAAGCAATTTTTGCCCGTTGTCCAATCCAACCCGTTTATCGATAAAGTTATAACCATTGATGTTTCCATTGATGAAGTCATTGGGCAATTGCACAAAGAAAAGTATGACCATATCATCGACTTGCATAAAAATTTCAGGTCGATAGGATTACGGCGAAAGTTAGGGGTTAACAGTTCTTCATTTCCAAAACTAAACATTCAAAAGTGGATGCTGGTAAATCTTAAAATCGATAAAATGCCTGAGATTCACATTGTCGATCGCTATTTTGAAGCGGTGAAAAGATTAGGTGTTACAAATGATTTAAAAGGACTCGATTATTTCATCCCTGAAAAAGATGAAGTTGATATTTCGGTTTTGCCCGAGACCCATCAAAGAGGTTATGTAGCATTTGTAATTGGCGGAAAGCATGGTACAAAGCAACTTCCTTCCGAAAAGGCCATCAAATTGTGTACTATGATTGATTTCCCCATTTTGATTCTTGGAGGCTCCGAAGATGCTGAGGAAGCAAATATTATAGTCCAAAGCAATCCAAATAAAATTTTCGATACCTGCGGGAAATTCAATATCAATCAATCTGCATCGTTGGTAGAGCAGGCAAAGCTTGTAATTACGAATGATACCGGGCTGATGCATGTAGCCGCTGCCTTTCATAAAAAAATAATTTCAATTTGGGGGAATACAGTGCCGCAGTTGGGAATGTATCCATACCTTCCAAATGAGCCTGAAAGATTCTCGATCTACCAGGTTAATAATTTATCATGTCGTCCCTGCTCCAAAATCGGTTTTAAAACCTGTCCGAAAAAGCATTTTAAATGTATGATGAATCAGGATATTGGAAAAATTGCTCATGAAGTTAATGGTTTTCTGGCAGCTAATGGCTTGTAGGGCGGCATACTTTGTTATGGAATATTTATCATTAAAAAGTCCACAGCCAACAGTTCACAGCCAACAGTCCACAGCCAACAGTCCGCAGTATTCAATAATGAATCAATTATAAAAAATAAGCCATCCCGCTAAAAATATAAAATTGACAATTTGTTTTAAGCATCCTTCCCAAATTTCTTTATGTAATGTTTTTGAGGGATAGTCGTTATCCAATGTCAACTTTAAAATCTTACATCTTGAAATTTAAAATCAGAAAATCATTATTAATCATCATTATAGCTCCTTTGTTATTGTTGCAAAGCTGCATTGAGATTGTGGAGGAAGTAACTATCAACAAAGATCGGTCGGGGCGGATTGCTTTGAGTGTGAATGCCGGCGGAAATAATAATCCCTTTATGGCTTTTGTAAATCAGTTTGCCGATATGTCGTTTATGGATGAGGTTTCGGCTAACGTTATGCAGGTAAATGATATTTTAAAAAGTCAGGACGGCATTAGCAATGTGCGATATACCGAAAGTCGGAGGAAAGGACAAGTGGAATTGTCGTTTGATTTTGAAAATAAAAAAGCTTTAAACAATGCCCTTTATGCCGCCGGTGGGTATGAAAAGACATTTTTTCAGCCAAAGCTTTACAAAATTAAAAAGAACAAGTTTGTGAGAAAAAATACAACTGCATGGATGATTAAGCTCATTGAGCAGGAAAAGGAAAACATTCCCGACGAAGCTATTTTTGATTTGATAAAAATAAAATCAGTTTATCATTTTCCTGGCAAGGCCCGCTGCATCTCTGCGCCCAAAAATGTAGTTTCTTCTGATAAAGGCCGAACTTTTACAAGCTCGAATTATTTGTCGGATTTGATAGATAAAAAAACAAACACCCGCATCAAAATCAAATATTGATGCGGGTGTAAGAAATGTTTATTCTTAACCGCAAAATTCTTGAATTCATAATTCCATCATTACAAACTTAGATTTACAATAACCCTGCCTGTAATTTTGCCGCTTAAGATTTTTTGTATTTCTCCAGGGAGTTCATCTAAGCTTATTTCGTGAGTGAAAGTATTTAGATTTGTGGGTTTCCATTTTTCGGCCAGCGTGGCCCAAATATTTTCACGTTGTGGAATTGGGCAATTTTGGGAATCGATACCGATGAGCTTTACTCCCCGCAGTATGAATGGAAATACATTGATGGGGAGATTTGGAGAGGCCACATTTCCGCAGGCTGTAATTGTACCCTGTGGTTTGGTGGCTTTGATGGCATTGGCCAGAATTTCGCCACCTACTGTGTCGATTACTCCAGCCCATTGCGGTTTTAGCAGGGGACGTTCTTTTTTGTCAAGCGCTTCCTGGCGCGTAAGAATCCTGGTAGCCCCAAGGTGTTTTAAATACTCCCGGGCGCTTTCCTTGCCTGATACAGCTACAACTTCATAGCCAAGTTTTGAAAGGATGGCCACCGCCATACTTCCCACTCCTCCCGATGCTCCGGTCACCAATATTTCTCCATTTTCCGGCCTGGTTTCTTTCAGGATTTTGAAAACCGACATGCCCGCTGTAAAACCGGCTGTTCCGAACATCATGCTTGATTTTAAATCCAGCCCGCTGGGAAGCTTAACTACCCAAGCGGCAGGAACCCGGATATATTGTCCGAAACCCCCTGAAGTGTTCATCCCCAAATCGTAGCTGGTAACGATCACCTCATCGCCGGGCCTGAATCTTGAATTTGTACTTTCGGCCACGATGCCTGCAGCATCAATCCCCGGAGTATGGGGATAGTTTTTAGTAACGCCGCGGTTTCCCGAAGCTGACAGCGCATCTTTATAATTGAGCGATGAATATTTAACATTCACCAAAACCTCACCCTGGGGGAGGTCATCAGTATTGAGTTCCTGTATTGAACCTGAAAACTGGTTTTCGCCGGTTTCTTCGATTAAATATGCTTTGTATTTTTTCATTTAGTTTGAGATTTGGAAGGCGAAGATAAAAAAGAATCCTGAATTTATTTTTCGATTGAGGTAACTGTTTAGCTTTTTTATCAAACTCTGAGCAAAATGGTTACTACCATCGACCCCCTCTAACTCCTCCGCCAGCTGGCGGAGAGAATTCCTGCGCTCTGGCTGCTGCTGTGGCTAGTGCGGCTGGTCTCCCTTTCCGCCAGCTGGCGGAGAATGGGTCGGTGCCGAGACGAAGTCTCGTGCATGCACGAGCAAAGCTCGGCAGGATGGGGTCATGATGATTTGGGATTCAATAATGCCACCTAAATAATTACCAATTGAGTTGGGATGGTCAGTCAAATTTTCCTTAGCTAATGCATTGGTGTAGCCCAGCGAATTAAGTTCCTGTCGGTTTTTAATTTTTCTGGTTCAGCCGTCATGCATCAAGATGGTTTTTGTGGAGATATCCAATATATTGCGGTAGTCGTGGTCGGTAATGATAAATCCTTTAAACTTCGATTGTTCCCGAATCATTTGTTTAATTTCCTGTTTGGTGCCGAACGATTTGATTACACTATCAACATGTAAAGTGTCCATCACAAAATAATTACTATGCCTAACCCAATAAGCAGCGATATGGAGATTGAAAAAAACCAGAGGGTTATTTTACTCAATCCAAGGTTATAATAAAAATAGTATTCTTTACGCCTCATAAGTTCATAAATAAAAAAGTGAATTAGAGGAGCCAGCCTTGCCGGCTAGGCAGGTTAGAGGGGTGTGCGGCGGATTATGAGTTTATAGACTGACACTATTTATGGAGGACATTATCTGTAATTTATCGACTTATTTAAAATGTTTTTTTAATATTGGCTATCATCAATTTTTTCATTCAATGACTTTTCATAACCACAAAAGAACACAGAAGTAATCAATGACAACAAATGACCACCAATGACTTTTTATAACCACATAGTTCACATAAGTACACAAAAGTTATTAATGACAAAAAATGACCATCAATGACAACAAATGACTACAAATGACAAAAAATGGCAATTAATTATTATCAAAGATCACTTTCTGGATTTGGGTTTTGATCTTACTTTAATTCTTACAAAAATAAGTTTGTTTCGCCCGCTGGATCCTTCGCGGGTTTCGATTTCAAATTTCCCAATCGAATTGATTAATGGCGTAAGCTTTTGGAAACCATAATTCCGCGAGTCGAAGTTGGGCTGCTTTTTTTGGAGCAAACTGCCCACATCACCCAGGAAGGCCCAACCATCGTCATCGGCAAGATCGCGGATGGTTGACGAAATAAGTTTAACATCTTTTTGTGTGATTTTGTCGTATTTATCTTTTTCAGGAACTTTGGGGTCGGCAGATTCCTGTTCGCTTTCCATGGACTGGTTTTTCAGGATTTCGATATAAATAAATTTATCGCAGGCCACGATAAACGGGTTGGGCGTTTTCTTTTCGCCGATGCCAATCACCTGCATGCCCGCTTCCCGCAGCCGCGTGGCCAGCCGGGTAAAATCGCTGTCGCTCGAAACAATGCAAAACCCATTTACTTTTCCCGAATAGAGTATGTCCATTGCATCGATGATCATAGCCGAATCGGTAGAGTTTTTACCTGTGGTGTAGCCATATTGTTGAATTGGCGTAATGGCGTTTTCGAGCAAAAGATTTTTCCATTTCGAGAGCGCCGGTTTAGTCCAGTCGCCATAAATCCGCTTGATGGTTGGGCTTCCGTACTTGGCAATTTCTTCCATCATTTCTTTTACGTTGGCCGAGGGAATATTGTCGCCATCGATTAGCACTGCAAGGTTATTATTCATTTCAATATGATTTTATATAAAGATCAAAGGTAGGTAAAGATTTTAAAGAGGGAAAAATGAAAAAGCTACTTATTGTAATATTTACCTCAATAAATCTCAACCAAAAAAGCGGTGAGTTCTTAATAATTCACAACGATGCTTTCGGTGGTTTTTACAAGATAAGCCTGTCCGGGATTAAGAACCTGCAAAGAAAGAATGTTTTCTAAAGGCCAGAATACGTTTAATCCAATAGCATCTTTTATCACAACGATTTTATCGAGATTGTCCTGGAATAACTGCGAAAGCAATACAGGCTCAGCACTCAGTACCGGCAATAAGTTCCATCCTGCCGAAAGATTGATGGTGCGATCACCCGGGTTGGTTCCATTAATGCTAAGCACGGTGTTGCTGTTTGTTTTTATGTAATACCCTGATGTATAATCCCATATTGTTAAATTTCCGGAGGCATCATCGGGAACAAAATTTTCATTCATATCCATGATTACTTCAACCTGCCAGGAAATATCCGAGAGTAGTATTTCCATATTTGTATTCTCGGGGATAAGCCAGGATGAAATTCCAGACCAACCGGCGGGGAGTGTAATTTGTTGCTCTATAAGTATTGCTCCCGAAAGTTGTGTAATTGCCGTTCCCAAAGCGTTGAAAACCTCATCATATCCAGGATATGGATAGCTTGCGGAAACATTGGTAATTTCTCCGCTTTCCGAATTCCATAGTCTGTAAATGATTTCATTTCCGGGAGTAAAACCATTGGCCTCATCAGGGCTTGAACCATCGTCCATCGAAGCCGTAATTTCCAGGTAAGCACCACCACTTAGTTCCTGCGCAAGTGTCCCGACACCCACGCATATTTGTTGGCTTGTATTCGGATCAACATCAAAAATCCCAATTTCATCACCAACCTGCATGTTCATCCCGTCAATTGTGGCCTCTTCCACATAAATGGTCATTGGATTAAACGGGGTATTCCATACCGGCTGAAAGTGGGTAATTGGATTTTGTATGATGGAAATTGAATATTCATGTAAACCGCAATCATAACCCGAAACACAAATTTTGGCTTCTCCCGGATCGCTTATTGCCTGCGAAAAAATAATATTGGCAATTCCGTTTTCATCCGTTTCTGCCATACCATAACTTATGCTATCTTTCACAAAATGACAATACAGCACGGCCAAATTCCCATTGCCGGATACCGTAAGCTGACACGAAGTGGCGTTTAATAAAAGTGTGTCTTCATAATTTACATTGATCTGCATGGGCTCATCAGGCCAAAACCTAAGGGCCGCATCGCCAAGAAGGTTGCAATCGTAGAAATTCCAACGCAGGGCACCTTCTTCCCATTGGCCGGGTGCGGTAAGCCAGGGTGCAGTTGCAATGCGTGCCAGGGTGTAGGCCATTCCAAGGTGCGATTCTTTTTTATCGTAAAAGGCATCCACCAACTCGCGGTTGAGGTGTGCTGCCGGACCTTCTGTTTGACCTTCGTTAAACCAGCCATAACGCGAATTCATGTAAACTGCCACCGCCAGGTTGTTGATATTAATCATTTTTTCGCCAATGCAATCCGATGCATCGAAAGCCCCGCATATACAGCCATGTGAAAATATCAAGGCAAAATTGTGATCGTTTCCGTTGATCCCTGAAAAATTAGCATCAGTAATATCACCCATCGAAAACATCATCGCATAAGTTGTGTTGGCGTGTCCCACATGATGAATGAATGAGCTGCCCTGATTCATCAGCCCCATGAGTGTGCTTTTGTTCCATGATGCTTCGCTGGCATACAATTTTTCGATGTCCTGGCTTTCGGGGATTCCCGTGGTTTGGTATCCATTGTCATCGTGGTATCCGATAAGAAGTTCAAGGTAATCCGAGCCATAGGTGAGGGGGTCGCCATAGAGGTACTCGCCCACTAAAAGCGGGTTTGCCAATTCACCCTGCACCGGGTTAGCCTGGTATTGAATGGTTTTATTTATCAGGATATCAAGTTCGGATTGCGAGGAAAAACTCATCCGGCCAATGCCAATTTCGGGAAGCAGGTCGTCTTCACCTATCTCGCCCCAGCGATTATCGCCATCGTCATTCCAGTTGCCATCCAAAGCTGCATAATATAAATCGGAGGGGATATTATCATCTTCGTACCATGAGGATGATTGCACGCCGCAATAAAATCCCCGGTAAGGGACATACTCCACATCCCCGCCAAGGGTAACATGACTGATGCCGTGATCCTGGTATTCCTGAATGATGTAATTGCGGATTTTTTCGGGATTGTCCTGCCCGGACATGGTGGCATAAATATCTTCGGTACTTGCAACCTGCGCGATGAGTCCACGGGGGAAATAAAAATCGGCCAGTTGCTCAAAATCATCAGCGAAAGCCCGGGTAGTTATGTACAGCAAATCGTAGGTTTCATTTCTGGTTTTTTTATTTGGATAAGATGTGATGGCCTCCGTATTTTGGATAAGGTTTGAAAGCTGAGGGATCGTAATATCTGTGGTGTTAAGATTATCGAGCGCAGCAAGCGAGCGATTGTTTGGAGCGGTTTCGATACTTACGGTAACGCTGTTGTAATAGGAAACCTGTCCGGAAACCGGATTGTATCTTAGCGGGGTAAAACTACACATCGCGATAGCAAAACCATTTAAAAATTGCGTGGTGATTTCTCCATGAATCTTTTCTGGATAGTTGGCGTTTTTGCTGTAAACCGTTTCATCCTTCACAAAAATTCCGGAGCCTCCTTTCGAGATGGGCTGCGCATGTTGCATGGGATAAATAGTAAACTCTCCGTCAAGTGGGATTTCATGGCTGGTAATAATTTTTATACCCGTAGCAATATGCCCCGGAGGAAGCAGCAGTGCAACCGATTTATAGGACATCGCAGGTTCGCCGGCAGGTGCGGTAAGCATACAATTTTCAAAGTTGATTTGCTGATATCCCTCCATTCCGGCAATTTCGGGTGAGGAAAAATAATAGGTTTTTTCGATGACATCCGCGTAAAGCAAAGCAGATGTTATTATCATTAAAGTCGCAAGAATTATCCTTTTCATGGTTTATTAATTTCCAGCGAAGGTACGAAAATGAAACTACCGGATCACAACTTTATGCATGGATTGCCGGTCACCAGATTCTATAATTACAAAATATACGCCACCCGAAAGTTCGCTGGTGTTGATCTGTATGGATTTACCAAAAGCTTTTTTTACCATCACCACCTGCCCGAAATGATTTTGCAGGATGATGCTCTCCATGTTGAAGTCCGCGGAAATATTCAGGAGTTCATCCGCAGGATTGGGGAAGATTTCAATATTTCTCTTGTTTCCTGTTTCAGAAACGGAGCCAATAATATCAACCATCACCGGGATTTCCTGAACCGAAAAACAAGGATCGTTGGTGTAGAGAATAATATATGCCTCGCAATGATAATTCGGTAGTTCCCAAAAAACTACAATCACTTCAAAAATCTGTGTGTTGCCAGGTGGAATACTCGCTACGGGTGGATTGACAGATAGCCATTCATCTTTTGGGTTTTGGCCTTCGTTGAGGTATTCAATCTCAAATTCTACAAGCAAGGTGTTTGTCCCGACATTCTCAATTTCGAGGTAGTCAATCCCGGGGTCTTCGGTAATAAAAAACTCAAATTCAAAGGAGTCGGGATTCCAGGTGTAGGTAATTTCGCCCCCGTCAGCTAAAAGTGTCACGGGGATAAAAACCTGCGGATTCCATGGGTCGTTACAGGTAAAATTTACAATGGCTGCATAAATTCCCGGGTTAAGGCTCTCGGAGTTGAAAGTAAAAACTACTTGTTGGAACTGCCCCGGCTCAATGGTGCCTGAAACCAGGTCGGCTTGCAACCAGCTTACATTATCACTGATGTTGGCTGTAAAATCGCAGCAATTGCCATAAGCATATTCTTCCCAATAATGTGTAACCGGATTTTGCCAATTCGTCCTATATCTCATGGTGTGCATCCCGGGAGCAGCAGTTTCGGGAATCGATATTACGAAAGAATAATCCTGATTTGCATTAGGGCAATACGCATCGTCCAAAACCAATTCATCATCCAGGGCTTGCCAGTCATCGTTGTAATTTATCCAAACATCGAAATATGTTTGGGAATATCCGGCCTGAACAGTCAATATGTATGTATTTCCCGGCTCAAGCAAATGAATCCTATCCTTATAATCGTGATACCAGGGAGGGTTTCCCACGCAAGGAATTTCAGGGACAAGCACATTTTCCAGGTTCCAGTATATTAACCCGTCACCAAAGCTACAGCCACTGGAATACATTGCTTCCCAGGGCAAATCATCCCTGTTTTTGGTTTTGCCGTTTTTATTCAAAGAGTTGCCGGCAATTTTTGGTGAATCTCCATTTTCGATAAATAGAGCCCAATCCAGCGCACCAGTTCCCGTATTGTAAATGGTAAGGGTTTGTGTGGTAATCTGCGGAATACATAAATGTGTTTCCATTAGCTCCATTGGCTCAATTATAATCTGTGGCTCTGCTAACCACTCCACTACTACCGGGCCGACAGACTCCGATTCGCCTTCATCATAAAAGGCAGTTACTTCATAATTATAAATTCCAAATTCAGGTAAACTATCCGTATAAATGGTGTCCTGGCTTATGCCGATCAATTCATCATTCCTGTAAATATTAAAATGTTGCAAATACTTTGTGGGATAATAAGTCCAGGAAACCAGCACTTCGCCCATTTCAAGTAGTTCAGCACTTAAGTTTGCCGGTGGTATCAATTCATAAATCACATTCAGCGAAACGGGAATGGTAATCAGTGGCTGGCCGGGGTCGTCACTCTGGATAATGATGGTGTCGAAATATTGCCCCGGCAAAATGATTTCGGAATCAAAGCTCAAAGTGATCAAAGTTGAATCGCCCGGATTTATGATTCCTGAGAATAGATCAAACGACAGCCATTCATTCCCCGGTACAGGCCCTGTCAACGTTTTTGTTTTACAATCGTTATCCGGATTTTCATCGCCAACCAACTGGGTACAAGCTTCAAAACTATACGTGCCCGGGGCGGTGAGGTTGGCAGTTTCATATAGAGTAATGTCGATATACTGGCCACACATAAGGATGCCTTCATAAATTCCGCTCACGGTTTCGCTTCCGGTGGGGCCGCTCCAATTTACCTGGTATGGAATATCGGATTGTTCGCTGGTGCCAAAGTTTTCCAACCTTATGGTAACGGGTTCTTCACTTGTGTAGCTTACTCCGGAAGTAGGTTCAAGAATGGCCGAAATACCCACATCATTTTCATATCCGCCAAGATAAGCATCGATGACAAAAGAAACCCCTTGCCCTTCAACATCCTCTATAGGTTGCCAGTTTCCGGTACCGTCATTTTGTATGGCATTACCTGTATTGGTTTCACCGGGAATTGTAACTGCCGGACACCAGGGGCCGGATGCTCCTGAACCGGCAAACTGAAATTCTACCCAGTAGATACCTTGTGTGAGATAGCAACAATTGGCATCGGCCACTATTTCCATCACGGGGCGGTTTTCGCTTGGCCCCGATTCGAGCACCCGCCACACATTGCTCCATTGCGTGGATAAAAGCTTGTTGGTGGTGAGGTCGCCGTAAATAACCTGGCCACCAGCCGAAGGATCGCCATCATAAATCTGAAAACGCACATCGGTGATGGTTGATGGTGGGCCTGAACCCGTTTGGTAAGCATAAAAAGTGATGTAAGCTAAATTGTGCCAGTCCGCCGTAATTTCGAAATCATCGGCGAGCGTGTTGCCCTGTGATATCTGGCAGCCAAAACCATAAGTTCCCATGCCCAGCGAGGCATCCTGCAACTCGCTGTAATCCGAGCCATTGGAACCTACGCCCTCGGCTGTGATAATGGGGTCGTTATCCCAGATTAATTCCCTGCTTCGTGATGAATTGTTGCTGCTTTCAAAATCCTGATTCCCTCCAACTGTGCCCAATTGCCACGAAAGTGGCGAAGTTCCGGTGTTTGAAATGGAAAGGCTTTGGGTGGTGATTTGCGGTGGGTCTAAGTGAATTTCTTCAAATGCCAAAGGATTGACTTCGATGTTGGGTGATGCAAGAGAATGCGTAATAAACGAGCCATTGTCCCACATTACCACCAGGTTCTTGTCGTCCGATGATTTAGTTTCAGGTGGTATAAATTGATGGGAAGAACAGCAGGAATATTTATGCCCTGCTTCATCCTTTAATGTTTGTTGATTGTTTGTAAGATTATCTTTATTCACCAGATCTTTATCGGTGCGCTGGGCAAATAGCGTGGCAGAGGCCATCATCAGCATAAGCAAAATGGAAAACGAAAAATTTTTCATGACTTTTTGTTTTGTTGTAGCAAAAAATAAACTTTCAAATATACGAATTATTTGCATGAGTATCCGGGTAGAGCGGCTCGTTACCTTTCTGTTCCTCCACAGACCCGGACGAGCGGATTTCTCCCAAAGTTTCGGGATTCCTCCTAAATCGCTTTTGTTTGTTGATAGCTGTGAAAAGTCTTTGGATTAAATAATAGCATCCATTCTGCTATAAGTTTAGAATACTTCTTCCAATTCCAAACGTTTTTCCCTCACCGATGATTTATCTCCGCCGGCTGGCGGATGCTAAATTCGTTTTACCTTTGGGGGTATATACCCGGCGTATCGAAGGGTCATTGTATTTTCCACTCCATAACTCATTTAATAATTCCCCAAACCTGCACTATGATTCATTTTTTTTGCCCATTTCAAAGCTATCGAGGGTAAAGTAAAATGTACTGCCTTTGCCTACGGCACTTTCAACCCATATTTTACCTCCGTTCCTTTCAACAAAATCTTTACAGATTACCAAACCTATTCCGGTTCCCTTTTCTCGATTTGTTCCAATGGTTGTATGGTTCTTGGTTGCATAAAATAGTTTGCTTATGTAGTCTTTATGGATTCCCACGCCTGTATCAAAAACAGAAATTAAAACTTTGCTATCATTTACAGTTTTTGCACCAAGTATAATTTTTCCCTTTTCATGGGTAAATTTAATGGCATTTGAGATTAAATTTCTGAGAATCATGCTCACCATTTCGTAATCGGCCGTTACTTCCAGGTTTTCGTTGCGAATGTCGGTATCGATAATAATATTTTTGGCCTCGGCTCCATACTTTTGCATATCTATGGCATCTTCAAACAACTGGGCAATGAGTAACTCCGATGGATTGAATGGAATTTTACCTGCTTGGGTTCTCGACCACATTAATAGATTGTCGAGCAATGAAAACGATTGCTTAGTACTTTGATAAACTGTGCTGATGAACTTTTTACGTTGTTCGGGAGTATATGAATCTTCGCCTTCGATGAGTAGCTCTAAAAAACCGAGTTGTGCATTGTACGGGCTTTTCAGGTCGTGTGCTATAATCGAAAAAAGCTTGTCCTTGGTTGCATTTATTTCGCGAAGTTTTTCTTCGGCTTGTTTTTGATAAGTCATATCCTGATGCGTTCCGACAGCCCTAAGGGGTTTTCCCCGGGCATCCCTTTCGATGACCATACCACTATCAAGAATATATTTCCATTCTCCGTTTTTTGCCCTTACTCTGTAGGTATTCTGATAAAATTCAGTTGAACCCTTAAGGTGTTCGGCCATTTTATTTTCTGAATTTTCAAAATCTTCAGGATGGATTAATTTTTTCCATGACGAGATATGTGGTTCAATTTCGTTCAAATTAAAGCCAAGCATTTTGGCCCATCTTTCATCAAAAATTAATTGGCCGGTTAAAATATTCCAGTCCCACAACCCGGCTTTGGTTCCCTTGAGAGCCATTTGCAGATGTTGTTCGCTACGGCGTAATGCTTTCTCCGACTCTTTTCGAGAAGTTACATTGGAGATTACGCCAAAAACTCTTCGCTCGTCTTTGATTATGCGCATACTGATTTCAGCCCAAAAAGTGGTGCCATCTTTGCGAACACATTCAATATCAACCGGAGATCCGTCCTGATCCAAAAATTTTTGCCTGAAAAGTGTTTTTACTTCTTCCTGTTGATCACTTTTTACAAACTCCCACACTTTCCTGTCGATTACCTCATGGTTCTCAAAACCAAATAATCGGCAGGCAGGGGTGTTTACCATTTTTATATAACCGTTTTCGGTAAGATAAATTCCATCGCTGATATTTTCAGACAACTCGCGATACTTTTCCTCGCTTTCCTGAAGTTGCCGGTTAAAAAGATTTTTTAGATTTTCAATATTGGTAATGGTAACCCTGCACAAATCGTGTTCATGCTCACGATCGTGATAAACAGCCGTATGTATTTTGGTAGAAATAACAGATTTATTGGATGTAATCATTCTGATTTCCCCATGCTGTTCTTTCTTTAGCAGGAAGGAATTAGTGAGCATCTTTTTAAAACTGCTTTTCGACACTTGATCGATAAATGGAAAAATAGATATGCTTTTGACGGTTTTGCCCGGGTCGCCAAATATTTCACGGGCTTTATGATTTTGAGTAATAATGTTTCCAGAAGGGTCAATGGTTAAGTATGCAACAGGGGCATTTTCGTAAAGGGCGATGTATTTGTTCTTTTGATTCTCAAGCTCTTGTTGCGATCGATGCAACTCATCGTTTTGAGTTTCAAGCTTCATTTGATGAGTTGAAAGCTCCTCAATAAGCTGTGCCATTTCTTGGTAGAGGCCATCTTTCCTTTTGATTCCCCCCTGATTATTAAGCAATTGTTCTGCTTTTTTTCTTAATCCTTGAATCTTATCATCTCCAGACATTATTGGCAATTTGAGTTTTGATGTAAAATTAAATTAATGAGTTTTCTTTATCAAGCATTCCGGCAAATAAAAATCCCGGAAAATCAATATTCCTAATTAGATTCTTTATGCTAAAAGTTGTTAAAGTTACTTAAATTATGTAAATAATAGCAAAAATATGAAAATATGGTTTAGTAGGTTATTTTTTTTAATGAACCGGGCTTTTCAATCTGAAAAATTCATGAATTTTTCACTCTGCAGGTTAAATAGAGATGTTTTGAAACGATAAGATACCCAAGCAAAATTTAAAATGCATTGTCGTTATTATGAAATGAATAATAATAATAAAGCTCTTAATTGCAAAACATGCATTTATAAATTTTGCCGACTAACTTGGACAAACCAAACCAGGAATACACCATATATTTTACATGATCACTTTGTTTGGTTTTGGCTTGTCCAAGTTAGGTAATCAATTATTGATTCGTGATGATCAGGTCGAGATAAACAGGTAAATGGTCGCTGTACCCCCCGTTATATTTAAATCCCGTGAATGTTCGGAAAGGTTTAAAACCTAAATAGGTATTATCTTTTTCAAGTAAAAAGTCCGCATGAAAAATATAGGCTTTTTTATCTTTTACCATTAAATCAGCATTTTCCATAAGCAAGTTCCCCGAAACCACCACCTGGTCGAAAATATCCCAACTTTCGCGGTATTTAAGTGTTCCATAGTTCCAATCGTCTTGTTTTAATAGTGTTAGGTTATAATAGTTTTGAGGGATTACTTCGGTTTCCGGCATAAGGGCATCAAGTACTTTTGCAAAGCTTTCATCGTGGGGGCCATCATTAAAATCGCCCATGATGATGATGGCAGCCCTGGGATTAACCGCAAGCAGCGAATCGGTTTTTTGCTTTAGAATGGCGGCAGCCTCGTTGCGCCGGTTTACCGTAGAAAGATATCCGCCATAGCGCGAAGGCCAGTGGTTGACAAAAATATGCACCATCTGCTTCCCGCCAACAAGTCCTTTCACATAGAGGATGTCCCTGGTTTTATAGCTAGTATCATCAGCAAATATTACAGGGATGGCTTTATCGTGGAAGGGTTCAAACATGGAGGCCCTGTAAATCAATCCCACATCAATTCCGCGCCTGTCGGGCGATTCGTGATGAATAATTTTATAATCGAAATTTTTAAGTGGAGTTTCATAAATTAGTTTTTCCAAAACAAAGCGGTTTTCGAGTTCGCTCAATCCAATTATTGCAGGGAGTTGCCACTCGCCCACAGCCATGATTACTTTATAAATTTTATTCAGCTTGTCGTAAAACTTGTGGTTGGTCCAATGCCTTTCGCCATCGGGAGTAAATTCTTCATCTCTTTTCAGCGAGTCATCGTAAGGATCGAAAAGGTTTTCGACATTATAAAACATAAGCCGGAATGATTCGCCGGAATTTGATTCACTATTTTGTGCATCAAGTGTGTAAAATGAAAGAAAAACAAAAAACAATAAAAGCAGCAATCCGTTGGAGAGAAGAATTTTCAGGAGAGAGACAGGCTTGATCACAAGGTTATTTTTAAAGATAGATGAGCTTCTGTAAAGAATCATCTCATTTATGATTGCATCAAAATGATTTATTGTTATCCTCATAATATTCTATTTTTTTACCAACTAATTTTTCATTTCTGCGATTATCCGCGTTATCCGCGGGAAACACTTCTTTTTTTTCTCCCGCTGATTGCGCTGATTTACGCTGATTTACTTATATCCTTTTCTGCGGTTATCTGCGCCATCTGCGGGAAATCTTTCTTCGGGAAACATTTCTATAATCCATTTACTTTTCTAATTATTCCCGATTTTATATCATCCACATTGAAATTTACCAAAATTGCTAATTTTAGGTTTGTCAGCTTTAGATAGGTTAATACTTGTTTATGATGCACAGCGGCTAAGCGCTCCACTGACTTTACTTCAATTATCACTTTATCCTCAATCAACAAATCCAACCTAAAGCCGACCTCTAATTTTTCATTTTCATAGTAAACAGGCACAGGGACTTCACTCATGACTTTGAGGCCTTCTTTTTTTAGTTCAAATATTAATGCAGCTACATAAACTGACTCCAATAAGCCAGGCCCGAAAGCATTATAGACATTAAATATTGCACCTCTTATTTCGTATGAAATTTCATTTTCCGTCATAATTACTTTTTTTCTCTTGTTAATTTCGCTAATTTTCTTTGATCCTTTTCTGCGTCCATCTGCCTTATCCGCGGGAAACTTGTCCTTATTTTTCTCCCGCTGATTGCGCAGATTTTCGCTGAATTACTTATATCCTTTTCTGCGTCTATCTGCGCCATCTGCGGGAAACTCTCCTTTTTTTTCTCCCGCTGATTTCGCTGATTATCGCTGATTTTCTTTGATCCTTTTCTGCGGTTATCTGCGCCATCTGCGGGAAACTCTCCTTTTTTTTTCCCCGCTGATTTCGCTGATTATCGCTGATTTTCTTTGATCCTTTTCTGCGGTTATCTGCGCCATCTGCGGGAAACTTGTCCTTATTTTTCTCCCGCTGATTGCGCAGATTTTTAATTATTCCTTTTCTGCGGTTATCTGCGCCATCTGCGGGAAATCTTTTTTCGGGAAGCTCCTCTTGGTTTGGTGAATCATCACCCGATTAATTTAAAATGACCAAATTAGACAAAAATTATGTGTCGGTTTTTATTTCTGTTTTGTTTTCCCATTTTTATTAGCAGTTTTCACCCCTTACATCCATGGTTTTAATAAGTTTGCTGTTGAGTTCCATTTTTGGATCATCAGGTGTTTTTTGCATAAAACCATAACAACAATTCTAACAACATCAAGCCAACTTTTTTGCTAAATTCAAACCAATCATACCGGAAAATAATTCATGTGGATATGGATGCCTTCTATGCCTCGGTTGAGCAACGCGATTTCCCGGAGTTGCGTGGCAAGCCGGTTGCTGTTGGGGGAAGCAAAGAGCGGGGTGTGGTTGCAGCGGCAAGTTACGAGGCCCGCAAGTTTGGTGTTTATTCGGCCATGCCATCTGTGGTTGCCTATCGCAAATGCCCCCACATAATTTTCGTTCCCCACAGATTTGATGTTTACCGGAAAGTTTCGCGGCAAATCAGGGAAATATTTTTTGAATACACCGATCTCGTTGAACCTTTATCCCTGGATGAGGCTTACCTCGATGTAACTGAAAATAAGAAAGGAATTGCCCTGGCTACTGATATTGCGAGGGAAATAAAACAACGGATCAAATCAGAACTTAAGCTCACTGCCTCCACCGGAATTTCGTGTAATAAATTCCTGGCAAAAATAGCTTCAGACTACGACAAGCCTGATGGTTTTTATCTCATCCATCCATCGCGTGCCGAATCATTTGTTGAAACATTACCCATCGAAAAGTTTTTTGGGATTGGGAAGGTTACATCTGCAAAGATGCGAAACCGTGGCATTGCCAATGGCGCTGATTTAAAAAAACAAGAGTTGCCTGATTTGCTTCGTTGGTTTGGCAAAACCGGATCGTATTATTACAAAATTGCCCGAGGGCTTGACGACAGAATTGTGGAGCCTGACAGGGAACGGAAATCCATAAGCACCGAACAAACCTTTGACCATGATCTCTCCGATAAGGATGAAATCAGGGTTTACCTGAAACAAATTGCCGATGAACTGATAAGCAGAATGGATAAGAACCGGATATATGGCCGCACCCTCACCATGAAGGTTAAGTTTTCTGATTTTCATCAGATCACACGAAGCAGAAGCCTGGCAAAAAGTATCCGCAAAAAGGCTGTGCTGATAAAATTGATGAATGAAATTTTATTGGATTTGGATTTTCAGGGGCAAAGCATAAGGTTGCTGGGTTTGGGTATTTCAAACCTTGATCGTCCCGGTAGAGCCGGAATTCAATTAACCCTGGATTTTTAGCAAAAAAAAACACGGAATCAAAATCCCGTGTTTTATCATTTTTTGTCTATAAAATAGTGTCTGAAAATAAATTATGACTGTCCGACAAATAATTACAGATTCTTTCCCGAAATTTCAGGACTACCAATGACAAGTATTTGAATGGAGTTGGGGTACACTTTGAGAGAGAGACCTCTCAGTCTCCGCCAGCTGGCGAATCCTTCGAGGTGACATGGATTTGGGGGATTTGGGGGAGGGTGAAAGTGGGCGCTTTGCGCCCACTTTCACCCTCCCCATTCACAGCCCGGGGCTTTGTCATTTCGACTGGAAAAACGCAGCGTAGCAAGTTTTGGAGGGAGAAATCTTACAAATGAATC
>CAZQIV010000025.1:0-61450 GCA_964593705.1 uncultured Lentimicrobiaceae bacterium | reverse complement strand
ATAATATTGGTTTTCTGTGAATTAAATTACTCTTTCTTAACTTAATGGCATTAGCCTTGCCGCCCGCAGGTGGCCTAACCTAAAGGCGGGGCAGGTCTCAGTTGCTTCGCGCCTTCGAGGTGACAAGGCGTTGGTTGGTTTTGGGGAGTTGAAAGACGAATGCGAAGCGTTCGTCTTTCAACTTCCCTATTTACCCGATCAGTCTTGTCATTCCGATCCGCCAACTGGCGGAGAGGAATCTGTTTTATTTTATAAATACTTTCTCCGTTTTATGCAGTGGTACAGTGGAGCCAGTGGAGCATGCTCCACTGCCAACACTGCGAAACATCACCACATAAACCCCCGTTTTCAAATTCACAGGAATAGTGGTTAATTCGCTTGCGTTGATGTTTTGCTGCAATACAATCCTGCCCATCACATCCAAAATTACAACGTTTCCACTTTCTGCTCCTTTGATGAAAATCTGATGATCGGCGGCATAAATCAAAATATTGCTTTCGCTGATTTCTGTTTCATTAATGCCCACAGCTTTGAAATGTAGTTTGAAACGCTGCTCATCATCCATGTCAGGATTCCAGGTAAATTCGTAAGCTTTTGATAGCATATTGTGGAAGGTGTTGGTTTTACTGTCTTCAAGTATTGCCGTAGGAATATCGGCAATTTCTTTGATGGCGATGCTATAAACGCCGGCTTCATCGTTTACAAAACCCAGTTGGATGCTTTCGCTTTCGGGGCGCACGTCCACAGAAAGGTTCCCGTCAGCGTTTATCGAATAAATCTCGGCCAGGCCGGGTGTGCCCGACAGAAGCTTCCAGGCATCTTTGGCAAGCTCAAAGTTTTCGGATGCTGTTTCATCGAAAACAAGATAGAGCGTGTTTTCAAATTCCCCGCTGTTGGCGACAAGCACAAGTCCTTTTTCAAAACCTTTTGCCGATTTTTTGGAATTATCGTTGGTGCGCTGGCTGTTGCTCAATTCAAAATTTCCTGTGCTTTCGGTAACAATAAAAAATCCTTGCATTGGGCTGAGGAATTGATTTCCGTCTCCATATCCGGTAACTTCTGTATAGGCATCATAACTTTCAGTATTGGTATTCCAGGTGTATTTTGCACCATAGCCGCTTACCAAATCCCAGTCGATGTAGGAGGGGTAAGGATTTCCTAAGAGGTTTGAACCTTCATAGGCGTCAGGCTCTGCTGAATATTCGGTAAATGTTATGCCCTGAATTTGCGTTCCCGTAAGTGGCGTACCCGAAAAAGTATAGGTAGTTGTTTTGCCAGCCTCATCCCAAAGTCCGTAGCCTTGTTTGGGAAACAATTCGGTTTCAGGCTCTGTTATATCTGTCCATGCATGGTTTGTTTCGTCCCAGCTTTGCATGTAGTTGCCGAGGAAAGTATTGGCAGTAATGCCTGTGCATGGAATGGAAATCAAATGCCAGGCATCATTGCTTACCTCATGTTTTATATCTATTGTGCCATCATTGGTGATGGTACCGTTGGTGATGAGCGAGCTGCCGGATTCCAATGTGAGTGTTGCATCGCTGTTTACAGTAAGGTCGTTGCAAATGGCTACTGAGCTGATAATTGGGAAGGGTGCTTTGGATACATCCGGGATTACAACATCGTTGCCTTCTCCCGGCACAGCATCGGTGCTCCAATTGTCCACGGTGTTCCAGTCGGCGTCTGTTGAGCCATCCCAGGTGGCCAGAACATAGAAATTTACTGCATAAGCACCCATGCTGGTATTGTTGCCTGCAAAACGATCCACGCCACGTTGGTCGGCGGTGGGGCTGTTGTTCCAGTAGGGGCTGCTGCCATAAGGAATCCCGGTGACGGCACTTCCGGCGGCAAAGCTTGCGCCTGTAAACGCCAGGGTTTGGGTGGGGCCGCCATTGTCGGCGAGGGTTGTGGAGAGGTTTAAACTACCTGCAACAGCAACTCCACCTTGTGTCCAACTCGAAAATGTAGTGCCGGCTTCATTGTATTTAGTATTGTAAAGTATGCTCGTTGCACTATTAAAACCGCCACTTGCATTGGCTGCCACATTCGAAAACCCAAGCACATTGTAGCCAGCATAAGTAAAGGTGCCATTGCTGTAATAATAATCATCGTCTGTTGCAGTGCCGCTGCCCCGGTAGTTATTGGCAATAATGCAGTTTTGAATGGTCAAATTTTCTATGGATTCAATATAGCATCCACCGCCTTGATAACTACCTGAATTATCATTATCACAATGGTTATTGGCTAAACTACAATTAAGAAGGTTAATATTGCTGTTCTCTATATCATATACATAGATACCTCCACCACCACTTCCTGCTGTGTTTCCGCTGATGGTAGAATTGGAGATTGATAGTGTGCCTGCATTAGATACACCTCCGCCATAATAATTAGCAGAATTTCCATCTGTAACCTTAACAGCATCAAGGTTGAGTGTTGTACCTGAAGCATTAAATATACAGCAAGCGCCATAGTGGAGATATCCTCCTTTGATGCTCATGTTAGTAATATTAATGGTACTGCCATTGGCATCTGTAGTAAACACCCGCCAGATAGATGTGCCCGGCACAGGTACCTGCACCGTAACTTCTACAGCACTACCCGCAGCGTTGGAGCCATCAATAGTCATGCTTTGGCTAATGGATAATTGCGAATTGATAACAATGGTTTCGTTGCCTGGGCTTAGCTCAAAGGTAATGGTTTCGCCAACGCCAACAGCAGCAATGGCTTCCCGCAGTGTTGTTAATGCTCCACCGCCACCTGGTTGGTGGCAAAAAGTGCTGTGCTCATTGCAATAAGCATGAGCAGCATTAATAATTTGTTCATCGTTTTCATCTTTCTCTAATTTAAAGTTAATAATTAAGTTATGTGTAAACTGCGGTTTTTTGTTTTTAAGCAATCAAGTAATAATTCAGCATCCAGGGGCTTGTAGAAAAATACATCCACTCCGGCCTCCCGGCACAGTGCATTTTGCATGTTTTCCCAAATACCTGAACATACTATTATTAAAATGTCTGGAGGGATGCTTTCGATTTCTCCGTTTCGGATAGATTGGCAAAATGTTAGGAAGCTGTTGCCCGGAAGCTTAACTTCTATAATCAGTACATCTATTTTTTCGTTAAAAATTATTACCAGGGCATTTTCCACGCTTGCTGCTGTTATGGTTTGAAATCCATTTTGGCGAAGCATATTTTTGCTCCTCGATAAATCCTGACGATGGCTGTCGATTACAAGTGCTACCAAGGGTTTTTTTGGAGCATCGGCAGAAGCGATGTTATTATTAAAAATTTGTTGAGCCATCATCGAACTTAAATTTGACTGTATTTGAGAATGAGTAAAAATGTTTTGCCGGACATCAATTAAAAATGCTGCGCCAAAAATACAATACAAAGGGGGGCTTTGTCAAGTAAATGGATATTACAAAAGTATTAACAAAACAAGAAAAAGTATTACAAATGTATTAACAAGAAATTTTCTTCAAAGGAGTCCTTCGGACAATTTTCGTAATTTTTCGAGGATGCACGGGCAAAGCCCGGCATTTAGAATTTAGAGTGTAGAGTGTAGAGTGTAGAATTTAGAATTTAGAATTTAGAGTGTAGAATTTAGAATAGTGAATAAGTAATTATGAATCTCAAATCTCTTTGATAACCTGCACCGACTCTTCGGTGTCAGATGTCCGATTTAAGATGTCCGATGTCCGATTTTAGATGTAAAGAAATATCACAGATCAAAGATCAAACCCCGAAAAAACGGGGCACGCTATCGGATATCTGAGATTCCTTTGATTTGTGATGTAAACCTAACAGGTTTTCTCCCATGAAAGCTTTTTGAAGTATTGCTGGAGTGCTGCGCTCAGAAGGGTAAACCTGTTAGGTTTTTAGATTTTAGACGTGGGGAAGATCATTAATAGAACAAGTCATCCGATGAATAGCCCCTGAACTTATTTGTATTTCCAGAACTGTGGTACTACGGTTTAAACGTATTTATCGGATGACTTGCAAGATATAGTCATCCGATGAATAGCCCCTGAACTTATCCGTATTCCCATAAGCTGTGGCACTACGGTTTAAACGTATTCATCGGATGACTGGCAAAAGATTCGGGAAGCCCTGACTTGAATGCTGGATTGAATTAATACAAAAACCCAAATAGCCAAAGTGGGATGGTGTTTCTGTATCCAATTTCGATGTTGTCGGCAGCAATAAATGAATTTTCAATATTGGCAATTTGCTTGTAGGTTTTATTTTTGCCACCAATCTCAAAAACAAACTTCTGGTTTACCAAAAAGTCGCCAACTTCCGAATAGCTTATTTTATGCAAAGTTTGTAATTGGTTCAGGAAAAACACTCCCGAATATTTCCCTGATTCGAATTGTCGTTTGCAAGGCAGTACATTATATCATTTTTCTTTTTACAAAAAAGCAAAAACGATCAGCCTGTTGATTAATAAAACAAAACTCTTGATGGTTTGGGGAAGTATCCAAAATCATGGTTTACCGTATGAAAAATAAGGTAATAAGGTTGCCTGAATTTTTGGGGTAACAATTTTCTACGAAGGTTTGGAGGGAAAAAAATAAGGTTTTAACGTTTCCATCCCGTACATACGGGAATGGAAAGTTGCATACGGTATCTATTCCTGTCATTCCATCGTCCGAAGGTCATGGAATCGTCAATGTGGGGCATATCAAAGATCAAACATCAAACCCCGAAAAAACGGGGCAAGCTATCGGATATCTGAGATCACTTTGATTTGCGATGTAAACCTAACAGGTTTTCTCCCATGAAAGCTTTTTGAAGTATTGCTGGAGTGCTGCGCTCAGAAGGGTAAACCTGTTAGGTTTTTAGATTTTAGATGTGGGGAAGATCATTAATAGAACAAGTCATCCGATGAATAGCCCCTGAACTTATCCGTATTCCCATAAGCTGTGGCACTACGGTTTAAACGTATTCATCGGATGACTGGCAAAAGATTCGGGAAGCCCTGACTTGAATGCTGGATTGAATTAATACAAAAACCCAAATAGCCAAAGTGGGATGGTGTTTCTGTATCCAATTTCGATGTTGTCGGCAGCAATAAATGAATTTTCAATATTGGCAATTTGCTTGTAGGTTTTATTTTTGCCACCAATCTCAAAAACAAACTTCTGGTTTACCAAAAAGTCGCCAACTTCCGAATAGCTTATTTTATGCAAAGTTTGTAATTGGTTCAGGAAAAACACTCCCGAATATTTCCCTGATTCGAATTGTCGTTTGCAAGGCAGTACATTATATCATTTTTCTTTTTACAAAAAAGCAAAAACGATCAGCCTGTTGATTAATAAAACAAAACTCTTGATGGTTTGGGGAAGTATCCAAAATCATGGTTTACCGTATGAAAAATAAGGTAATAAGGTTGCCTGAATTTTTGGGGTAACAATTTTCTACGAAGGTTTGGAGGGAAAAAAATAAGGTTTTAACGTTTCCATCCCGTACATACGGGAATGGAAAGTTGCACACGGTATCTATTCCTGTCATTCCATCGTCCGTAGGTCATGGAATCGTCAATGTGTGGAAATATCAAACATCTTACTTCAAAGATCGGATATCTGAGATCACTTTGATTTGCGATGTAAACCTAACAGGTTTTCTCCCATGAAAGCTTTCTGAAGTATTGCTGGAGTGCTGCGCTCAGAAGGGTAAACCTGTTAGTATCTTTTCTCTAATATTCTGCCATTATTTGGCAGAATATTAGAGAAAAGGTACTCAAGCAAAATTTAAAATGCATTGTCGATAATATGAAAGGTAGGTGAATAATAAAGCTCTAAATTGCAAAATATGCATTTATAAATTTTGCCGACTAACTTGGACAAACCAAAACAGGAATACACCATAAGTTTTACATGATCACCTTGTTTGGTTTTGGCTTGTCCAAGTTAGGAATATTGTGTTTTTTGCCGGAAGTGTCTGATTTGTTTTCATCCATACTATTTTAAAAAACGATGATACATAAGCACTTACAAATAATGGTTGTACTCAAATTTTTGTAAAACTAATCAATTTCAGATGATGAAGGTTATACTCAATAATCTATTGATCTGATTTGCAGTAAATCTTGATGTATATAAAAAGCCCTGCCAAATGAATGACAGGGCTTCAATAATTAAAAACCTATGGTTTATGAAAAAACTATTTGATGATTAGTTTCCTTATTTCATTCATTGTTTGGGTATTGATCTTAACAAAGTAAATCCCCGCTTCGAGTGAGCTAACATTTATTTCGGCCTGACCATTAAACATCTTATTGATCATAGCGCGGCCTTCGGTGTTAAAAATAACAACAGTGGCATCGCTGTAATCACCATCAAGACTAACAAAAACATTGTTAGTAGCCGGGTTGGGATAAATGTTGATACCGGTTGAATTATGATCCTGGATTCCTGTAGCACTTTCACCAATTTTGAGAATCATCGAAAGACCCATATCACTGAACGATCCGGTATTAGGCATCGAAGCATCAAAGCTAACAGCAATCTCTGTTTCGAATTGTTGTGATTGACTATAAATCCTGAAACTCATGTTCTCACCTTCTTGCAGACCATCAATAATGTCTGTTGTAACATCATCGCTATAGGCCACCAATAGCAGGTTTTCGGCCTCGCCATTGTATTGTGTATATCCGGCACATGTGCCATAGCTATCGAAAACTCCTACGAAATCACCTTTTTCCAGATCAGCAAATGCACTTTTGTTGATTGAAATTAAGTGCTGATTGCCAGTTTGAGTGTAAGCCCATGGAGCGTTTTCGAATATTTGTTTCTGAGTCTTTACAGAAATCGCCTTTGTTGGTCCTTCACATGTGAATGTAGCCTCGCCGGGTTGAGCCATACTTACAACGTAACCAACTCCTGGTTGAAGCCATTCAAGAGTATAAATCCCTCCTTGAGGCCAATAAACTTTTTCTGTATTTAAATCGAAGGCATACACCATGTCGTTGCCCAATTGTGAGAATATATCAATAGCATAAACCGACTGATCACATAATACCGGAATATAGTTTACGCCTGCATTTAATGTAATGGTTTTGTTCTCTGTCATATCACCAACCATAGTAAAACAGGCTTGTTGGTTCATTTTTACTTTATATCCTTTTTGGGTATCCCAATTTCCAATGGTATTGATATTATAAGGAGCCCAGTAAATCCCGGTATTAGAAATCATGATCACCAATTCATCATCAATATCCAATAATACATCTTCGAGCGCAGGATTTTCAGGAACATTGTAACTTGAAACGCCACTCCAACCGGCAGGTAAACAAATTAGTTGGTAATCTCCTGTGCTTGCGTTTGCGCTTGCAGCTTCCGGGGAATACATGTTTGTTCCCTCCACTGACCAAGCTTGGTAGTAAAAAGTAGTATTGGGTGCTAAGTCTGTATGAGTGAACTCTGTCATCGATCCTTGATAGATAACCGTTCCGTTGCTACCCAAAACACTTCCTACAGGATAACTGGTCCCGTCTTCTGGTTGATCGAACATGTCGGATGTATTGGTAACAATCATTACATCATTGCCAGCCTCGTTCAACATATAAGTAAGGTCGATTAGTCCAATGTCAGCCATAGCTGTTAATGCTGTGGGAGGAGCAATTGGGGCTACTGTCATTGTTACAGGAACAATAGTAATTGATTTGTCAGGATCACCAGAAGTTACTTCGATATTTGCAGAATAAACACCGAGAGCGAATCCTGTAGCATCCATTTCAACATCAACTAAGGTAGCATCACCTGGCATGCTTACACCATTTGTAGTTGATGCTCCATCAACTGATAACCAATCGAGGGCTGACATTGACGCACGTAGTCTTACATTGTCGATGACAAAATAGCGACCTCTTCTAGTAATTGAACCTTCAATGTAATTGAATTTAACCTGTAGGGCTGCATTGGCATATTCTGAAATATCATATACCTTATGAACGCCACCGGAGTATATCGAACCGTCGTCACTCCATGCTTCATAAATCATCATCCAATCGCTTCCATCAAATACATAAACACGTGCAGTATCTCCGGGCTGATAATCCGCATCAAAAATCTGGTCAAACTCTAATTGTAAGGTTCCAGTCGTATAGGCCGATGCATCAACAGTAGGAGTAATCAGATCTTCATCCATGGTGAGTTCCACTGGTCCATTGCTTTGGATTCCATCAGCCCAGGCCATAGGAGCACCATCTAATGTCCTGTTGTATATACTGGCTGTGTCTGTCCAGGTAACATCGCCTGTACCCCTGGAAACAACTGTCCAGTCAACAGGCATACCTGAATTGAAATTCTCATTAATCAAATCCATTTCATCATAAACAACTGTTGCAGTAAAACTTGCAGGGAAATCACCTGAGTTTGCCATGTTTAAATCAACATTTGCCATTGGCATTCCACCTGTTACTTCTTCATCAATTGCTAATGGATCAACCGTGAATACTGGTGTGCCCATTGCTTCAACTGCAATATCATCAATGTACCAGCCAGCTTTGTTTGTATAACTATTGGATACAAGCCTAAACCTGATAACAACATTATCAAAAGTATTATAATCGGTCAGGTTGAAGTATTCTTTCCTCCACCATGTGTTGTCTGGTGTTTCGCTTCCTGTTCCCCATTCTGTATAAGAATCTTCATCAAAAGCAGGTCCATCTATCGGGGCATATTGACCCTCTTCTCTGTACCAACCTGCACCCGAGTAAGTAGATTCAGGCAACTGATCAAATGTTACTCCTCCATCAGTTGAAATTTCAACATAACAATGGTCGCTTTTGCCATCTGTTTTGGCAATTTGCCAGAAGCTAAGCATCACATCAGTTTTTGCTGTAAAATCGAATGTACCCATCATAAACAAAACATTATCATTACTCTCGGTGTACATATTATGCACTGAATTGGCACCGCTTTTTTGCAGCTCTGTATTAATCATCCAGTCAACAGTATTCATATAGTTGTTTCCTGTAATACCAAGGCCATCTTCAAAATCTTCGGTTACCGGTATTTCGCCGAAGGGTTCAAAACTTGTCATGAAAGTAACGGGACCTGTCCATGGGCTATAATCATCATCACCGCAATCAACGCGAACATAAACATCATAAATCGAAGCAGCAGTTAATCCGGCTAATTCATATACTAAATCAGTTTCAACTTCATTATTATAGGAGTAATCGAATAGTGAGCTACCAGTTCCTGGCTCAAATCCTAAATCACCAACTTCAATTTCCCAGTCTGTTGCAGTTCCACTTTCACTCCAGTTAAAATTGGCTGTGGTGGTTGTTATGTCGCTTACAAAAAGATCAGCAGGAGGTAAACATGTTGGCAGAGCCTCCAAAGCTACATCATCAATTTGAAAAGTAAGTCCTATAGTACCGTTTGAATGTTTGATTACAAAATAGTTGTTTGTTCCTGCATAATCATTCAACCAAACATCGTATTCTTCATATTCGGTACCAATTGTAACTGTGGTTAATGCTTCAAAGGTAGATTGTACCGCCGGATTACTCATAGTTCCAATGATAAGATCATAACCTTCAGAGTAACTTCTTGCAGTAAATTTTACGCGGTTTGGTGCAATATCTGCTACCGGAGGAGAAATCAGCATCAATGTTGAGTTGATGTCACTTCCATTTTGCAATTGGATAAAGCCGCCCTGGTTACCATTCATTTGAAATCCATCCGCACAAAGCAGAATAGTTGACCAACAAGCTGGCATTTCGCCCCAAGGTGCATCTTCGAAATCCTCATAAAAAGGAGCTTCAAAAAAATCACAGGGTGTCATGAATATTCCTGCCGATGACCATGCACTGAGGTCGCCCCCACCGCAATCGGTTTGTACATAAAAATCATACTCAGTAGCTGATGTTAAGCCGGTAAGTTCGTAAGGGTTGGAAACGCCGGTAACAGTTGGTGTTCCTGTGGGTGTAAAACCAAGTTCACCATATTCGATGTTAAATAAGCTTGCGCCATTGATATCTGTCCAGCTTAAGCTTGCTGAATTAATAGTCAGGTTATCAGCTGAAAGATCAGAAGGCCTCAGACAGGTAGGCATGTCTTTAATTGTAATTTCATCGATATATGCTGTCTGGTAGGTGGTGTTGGGTACAATTTTGAAAGCAATGTACTCATCGGTTCCAACATAATCATTCAGGTAAATATCATATTCTTTATAGTCGTTCCATGCATAAAAAGTCTCATAAGCGGTAAAGGTAGATTCATCTGTGGGGTCAGACATTGTACCCACACTAAATCCGGGAAAGCTTTCTCCCTTGGTCCAAAAATGTACCATTTTGTCGGCCAATGATCCTGTTCCAACATCAACTCTGGGAGCAATAAAAATAAGTGTTGCATCAACATCATCTGCACTATATAAACGAACACAGTTGGGGCCGTTGTGACCACCATAAGTTCTCGTTTCAATTTTAGCCGATGTAGATGTTGTATTCTCTATAGTTTGCCAGCAATAGGGTAGTTCGGGTGGTGTAAGGCCTTCAAAATCTTCAGAAAATGGTGTTGCAAAAGGACCACATACTGTTGTAAAACTCCATACCGGACTTGATGTATATCCATTGGCATTCCTTGAATCAACATACCAGTAATAGGTTTGGGTTTCATCCATGGTTCCCGGATCAAATGTTCCACTTGCACCTGCTACCTCATTATTTACGAGCATAGTTGTTGGTGGATTGTCTATTCCAAAATAAACATCATAAGATTCTGTATCTATACCAAAATCCCAGTTTAAATCATCATCTATTCCTACATAAAGGCCTTCATCAGCAGGATTAGGGTTTAGTGCCTGTGCAGGATATCCTGCAGGAATGTAGGTTATCGAAACTGTCCAGGTATTGTTATCAACCTTTACAGAATCTGTACTGCAATGGTGCCTATAGTATGATGCACCAGCATGTAATTCAAACATAATATCTCCGCCACCAACAACACCATTTGCGAGGTCAACAGTTCTGGAATATGATTGTGTTCCCGGAACATAAACATTAGGGCCTTTTGTCATTTCAGCTTCGTTTATACCACCGGGTGATACACATCGAAAATGTGAACGCTGCTTGCTTAAGTTTGAATTTTCATCCGATGTCATGTCGTATGAAACATCCGTTTGCAAAATAATTGCATCCACGGGAATGGTCACGGTCATCGAGCCCGGGCAGGTCGAAAATTGTGTTCCATAGTAACTGTAAAAATACTTGTCTGTTTCAATGTCACCATCGGTGTAGGTAACACTGGCAGTACCTAATTGCCCAAAGCTAAAGCTCGCGAAAGCCAGGGCAAACAAAAATAGTAAACTAACTCTTTTCATTTTGAATAGATTTTAATTAATAAATATGAATATTGATGAAACATAATTCGAAATTTTACAAGGAAGTTTATGAAGGATTTCCAAGTGAATGCGAAATTATGCTAAAGGTATAATGAAATAGTCTCACTCAGTCCCATGAGACACCATAAACAGGTCTCATTCGATAAATTGAGACCTTGTGTGAAAGCATTAACAACATTTAGATATTGTTAATCAGGATATTAAGATAAATTCTAGTAATTATTTTGGTGCTTGTATTTTTTGCCAAATTCTTATGACCCCAACCCCGCCTTGCCGGCGAGGCAGGCCCAACCCTTCTCCGCCGGCTGGCGGAAAGGGAGTGCCACCGCAACGGCCAGTGCGGTGGGAGTTCTCTCCGCCAGCTGGCGGAGGAGTTAGAGGGGGTCTATGCTAGCGGCATTTTGATAGAGTTGATAGTAAGCAGCTACATTAATTTGAAAATTAAAGCCGCTTCGCGGGAGTCACCCTCCAGACAAAACAGGCAGCACCCATCTATAAATCAAAGAAAAAAGTTATCATCGAATTACACTAATTAATCAAATTATTACCTGCCTTTGGCAGGTACAATTCGTGTAATTCGATCAATTAGATGACAAAAAAATATCGTTAACATGTTAGCATTAGTGACTTTTTAAGAGCCTAAATAAATACAAATACTAAATGAAACAGGATAAAAAAAATGTAACTCAGATCAGTATTCAGAGTCAACCAGCCTTTTGGTCTGATACTACTTTTTGGCTTGAAATAAATTGAGACGGGGTCATATTAGTGGTCTGCTTAAAAATCCTGTTGAATGTTGCTTTGGAATTAAATCCGGCATCGTATGCCAGGCTGATCAGTTTTAGGTGTTTGTTTTCCGGATCGGTCAACATCGTCTTAACTTCTTTAATTCGATATTGATTTATAAACTCGTAGAAGTTTTTATTGTGTTTCTGGTTAATGACATTCGACAGATGATGTCGTTTAACGTCAAGCCTGTCGGCAAGATCCTGTAAACTCAATTCCGGGTTTAAATAAGGTTTTTCTTCATCGATATAATCAAGTAACTTTTCGTTTATCTCCTCTACCATTGCAGTATCATTACTTTGCTCAACTGATTCATCAGCTTTTGCTCCAGCAATTTCCTTTGAAGGTTTTGGTTTACTGCTGCCCGACAATACCTTTAACTGACTTTTAAGAAACACAACTTTAGTCTGGCTTTCATCAAGCTTAAATATTTCAGGCGATGTTAGTGCAGCATAACTAATAATGTAAATAATTAGAACAAGGGTGAGGTAAACAAATATAAAAAGGTCAAGGTTAACCTGCACATTAAAGAGTTCGAGATGAACGCCTACAATTCCGATTATCCATGCAAACAAGCTCAGCGATATCCCTATATATTGAACTTTAAGATTCCTTTTGTTAACGTTTGAGTGATAGTCCTTTATCCTTCGATCATATTTGGAAAGTGTTATTAAAGCCAGAATTGAATAAATTACACCCTGTAGCGCAATGATTTCGTTAGTTATAATCCCGAGAATATCATAGTACAAAGGCTGAACTTCTTGCATCTGGAGTTTCTCTTCAGCCCCGCTGAAATAATAATCAATGTTAGCTAAAATCATGATCAAAAATGGTAGAAAATGCCATAAGTCTTTTCGATCAAAATGAGTGTGCTCTGATACTAAATATTTTACCTGAAGATACAATAAGGGAAAAAGGGTGAACAGAAGGCGTGAAATAACCCCTAATAAATGAGGGTACTGAGTATATAAGCCCTGCGACTGCATTGCAAATGAAGCCACAATGATTGACCAGAATAAGGTTAATAAACCCAACAGCCTGTTTGAAATCCTATTGGTTTTTATCGAGAATAAAAACACACTAAGCAAAGCTCCCTGAACAGCACCAAGATATAATATGATTTGAATTGCCTGGCTCATGAAAATTGAATGTGGTGTCGATACATGATTACAAAATTAGTAAAAATATGAAGGGTGTACAACAAATATCACAATGCTATCCTCAAATGATTTAATTTTTCATCGAATGAAACGAATTACACGAATTTTACCTGCCTTTGGCAGGTGTTAATTCGATTAATCAGCGTAATTCGATGATGTTTCTTTTGACAGGTGGATATTTGTCGTGAACCCAATATGAAGCACACATCAATGATCGTCATGATTTGGATTTAGGTTTTAACACTTCTATGTAAGTCCCGATTAATAATTTGAGACATGAAGTATGTAAAATTCAGGTCTCATTCGATAATATGAGACCGCTTTCACATTCCCCTACCCTATTTTTGTGATCGCTAATTAAAATTTTCGTTTATTAAAATTAATTATGATGAAAACTAACAGAACAACAATTTTTCTAGGTTTACTGATTTTCACTTTCAGTATTTTCACGCAAGTATCAACTTTTGGACAGCAATGGCTTAATCCAAAAGATAACAATCCTCCCACAGATTTATTTGCTGAAGTGGTGGACCAAAATGATGTCAATCTTTTTTGGACTCAACCTTCCAGTGGAGGCTCAGCATATCTGCATTGGGACAGTGGTGAAAATTACACCTCTTTTGGTAACTTTCTACAGCCGGTTGAGCATGACTATGCTACAAAGTATGATCCTGAACATATTGCAGCTTACGATGGTTGGACCATAACAACAATGCGTTTTTATGTAACGGTTCCAATAGCAAGCATAAAACTAAAAATTTGGACAGGCCCCAACGCAACTGAATTTCACAGCCAGGATGTGCCAACTTATAATATAAATAGTTGGACTGAAATTACACTTGATACTCCAATTACCATTGATGCAAGCACCCAATTATGGGCAGGCCTGAATATCGACATGCCAGTCCCAGGACCAGTAATGGGCGCTGATGAAGGACCTGCTATTTCGGGCTATGGAGATTTATTCAGATTTAATGGAGTCTGGGATAATGGTGGTCTGAATTGGAATATCCAGATTCAGGTGGAAGAACCTGCCTTGCCCACAGTTTTGCATTGGGACAATGGAGACAACTTAAATCAATTTGGAAACTTTTTGCAGCCTGCTGAATATGATTTTGCTTCAAAGTGGGACCCTGAACATATCTCCGCTTACGATGGTTGGACCATTAATAAAGTACGGGTTATCCTATCAAACCCTGCAGCAACCGTAAAATTGAAGATATGGACTGGCCAGGAAGCAACAGAAATTTACAGCCAGGATGTAACAGGCATTGTTGTAAATGATTGGACAGAAATTACATTGGATACTCCGCAAACAATAGATGCCAGCACCCAACTCTGGGTAGGCTTAAATGTTGACATGCCATTTCCGGGTGTGGTAATGGGATGTGATTTAGGACCGGCTATTGATGGTTTTGGAGATATGTACAGGTTTAATGGTACCTGGTATTCCGATTTTGACTATAACTGGAATATTCAATTTGAGGTTGAAGACTTAAATCTTAGGGGAGTAGATGGCTTATTGGGATACAATATCTATCGTGATGATATAAAACTAAATGAGGATACCTGGGGAAGTACATCTTATGTTGATGAGAATATGTTGAATGGTACTTACGACTACCATGTAACTGCAATTTATGACGAAGGCGAATCTGAACCTTCAAATACCGTTGAGGTTGTAGTTGCACAGCCTGTGATAGCCTATGCAGACTCGATGGCATTGGTTGATATTTATAATAATTGTGGTGGATCTGGCTGGAGCATCAACACTTTATGGCTCGAAGGGCCGGTTAGTGAATGGTACGGTGTTACCACCACCGGAACAAGGGTTACCCAATTGTGGTTGCACAGCAGAGGAGTAAGCGGTGATATCCCGACCTCAGTTGGGGATCTCACCGCATTGAAGAAACTTCACCTCGAATCTAACGGTGGGTTAAACTCGATACCTGAAAGTATCGGAGACTGCCAGGCATTGGAAGAACTATGGCTGGGATGGACTCCAATCACCGTTATACCCGAATCATTGGGAAGTTTAAGCAATCTGATACAGCTACATCTGGGGCAGATGGTTAATCCACTGGGAACGCTTCCCGAATCTCTTTGTGAGCTGGAAAGTTTGGAATGGTTTGCTTTGGGAACCTCCGGGCTGGATAGTTTGCCTCGTAATTTTGGTAATCTAACAACTGTAAAATCTTGCTTTTTGTAGCATAACAATTTAACCGAATTGCCTGAAGGTTTCGGTGGTATGGCAAGTTTGAATTACCTTGGGCTCAATGGTAACCAACTCACTACTTTGCCAGAAAGCTTTGGTGATTTGGATAACCTTTCCAAGTTATTTATTGAACAAAATCAATTAACCCATTTCCCTGAGAGCTTTGGTGATTTAGCCTCGCTTGATAGCTTATGGGCAAGGTTTAACCAGATTACCCACCTCCCTGAATCCTTTGGCAATTTGTCTGATTTAAATTTCATAAAAATGTCGGTTAATAATATAACTGTATTGCCGGCATCATTTACTAGCCTTGCTACAATCGATGAGATTGCTCTGGACAATAACCAACTTGAGTCCTTACCCGAAAACATTGGAAACCTTACTACCCTGGAGTTTTTGGGTGTCGGCTCAAATAATATATCCGTATTGCCCGAATCCATTTGTGATTTGGAAAATCTTATAGCCTTAACTGTTAATAATAATCAAATTGAGGCTGTACCCGAAAATATTGGCAATTTATCTATGCTGCAAGCCCTTGCATTACGTGAAAACAATATTTCAAGCCTGCCCGAATCAATTGGAAACTTGTCACGTTTGGGTTACCTTGGTTTCTCATATAATAATATAAGCTCATTGCCTGAGTCGATTGGCTACCTGGAAGCTGATACACTATTAATGTCGCACAATCAAATTCGCAAACTGCCGGCCACCATGTTCGATAAAGATTATGAGTTTCTATATGTGAATGATAATGCTTTGCAATTTGGAAGCATTGAGCCATTGATTGGCCATGCTTCAAGGGTTTTCTATTATCATCCACAAGCAATGATAGGCACCGATACTACGATAACAGCCACTTTAGGTCAAGCATTTAGTTATGCCATCGAAGTTTCGGGTGAGAACAACCAGTATTTTTGGTATAAAAACGGAAGCATTATCCAGGGACAAAGTACAAATACACTTCAACTTGCAATAATAAGTGAGGGCGATGCTGGTAATTATCAGCTTCAAGTATCGAATACCCTTGCAGATTCCCTTACACTTGAGAGCTACATTATGGAATTGGTCGTTTCAGACTGTGTTCCATGGGAATGGACTACCAATTCACAGGTTCACTCAATATCTGTTCCCTCTTCTGCCAATCCTAATATCGGTGGTGAACCTTTGCAGGACGGCGACTGGATTGGTGTATTTTACATGAATGATGAAAATGAAGAAACCTGCGGAGGTGCTACAATGTGGAATAGTTCAGGTGTTGAAGTGGAGGCCTATGGCGATAATCCGTTCATAACAGGCAAAGATGGTTTTGCCGAAGGTGAAGCTTTTATATGGAAAATGTACAAGTGCTCCGACCAGATGGAAGTAATGGCAGGTGCCACTTATGATCCGGAAATGCCTGATATGGGATTTTTTGCTAACCAGGGCTCATCCGCACTTACCAGCCTTGGTAATGGATATGTTCAAAGCTTTGATATGGTGTCAGGATGGAACGGTGTATCGAGTTATATTGTACCAACCAACCCTGCAGTCGAAGATATTCTTGCTCCAGTGGTCAACGATTTGATCCTTATGCGCAACCTAACCCAGGTTTACTGGCCCGAAGAAACAATGAATACCATTGGTAACTGGGACAATTCATCGGGATATGCCATGAAATTCACCAATGATGCAGCTTTTGACATTGTTGGAAACACGATAACGGATAAAACTATAACAGTGGCTGCTGGATGGTCATATCTGCCTGTTCCATCTGAATGTGATGTGGACGCAATTGCTTTGTTTGCTGCCCATCAGGATGATATTATTTTCGTTCAGGATTTGATTGGTACACAAATTTACTGGCCCGAGCAGGAAATTTACACCCTCACAACCTTAGTTCCGGGAAAAGCCTACAAAATCAAAACCAATAACGCCTTTGATTTAACTTTCCCTGATTGTGTCAAAGGTCAGCAAGCATCCTTTGTTTCAAGGAACAACACTTTGAGCACACCCTGGGGTGAAGTCAACATGACTCCTTCAACTGAGAATGTTGTATTTTTTGCGGATGCGCTTACTAATTTAGAGGCCGGCGATATTGTAGCAGCGTTCAACCAAAATAATATGGTTTGTGGAATGATGCAAATTGCGCAAACACACACAAATCAATCATTGACCCTTTTCGGAGACGATCCTACAACTCTTGAAACTGACGGTTTTGCTGAAGGAGACATTATAAGATACAAACTCCACCGCACTAGCACCGGCGAAGAATTTGAATTAAATGTTGAATACAAGTTTTCGATGGATAATTCTACTGGTCTTTACTATTCCAACAGTTTTGCTGGAATAACAAACATGACTACAGGCATTACTTCAATTGATGAGATGAACAATAACGATGTGAGTTTATATCCAAATCCTGCTAAAGATGTGGTAACAATTGAATTTGCAGCAGGAATAAGCTCTTCTGCCAATATTTTAATTTTCAATGCACAAGGACATGTTGTAAAGCAAATGATTGTTGAACATGGTCAATCGCAAATGAATATAGGAAGTTTAAAGCAAGGAATCTATTTTGTAAGAATTCAAAATACTGAATTTTACAAGACTGTTAAATTAATAATAGAGTAACTTAAGAATCAGCTTGAATCAGCTGAAGAGCCTTGTCCGCCAGTTGGCGGATAGGGCTTTTTTTACCTTTTAATTTCAAACTGAAACTTATAGCAATCATTTATTATTCATTCTTAATTCGAACTCAGGTTATTCGAAGCAGAAACAATAAACAAATAATTAATATGATGGAAAGGTTTAACAAAAAAACACTTGTCATTGGATTACTAATCGTTATCGGACTGTTGGTAGTTGTTTTTACAGTTCTTAGTTAAAAAACCATAGGGAATGAAATTGCTTGATCTACCACCAAATTTGCTTGCCATGGATGCCTATTCAGGATCAAGGCTAAACCACCTTCTGCTCCGAGAAAAATTGCGAAGGTGTCATTCCGGTCATTTGTTTAAATATTCGATTGAAAGTTGCCTTGGAATTAAATCCTGCATCATAGGCCAGGCTAATCAGTTTTAAATGCTTGTTTGCCGGGGCGGTCATCAGGCGTTTTACTTCGATGATGCGGTAATTATTAATAAATTCGTAAAAGTTCTTTTTATGAACCTGGTTAATAACGATTGACAATTGATTTCTGGAAACATTCAATGACTCGGCAAGAATGGGCAGGCTCAACTCGGGATTAAGAAAAGGTTTTTTATTTTCGATGTAATTAACCAGTTGGATATTTAAATCATTATAAATTAAACTGTCAGTAGCAGTTAAATCGGCTGTATTGCCGGAATCATTCTGGAGGGTTTGTTTCGGGATGTAAGCCTTTGAACCCTTTACAAGATTCCGTATTACAAACTTGCCTTTAGTATCCGGGCTAATTTCCAGTTTGAATATTTCAGGACTTTTGAGGGCGGCATAACTTATGGCATAAATCACCAAAACCAGGATCATATAGGTTATCGCAAAAAGGTCAATTCCAAGCTCAATGTTAAAATACCTGAGATGCACATCAATAATGCCCATAATCCACGAAAGTAAATTCAGTGTAATACCGATGTATAGCACCGTGATAATATTCTTGTGTACCGATGAAACATAATCCATAATGCTGGCCTCGTATTTTTTTATCAGCATAATAGCAAAAACTGAATACAGAATGCCCTGTAATGAGATAACTTCATTTAATACAATTTCAAGAACAATGTAATACTGAGTTCTATTAAACATCAGATCAGCCTTTTCCTGGCCTGATTGAATAAAAAAATCCATGTGGAGGATAATACTGATAACAAAGGGTAAAAAATGTAGTAGGTCCCTCAGGTTAAATTTAATGTGACTGGTAAGCAGGTATTTTACATGGAGGTATAGAAGAGGAAAAAATAAAAAAATTAGCTGATCGAATGCGAAACCAAAGTGGGGGTATTTTTGATACAAGCCTTTTTCCTGGAGGGCGAAGACAAGCAAAACAATTCCCCAGGATAAGGTAAGCAAGGCCAACAAGCGGTTGGATATTTTATTTGTTCTGACCGAAAATAAAAATACTGATAAGAGAAAGCCCTGGAATGCCCCCCCGTAAAATATGATTTGTATAAGTTCACTCATATCTAAAATATGTAATCTGCACAAATTTAATATTGCTGGCCAATTTTATTAGCAAAAATGGTATTTTTTTTGGTTTCAGTTTCCAGTTCTCAGTCCTCAGTTTTCAGTCCTCAGTCCTCAGATTACTAGCAACTGTTGACTGCCTAATGCCCACCCGCCTATTGCGAGGCAAGCTGCCTGTTGTGTTACATTGACACCTTTGTTACTGATTAAGACGTCTCAAAAGGTATGATGGATCTTAAAATAATGAATAGCCCTTTATGTTTGCAGCAATTATCGAATTAACAAATAAATAAAATTTAATATGAAAAAGTTTAACACAAAAACATTAATTATTGGAATACTCATTATTATCGGGCTTTTCTTAATTGTATTTACAAGCTTCGCCCAAAATATTCAGGGTTCGAAATTGCTCGATCCGCCAACAGACCTGTTTGCAACAGTTACAGACGACAATGATGTGAGCCTTTTCTGGACAGAGCCCTCAAGTGGTGGATCAACTTATTTGCATTGGGACAGTGGCGAAAATGAAGATTCGTTTGGGAATTTTAAAATGCCGTTCAACATGCTTTTTGCAGCTAAGTACGACCCCATACATCTTACTGCATACGATGGCTGGGAAGTTACTAAGTTGCGCTTTTGGGTGATCAACCCCATGCCAACCGTCAAGTTGAAAGTATTATCAGGACCTGATGCCACAGAGGAATACAGCCAGAATGTTACAAATTTCAATTTGAACGACTGGACGGAAATAACTTTAGACACGCCTTTTATCATTGATGCCTCAACACAACTTTGGGTTGGCCTGGAAATTGACATGCCTGTTCCCGGTGCAATTATGGGAACGGACAGTGGACCGGGTGTTGATGGCTATGGAAATATGTACCTATTCAACGGTATCTGGTACCACGACTTTAGCCTGAACTGGAATATTCAGGCATTAATTGAAAATCCGGGTTCTAAAGAAAGAGAACCTTTGTTGGGCTACAACGCTTATCGTGACGATGTAAAACTTAACCAGGATATAATAGGCAGCACATCCTATGTGGACGAAAATTTACTAAATGGCACTTATGATTATTATGTGAAAGCTGTTTACGATGATGGAGAATCCGAGGCTTCAAATACTGTTGAAGTACAGATAGATCAACCTGTGATTGCCTTCGCCGATTCGATGGCACTGGTTGACATTTACAATAATTGTGGTGGACCTAGCTGGAGAATCAATACATTATGGCTCGAAGGGCCGGTTAGTGAATGGTACGGTGTTACCACCACCGGAACAAGGGTAACCCAATTGTGGTTGCAAAGCAGGGGCGTTACCGGTGATATCCCGGAATCGATTGGTGATCTCACTGCCCTAAAAAAACTCCACCTTGAATCAAATAGTCAGTTAAACTCTATTCCTGAAACAATTGGAGACTGCCAGGCCCTGGAGGAACTATGGCTGGGCTGGACCCGAATCACCGTTGTACCCGAATCATTAGGCTCTTAAAAAACAACTAATGCTAACATGTTAACGATATTTATGCTGCTGTTTTTTCCCTTAAAGGCTTTTTTCTCTCAGGGAAAAACGTAGTTACTTAAACCTGAACAACAATCAACTTACAACTTTACCAGAAAGCTTTGGTGACCTGGATAATTTGTCATACCTTTTTATGGAGGAGAATCAAATCACCCATTTTCCTGAGAGTTTTGGTGACCTGGCCACACTTGATATTTTATGGTGTCGTTTCAATCAAATTAATGCTTTGCCTGAATCATTCGGAAACTTATCTGACCTCAATTATTTAAGAATAAGCGGAAATAACCTGACCAGTCTCCCGGCATCATTTACCAGCCTGGCAACCATAGAAGAAATATACATTTACAGCAACCAGTTGGAAGTATTGCCCGAAGATTTTGGGATTTTAACAACCCTTAAATGGCTTGAATTGGGTGAAAATAATATTCAAACCATTCCTGAATCAATCCTTGATTTGCAGAATCTTACTTATATTAGTTTTGCGCTTAATGATTTGACTTTCTTACCCGAAAATATTGGAAGCCTTACTGTTGATTCACTTTCACTTTATGCAAATCAAATTCAGGAGCTGCCCGCTTCGATGTTTGATAATTATTATGATGTGTTGTGGGTGGATGGAAATGCCCTCCAGTTCGGGAGCATTGAACCCTTTATGGATAATGAGATTGAAAGTTTTTTCTATCTCTGGCAGGCACGTATCGGTAACGACACTACCATAACAGCTGCTACTGGTCAGTTGCTTAATTACACCATCGAAGTATCGGGTGAATACAATCAATATTCCTGGTTTAAAGACAGTGTAATAATCACAGGTCAAAATACAAATACCCTTCAACTTACAGAAATTACCGAAGGTGATGCGGGCTACTATCATTTACAGGTTTCTAATACTATTGTGCCTGACCTCACCTTAATGAGCGATTCGATGGAATTGGTAGTTAACACATGCATACCATGGGAGTTTACAACAAATTCTCGGATGCACACTATTTTCGTTCCGCCGTCAGCTAATCCAAATATAAATGGCGAACCGCTGCAAGATGGCGATTGGATTGGTGTATTTTTCCTGAATGATGAAAACGAAGAAACCTGTGGAGGTGCTACAATGTGGAATAGTTCAGGTGTTGAAGTATTGGCCTATGGCGATAATCCCTTTGCACCCGGAAAAGATGGTTTTGCTGAAGGTGAAGCTTTTATATGGAAAATGTACAAGTGCTCCGACCAGATGGAAGTAATGGCTGGTGCTACTTACGATCCGGAAATGCCTGATATGGGATTTTACGCGAACCAGGGTTCATCAGCACTTACAAGCCTTAGCGATGAATATACCCAGAGTTTCGCTTTGGTTGCAGGGTGGAATGGAGTTTCAACCTTTGTAGTTCCTGATGATCCATCTGTTGAGAATATTATGGCACCTGTTGTAAACGACCTGGTTATCATGCAAAATCTTACCCAGGTTTATTGGCCCGAAGAAGGTTTAAATACTATTGGCAACTGGGATAATACTTCCGGCTATGCCATGAAATTTGTGAATGCGGCATCCTTTGAAATTTGTGGGGGAGAAATGGCAGACGAAAACCTTACCATAGGCAGTGGTTGGTCATATCTTCCGGTTCCTTCGGCATGTGATGTAGATGTAAACCAACTATTAGGCAGCCATTTGGACGACATCGTAATAGTGCAGGATTTAATTGGCACACAAGTGTTCTGGCCTGCACAAGGAATATACACACTCGAAAACCTTGTTCCGGGTAAGGTCTATAAAATCAAAACAAATAATGAGATTAACCTAACATTTCCAGCTTGCGAAAACAAAACAACATCGTATGTTTCCCGCAATAATAAACTTGTTACACAATGGGGTGATTTCAATATGACTCCATCATCCGAAAATGTTGTGGTTTTTGCCGAAGCAATAACAAACCTCATGGCAGGCGATGTTGTTGCAGCATTCAATGAATATGGCAGGGTGTGTGGAATGATGGAAATTACAAACACAAAACAAAATCATTCGCTTATTCTTTTTGGTGATGATCCCACTACAACTGAAGCTGATGGTTTTACTGAAGCAGAAATGATCAGCTATAAGCTTTACAGAATGAGTACAGGCGAAGAGTTTATTTTGGATGTAGAATACTATGGATCAATGGAGAATACTACCGGACTGTTTTTCCCTGACAGCTTTGCCGGGATTACAAATATTACCACAACCATTACATCCATTGATGAGATGGATGCTGCTACAGTGAGTTTGTATCCAAATCCTGCAAACGATGTAGTTAGCATTGATTTTGGAGGCGAATTATATACACACGCACTTGTTTCGGTATATAGTACTCAGGGTGGTAATATGGTGTTGCAAAAGCGCGTAACAAGCGGTCTGTCTCAGATAAATGTGGGCAACTTAAACCGGGGCATTTATTTTGTAAAAGTTGAAACTGGAAGTATGATTAAGAATTTGAAATTAATTGTGAAATGATCGGTGTTGGTTAAGCATGTTAAAAGCCCCGGGTGTATCACCCAGGGCTTTTTTTATTGTTAGTAGTCTGTGTGTTTTTAGATATCCCTTAAACCCGCAAAAAGTTATTAACTCCTCTGGCATGTCTCAACTAATTGATAATGAACTTGACCAAAGGGTAAAGACAGTTGGATTTTCTTATAGCGAAATAATCAGAAACCTATCGAATGTATTTTGTAATGGCGGTAGTTGTGTAGAATATATTCAATCCCATTTAGGTAGGCATTTGAAACCCCGCCAGGAAACTAACCAGATTGTCTTCTTGCCGGAGATTGAGTTTCTTGCGCAGGCGGTAGCGAGCAACATCAACACTGCGGGGGTTTTGATGTGTTAAGGATGAAATCCCATACTTTGTAGGTTGGCGATTTTACCACGTAATACCCGGAAGGAATCTTGCCATCATAACCCGGGGGCAATACTAAAAACTTACCACCCTTACCTTTGTCAGGGCCAAAAATACCAATGTCGCTCATGTAATTAAACCAGGCACTATTAAAACCACCAAGCAATCCTGGAGGTGCTTCTACCACCATCGGGCCATAAGCTTTTAAGTCGAGTGTAGGGATAATGTATAAAGTAGAAGTGTTTCCTGTAAGGAAAATCTGTTTAGAATCCATAAGCTCCTCAAATATGAGGATTTTATTAAACTTGGTGCTGGTACCAATGGCTTTTGGCCTTTCAATTAGTTCTCTTTGCGATGCACCCTGCATTCCTTTTAAAAAGGCATCTACACCGCGCATTCTATCAAGATTGTCAAAAACCAATTCTACTGTTTCGGGCAGTGGTGCACCATCGAAAAATTTTAAGGTGCCGATAGAGATTTCTACTACATCTGGTGTTAAAATACCTTTGGGAATGTCTGTTGTTTGAGAAAATGTTGGAAAAGAAGTGGATGACCCAACAGCCTGGCGTGTGTCTTCTTTATTATTATCCTGACAGCTAAACAAAGTTGAAAGGAAAAAGTACAGCAATTAAAAGTTTGTATTTTATAGTTTAAGTGATTAATGTATGGTGTTAGTAAAAAATGATGATGTATAAAGCTTAGTTTGAAACTACTAAATTTAACCTAAATTTGTTTTAGTATTGCTTAAACATTGCTATAGAAAGTAATAAACCTGAAAAGAAAAGCTATTTATAAATTTCATCCTGATTTCATCCTGATTTCATCAGTTATTTCTCAAGCATTGTTGGGGCAAATGCACTTTCCTGTAAGGCGGAATTTTCCTGAAACTGGTTAATTATCATCAACGATTTTCGACCATTCTGCATATTTTCTTTTTCCATATAGAAAGCAAAGTATTTACCGCTGTTTTGTTTTCTGTATTCTTTAATGGTTTGTATTTTGTGCAGTTCTCCGTCAATATCATAGAATTCAATCTTATGGCAGAGGAAACTTTCCTTTTCAATCCATGATATTTTTTTAGAGTATCCGTTTTCATCTTCAATATCTTCATTGTTGCAGGTGGTTTCAATTTTCCAGCACGCTTTCCCGGCATAGATTTCGGTGCTAAGTATTTTGTACGAAAAATTATCGATGTTGGGTTTGCTCATGTCTGCATTTGAAAATTCTGAACCCATAAAATTTTTCCCTTTTTCGCTACTTACAATCCTGCGGGTTTTGCGCAACGCCGGTAAATAAATCCACATATCATCGTCTTTTTTTTCATAGTCGTAAATCAACATCGATGTTCCCTTAACATCTGCAGGGGCTGTAAATTTCACGATTGTTTTTGTTACCCCGTCAAACTCCTTTGTAGCGGTAACAGTTTGCCTCACCCGCTCCCTGCCTTTGGCATCATAAATTTTTAAGGTGGCAGTCATTTCCATCGATGATATATCTATGCTTGCAGTCGCATTCCCTATAATTTCTAATGCGGTTTGCGAAAAAACACCAACATTCGTGATTAATAAAATTGCGATTATCGAAAGCCATTTTTTTGTATTATTCATGATTATATGTTTTAAATTATTTGTAATTATTTGCTTAAAAATTTTGGTGAAGTGAGCATGCAAATTGCCGGGATTAAAACCAACGCGCCGGATAGACACAATAGTATAGAAATAATAATTAGAAAGGCGAATGAATGGATGTATGGAAATGAGGAGAGGAATAATACCGAGAATCCCAGAATTACCGAAAATGCGTTAATTGTAATTCCTCGTCCACTGGTTTTTAAACTGGTTTGTATGGCTGCCGAATAAGAACTTCCGGCTTTAATTTCCGATTTTAAACGCCAAAACAGATGAATGGAATAATCAACTCCAAGCCCGATTGAAATAGAGGATAACAAGGCAGTAACAATATTTAATTCAATGCCCAACCATCCCATTAATCCAAATATGGAGACAACAGTAAAAAGGAGCGGTAAACTTCCTAATAAACCGGCAGAAAAACTCCTGAATATAATTGTTAGTAAAATAAGAATGGCCACAAAAGCAAAAATGAGTGAGTTAATTTGTCCCTTTCCAACAGCTTCACTAAGTTCTTTTTCAACCAAACTGTAGCCCCCTGTTACAAAAACATTTTCATCGTTTTCCATTAATTTTTCAACACTGCTTTCAATGCTGTTCAGGGTTTTCATATCGTTGGCCTGGTATTGAATTTTTAATAAAGCATGGGTATAATCAAAATCCACGAAGTCTTCAAAATCCTCGGGGTCGCCACTCATGGCGTAAAGTTCGAGGTATTGTGCAACGGCTTCACGCGTATCAGGTATTTTGTCGTAAAATGGGTCTTCGGGGTCGTTAATTGCTTTGCTCATAATCCGAATCATCGAAGCAATTGATGTTACACTTCCCACTTCGGGCATTAGCTCCAGTTCAGTTTTATAATAATCCATTTTATTAAGGATGGCCGGGTCTTTAATGTCGCCTTTAAAAACCACATCAATAATTTTTGTACCACCAAATTCTTTGTTGGCAACTGAAAGGGTTTGATTGTAAGGATGTTTATCTGGCAGCAGCTTATTGTTATCAGCCGCTAACCTGAATTTACCAAGCCCAAAAGTTGCAAAAATCAAAAAAGTTACAAAAATATAAATGACCTGTTTCGGGTATTTTGTTGTGAAATTTGCAATCCCAGTGAGGAACTGGTCAAAAAACGCATTCCTTGTCCCGGTTGAATTTTTGGGTACTTTCCCTTTTTTTAACATTACAATAACTGCCGGGATAAATGTTAAGCTTAACAGCAATGCGAAAGCAATTCCAATTGTTGATGCAGCTCCCATTTGTTTGGCCGGTAACAAAATGTGTGTAAATAATCCGCCAATGCCAACTATGGTAGTAATGCCCGTTAAAATAACCGGTGTCTTAAGATAGAGTGTAACTTTGGTAACAATCTCTTTTGTTGACATGTCGGGGTGTCTGGCTACTAATTCCTGGTATAGCGCGATAAAATGGATGCCATAATCATTGGCAATGGCAATCATCATTATCGGAATTAATACGCCTATAATACTCAACTGCCACCCGAGAAGCGGAATAATTGTCATCGAAAGAATGATCGAAAAAGCAACAACGGCAAAGGGTAATATCGCACCCCGTTTTTGCCTGAATGAAATTATAAGGAACAGGAACATTATTGCTAATCCGATGGGGAGCAAAAGCATAAAATCTTTGGTGATATTTTGATTTGCTTCACTACGTAAATAGGGCATCCCAAAAATTGAAACCTCTTCATTTCCGGGATATTTCCCCAATACGGTATTGATTGAAGCCATCACATCTTTATCGGTTGTTTCGCTAAGTGGGTTTAGTATTATCGTGGTGTAACGAAAATCAGCAGAAATAATAAGTTTGTAGGCCAACTCATTATTCTTTATTTCGTCCCTGAGTTTTTCCCTGCGCTTTTCTGTTCCAGGGATCCTTTTTACAAGTGGGTCAACCACCATTGCACCGTATTCACCCTTAATATTTTTAGCATCGAACAGCGACATTACCATGTCGAAATCTTTCATGCGGTTGAACTTTTTGCTTAGTGCTTTTATGCGTGTCAGGGTTGAATCGTTTAAAACGTCATCGCTTTCAAACAAAATTATGAGTGGGTCGCTTTTGCCAAAAATCGCTTTTATTTTTTCATCGTTTATTCTCGATGGCATTGTATCAGGGAAATACGATTCCAGGTCGGAGTTGGTATCTGTTTGTAATAAAGGAATAATGGCTGCGGCAACAAGTACTACTGTTAGCAATATTACCATCCATTTGTATTTTATTACGAATATTTCTTTTTTCATAGTCTATAGAATTTATTTAGCTTCGCTGTCATTGGGCTTCGCCGTCATTGGGCTTCGCTGTCATTTGTTGTCATTGGGCTTCGCCGTTATTAAATGTCATTGGGCTACGCCGTCATTTATTGTTATTGGGCTTCGCCGTCATTGATTGTCATTGGGCTTCGCCGTCATTTGTTGTAATTCGACTAATAAAAATCAATGACCATCAATGACCACCAATGACCACCAATGACCACCAATGACCATCAATGACCACCAATGACCACCAATGACCATCAATGACCACCAATGACCACCAATGACCACCAATGACCACCAATGCCGAAAAACCATCCCGAAACTTCGGGATACGATTTCATATTTTTTCGAGCATCCTCGAAAAATTACAATCATTACAGTATTTAAAAACTCACTTTCAATTCAACAAAAGCACCATTTAATACCGGTCCGGCATAATCGAAAAGTTCCTTTTCCGGGCCTGCCATATACAAACAACCGGCGCTCGCGATTAAGGCATCAGATATTTCCCAGCTAACTTTTGGACGAAACAAATATTCTTTTGAAGTAATATTGTAGTATGCTGTAATTTCGGCATTCCATGTTTCGTAAGCAAATGGTTTACTAATGGTTAATGCCATCGCGTGGTTGGTTTTTTCCTGCTGGAAAAATATCTTCCTGTTTAGTAATGAGGATTCGTACAGAATAAGCTCGTTTGCATATTGCTGCTGCTCTGTCGGGTCTGTCGGGTCTTTTAATACAGGTTCAGTTAGTTCATTAAAATCGAAAGTATATTTCCCGATGTATTGCAGGATGGTATTAAATCCCATGAAATTTCTTTCAATCCCTGCAACATAATTTAAATCGGGGTTTGGGATATACATATTGTTTTTATAGTTGGTGGTGATGTTGTAAGCTACTTCGCCGCGAACAATCCATGAACCGAGCGGCGCTGCAAAATCAATGCCTGTCATATTTTTAAAATATGGAGTTGAGGCATTGGTAACTTCAGGTATTCCGCCTGTCCAATCGATGCTTTGCAGATTAAACCCATAATCGGGATTATAGCCCCTGAAATATGAAAATGAGAAGCCCAGATTTGAAAGTTCAAAATTTAAGCGTGCTGTTAGTGTTGAATTTTCATATATTATTTCTGGTACAAGCGGTTCGGCAAAATGAACGTTTGCCCCAAAATCGAATAAGCGGTAACGGTAAACAGACGGTCTGTAAACGGGGATAGCTATGAGTTCGAGGTCTATTTTAGAGTTAATCCGGTATTTCACCCTGAGCATAAAATTGGGGAGTTTATGGTCATCGGGGTCTCCGCTCAAAAAAAAATAGTCGTTTGGCGTAATGCAGTTGGTAGGGTTAAAGCTATCGGTGCGCCCCCGGCTTACAATTTGGTTTCCCAAAAACACGTCAAACTTGTTGCCTGAATAACCGGCATAGAGTTCTTTTAATTGAATTTGTGAGAAAGCATCATCGAATTGATACCCACTTCTAAATCTTATGTCGGAAAATAAATAAGCTTTGTTGTGTTTGATTTTTCCTTGTAAACTAAATTCGCCAAATACCGAAGTGTAATCGTAATTTCCCAACCCGCCATAAGCAGAACCGCGGGTATATCCACTAAAGTCGATGCTTGTTTCTTTAGCCGGACCCTCTTTTTCGACTGTGGAACTTTCAAATATGCCCTGGGCAAATAGTGTTGAGCAAGACAAAAACAGAAGCAAAAAAAATGTTTGTTTCATAATCAAAATTTTTATTTGATTTTATGTGTAGATAAATGGCAGGATTAATTAGCAGAAAGGCCTTGGTTAACAATGGGTGATTAAAAACCTGATAATCAATCCAACTAAAAAGGAACGAAATTGAAAGCAAAAACAGCCAGGCAGAAAAAAACTTATCTGAAACCTTACTATCTTTTTTGGTTACAATCATTAAAGCTGCAAAAAGACTTAGCGATAATCCAATCCATACCACTGTTTCCATGCTTACAAAAATAGACTTTTATACTTAATTTTAGTGTAATATGAATCTTTAGCAATTATCTCTTGTGGGGCTGGAATAAGTGCTTTATCTGTGCATTAAAAATAAACAAGAAGAAATGCTTAACAAGGTTAACAGGAAATATTATATTATCGTAAATTTTTAGGCGATTGATAGATTTATTAAAATAAAAATCAGCTTGGTGATAAAACATTAAAGCAAATCTCAGGAATAAATTCCGTGTTCACTTTTAAAAAAACCCTGGCAGCCCACTGTTGGGCTGCCAGGGTAAAACAGAAAGTTACAAGTTCGTTGAATTACTCAACTATCAGTTTGTTGTACCAGGTTCCCTCCTCAGAACATATCCTGATAAAGTAAATTCCCGTGGCTTGGGCAGAGAGGTCAACTTTATCCGGAAGGATAATTTTCATATCTATAATTTCTTCACCAAAGGCATTGAAGATGGTGATCTCAGCTTCGCCATCTATTCCTTCGATGTTAAAGATGCCGGCGGAAGGATTCGGGTAGATGCGGATGTCTGATCCCTCCAACCCTGACAGGGTTTCAAACCCTGTCAGGGTTAAACCGGATATAGCCGACATCCCATTGCTGTGAAACTGTCCGCTGTTGTCGAACCTTGTTTTATACTCCACTTCCATGTCGAAGATTTCAAGGGTGGAAGGGCGGTATAGTTTATAGCTGATATTTTCGCCCTCGCCAAAGCCATCCCTTGCTTCTGTTAAACCATCATCACCATTCAACGAGAGCGCAGTTTCCCGGCCTTGATATTCAACTATTCCGGCGCACAATTCCCGGCTGGTAAATGCCCCGATGATATCACCGGGATTAAAGGTTTGTACCGCCTGTTTTGTAAGAGCTACGATGTGCGTGGTTGGTGTGTGATGCACCTTGTTCCAGGGCGAAATATTTAACAACTCCACAGGCTTTTCGATATTTAGGTTTCCGCTTTTTGCGGAAAAGTTGATTGTACCCGCAGAAGTTGTGTAAACAAAATAAGCTTTACCCGGGTGTAAATTGCCAATGGTGTTTATGCCAAATGTCTTCCAGTAAACACCGGGGCCGGCCACTTCTTTGACCAGTTGAAAACCGGGAATCCCGATGAACAGGTTTTCGACAGGTATAGCTGATTGGCACAGTACGGGAATGATACTCCAGCCCTCATCCAGATAAACGGTTTTATCCTGGACTTCATCACCAAAAAAAGGCAAATTCGCCGGTTCATTCACTTTTATCATATATCCTGAATGGTTATCCCAGGTGATGAGGTTGTTGATCCCCTGGCCAGGCAGGTAAAAACCATCGAGTGTGCATAAAATAATGAGCTTGCCGGAAATGGGGTGGAATAAATTGCTTATAACCGTATCAACAGGTAAAATATAACTGGAAATACCGCTCCATCCTGCCGGTATCCCCACAATATAACCGGGATCCACAATCACTAAAAATTGATCACAGTTGGTATATCCCGTGGCCGCATCGGTGGAACAATATTCGATTATGTATGCCCCTGCCCCTGTTGACGAGGGATCGAAGAAATAATTTCCACTGTTATAGTACACCCCGTTGCCTGTGTAAATACCACCGGCAGGGATACCACCAGTGAGGATGAAAGCACTATCGTCGCTGTTTGCGACTATATCATCAGGGGCTTCCACAACAATTAATGGTAAAACGGTTATAGTAAAAGTGCATGAATTTGAAATGCCTGTATCCGGATCAGTATAGTAGTAGGTGATTTCGTGATTACCATCTCCTGCGAGGCCAGGGTAAAACCTGCCCTCTGAAACACCCTGCCCGTAATATACACCACCCGATGGAACTGCCCCGTCAAGAATGATTGAGGAATCATTAAAACAAACCGAAAAATCCCCAGGGCATACAACGGCAGGGAATGGGTGAACGGTGAAGGGGATGGTAACAAAATCAGCAAAATTGTAATAGAAACAGAAACCATTGTACCAGTTTCCTGAAAACAATTGAAAATTCAATTGGTAATCTCCAGGGGCTTGAGGTGGAATTTCAATAATATCTACTGCACCACAAATAAACTGAAGCCATCCAAGGCAGTGATATGCATTTGCCTCAAAAGAATTCGAAAATTGTGTGACCGTAAGTTCTTCAACCTGACAACTTCCCGATGGAAATTCGCACCAAACATTTACGGTTATGGTGTCGTTGGTGGAAATAATGGCCGGAGATATGTTTGTTGATAAAATATTTCCAAACCATTGGCAGTTGGCAGGATTGTTTTGGAAAGCTATAAGAATAAAGAGTATCAGAATACTTAAAAAACTGTGAGCCTTTTTCATAATTTAAAATTTTTTGGATATTTAATTTTATTTGTAAAATGAGATAAGAAAAAAGCCCCACCCTTACTGGCAGGGCTTTTGAATTTGTCATCCCATTCAATTAATCAACAAGCAGTTTACTAAAGTAACTTCCTTTATCAGAAGATATCCTGATAAAATAGACTCCTTTAGGCTGACCGGTCAGATCAACTTGTCCGGGTAAGATCATTTCTTTGTACAATACTTCTTCTCCAAAGGCATTGAAGATGGTGATCTCAGCTTCGCCATCTATTCCTTCGATGTTAAAGATGCCGGCGGAAGGATTCGGGTAGATCATGATGCCTGAACCTGATGGAGTGTCAATCCCGGTCAGGCTTACATCTATGATTGCCGACAGGCCATTGATATGGAACTGGCCACTGTTATCGAGTGTTGGCTCATACTCAATTTCAAGGTCGAATGTTTGTTTCGTAGCCGGACGGTAGAGCTTGTAAGCAATGCTTTCGCCGGAAACAAATCCATCGCTAATATCGGTATAAACATCATCGCTGTTCAGTGCAAGGCCAAGGCCTATTTCTGTAACAACAGTCATCCCTGCGCATAAGCCGGATGGTGTGAATGCCCCGATGAAATCGCCCTCTTCGAATAATGAAACCATTTCAGGTGAGAATGCCACCAGATGGGTTCCCGGGCTGTGAAGGACATCGTTCCATGGAGTAATATTCACAAACTCGAAGGGTTTTTCAGGATTGATGTTTTCAGCTTTAGACGTATAAGTTACCGATCCCGGAGTCGTCATATAAACAAAGTACGACTTACCAGGCTTGAGGTTGTATAATGTATTGACACCATAATAAGGCCACAATACCCCCGGCCCGGCCACTTCTTTGGCAACCTTAAATCCAGCTACACCACCCAGGAATGTCGCTGCATCGACGGGTGTTTTGCTGAATACCGGGATAATATTCCACTGGGCATCGAGGTTCACGGTTTTATTTGTTACATCAAATCCGCACACATCAAGTGTAACATCACCTGAAACCTTGATCCAATAGCCGCTGTATTCGTCCCAATCGCCAAGTGTGTTTGTTGGTGGCCAGTAATAGCCATCAAAATTTTGAAGGATAATGAACTCAGGGAAGTTGAACATATCTTCCAAGTCTGGATCATCGGGAACAATATAACTCGATATGCCGCTCCAACCCTGGAACATTACGAGTTCCTGGCAGTTGGCAATAATGGATGTAAGGGCCGAAAGGCCTCCACTTACAAAGGTGCCGTCGTGGTTGGGCAACAGTGGGTCGTATTCAACATTAAGCCATTGTTCTTCACCTGAAGCTGTAAGATAGACTTTCCATTTCAACTCTTCCCCACCATCAAAGCCATCTTTTTCGGTTGTGGTTCCGTCATTACCGTAAGCCAGCACAACCTGATTATTCACACCATCATATATCTGGGCACCGCCACAAGCCATATTTCCTAAACCGTCAGTATAGAAAACGCCAAGCACATCATTTGCAGCCAGCGTGATCCCGATCAGGTTTACATCGAAAGGTACGGTTATCAGATGGTTGTCGGGTGTTGGAATATAGCCCCAGCCTACAGGATAAAGATTAACCATGTAATCCTCAACTTCGCCATTGTCCGCCGAGCCGCTGTACGACAAGCCACCCTGGGTATCGAACCTGAACCTGATAAATGTCTTTCCGACAGATGCGCCTGCAGGGATATTAAATGTTAGCGAATTCCATCCTGCCGACAGTGGTTCATCGTTAAAGATATGTTCACCGGCGTCTCCCCAGTTTCCGTTTATGTCGTAATCAAGCCAGGTGTTCAAAATTCCATCTACCGATGCATTTACTTTAATTATATATGCACTACCGGCTACCATCGGCCCGATGAATACCACTCCATCCTCATCGTCCAGGTTGTTGTTGTCATCACCCAAAGCATCGGGCGACTGCAAACCATCGTCTTCATCATCGATCAGGTTGCCGAGGAAAGTGACACCATCGTTTAAATGCCGTGCGCCATCGCTGGCAAGCAATGTTGGGTAGGGTGAATCGGGTGCGTCGCCGAAATCATAGCCAGGAAGTATGGGAATCAAAGAGGAGAAATTAAACGCGTCAAAAACAAAAAATATAGAGAAAGAATCCGTTTCTTCCAAATATAGGGACATAGTGTGCATTCCTACATCAGGAATCCCGCCGGGATATAAGAAACAAATAGTATCTCCTGGAAGGATATCCACACTGGTTTGTGGAATTGTTGCATCAGGAATATCAAGGTGTAATGTGGTAGGCTCATTTACATTAAGCAACCTTATCTGCAGGCACATATTATTCCAATATATGTTATCATAACTTTCAAACCGGATTTCCAGATTTTCAACACCGCCTGTTCCTAATGTGCCGGGAAAATCGCTGAGAAGCGCTCCCTGCTCAAAATTAAATATATAATCAGTTGCTACAATATTTCCAAACTCGCACGAAAACCCATCGCCGCCCCCAAGCGATATTGTTGCAAATTCCTCACGATTATCCGGGGAAGTCTGTTTTGCTGGAGGATCGATTGTAACTGCAACCGCAAATCCATCTGCATCTGTATTGTCGTTATGGAGCCTGACTTTACCCAGTCCGGTACCTGCATTTTCAATCTCTCTATGAGAGTTGGGCGGTCTATAATTAAAGTTCCAACTCTTGTAGTATTCCCAGCTTGTGCCGTTCCAGCGCTGAACGGTAGTATTGCCACAACCATCAACATCCGAGTAATCAAGTTTGGCTGTTTTACCCGGTGGTATCTCTATCTCGTACCATGTACAGGGTGTTTGAGGGAAATGCAGGTTCCTTACTTTTTTAACTTCAATATTCACTTGAATAGGTATTTCAAGCGGAATTTCCACTGTTTCCTCTGCATGATCCTGCAGAGGCGCCTGGCTGGTATTTATAAAAAAAATCTCGACCAAGTCTCCAGGCTCAGGCGGGTTTTCAAACGAGGAGTAATCCAGTTCATAATGCCCTCCTTCCTCATCTACCCAGTATTCTATTGTCCCGTCACTTATACATAACGTGTCGGAGGGAAAACACCAGGGGTGAGCAGAAATATACATATCCTCCACGGGAATGGGATTGCCTAATGAATCCAAAACGAAACCTGAAAGGGTGGTAGCAGGCAAAATAGTTAACTCCATAAAATCGAATGCTGGTACTGTACATGGGTATATTGGTAACGCTTCGATACATAGTGTTACTGTTGTGCCATATTCTGATGGATCCGGAGTGTAAATCGGATCAAGAATATAAGTTGCACTGAATACCCCCGCGCCGCCTGTCCACAATACAGCACTGTAATTTATTGCTGATGGTTCAGCAAGATGATAATCCTCTCCTGCCGGAACAGTTACGTCAGTGCCTGCATCCACTTCTACAGGAGGCTGGAAACAAAGATCCATGTAATCTTCTGCTGTAACAACGCAAGGATCAAGTGGATAAGCTGAAACTACAATAATAATACATACAAACGAATAGTCACCCATACTTGGGTAATAAGTTGGCTCGAGGATGGTTTCATCATCGAAATATCCACTACCATTAAGCGTAAACCATTGAATGGCATCATAGTTATCTGCCACTACTAAACCGGTAAAATCAAAAACTTCATAATAACAAACATAATCCTGATACGGGAGAATGTCGATTGATGGAACCAGCAAAATGAACACATCCATGCAATCGGTTGCTGATATTGTACATGGGCTGATTGGCATTGCTTCGATGCAAAGTGTTACCGTGGTGCCATATTCTGATGCGTCAGGTGTGTAAGTAGGATCAAGAATATCAGTTGCACTGAATGTACCTGCGCCACCCGTCCATAATAATGCACTGTAGTTTTCTGCAGTTGCATATAATTGAGCTATTCCATCTTCACAAATTGTTTGATCGACACCTGCATCTACTGTTGGTAACAATTCGATGTACAGATACATACAATCGATTTCAGGATGTGGCCAGGGTGGCAGGGGCGTGCCGGTAAGGCAAAGTTCAACTGCACCAATTCCATTGTCTAAATCACCGGGAATGTAAGTTGGGTTTAGTGCTGTCGAATCATCAAAAACCCCATCCCCACCAGTTGTCCAAATAAGCGAACCAAAATTGGAAGCTGTGGCATCCACAATAACAAAGGGTTCACCTGCCATGATAATTGTATCCGGCCCGGCATTAATTTCAGGTATATTAGGTTCGTAAACCGAATGAACGCCCTCGCTGTCGATGCTGACTGAGGCGCCATTGGTGCTAATTTCAATAAATGCATTAGCGCTACCAGACCTGAAATCGCCAAGTGGGGTGTTGTACTCGCCAGGTTCGGTTATTACAACATCTGTGTATCCGAGTGAACCACTTGAACCGACAGTTAAAATCCCCGGTTGAAATACCTTATCGATATCAAGGTGATGCTCTATTTCGGAAGCGTAAATATCTGTAGTGTCAATGGTAAACGAACCTCCGAGAAACATTGTGTTATCGGGGCCTATAATAGCCGGAAGAGTACTAAGATCGAAAGGTATTTGATCAATATTTTCAATCCAAACTTCGGGTTCATACATTACTGTAAATTCTCCATTACTCCAATCACGCCCACCATGAGAGAATCCGGGAAATGCCATTACATTGCTCTGCGATTCGTCCCCAACTGGTATTCCAAGCATTTCTGCGGTTATCGTAAACTCCCCATCATCATTATGAACTTTAAAAGTAGTAGATTCATCTTCTTCTCCGTTTACTCTTCGCTCTTTATTGTTGATCTCAGGGTCATACCTGAATGACCCTTCAATATTCCAGTTAAATACCCATTCTTTGACCACCTTTCCATCCTGGCCAATTTTGTTAACCGTAACATTTCCGCAATGCTTTTTATCACCTTTAAATTTTAAAACCAATTGACCGCCTGGAGGAACAACATAGGTTACCCACTGACAATATTTTACCATGGGTGTAACTACTATATTTTTGGACTTGCCAATCTCCTTTTCAACTTCTGCAATTTTTTTCTTCGCTGCCGCAATTAGAGTCTGAGCTCTACGTCTCAGTGTTTCGGGTTTCGATGTGTCATTAATTAAGTTTTCTAATTTCTGAACCGCTTCTTTTAATTTATCAATATAGTTTTGCAGATGAGTATCATAAGCTTTCTTTCCATCAACAACAGCAGTTCCGTAGCCATTACCGTTCTTTAACGAGTTAATTTTTCCATGCAGGTACGGGTGAACAAGTTTTGGATTAGTAAAAGATGGACCATAACCGGCAGCAGAGTTTGCATATATTGTCGCTTTGTTTTTTGTGTCCAGTGTGCTCATTTCATCAGTAGCATATCCCCCATTACATTGGAGGAATTCATCGTATATGGTTGTACAGCATGAATCGATGATCTTTTGCTGCATATTTTTTAAATCGGTTAGACCTAAGGACTTTTTATTTCGCAATGCGAGTGAACCTGATCCGTCTGCAGTCCCATGAGTGTACACCATTTTCTGAAAGGTTGCCGGTTTATTGTTACTTGTGCAATTGGCAACCCTTCGGGATACTTCGGCATGAGCATCGGCAATATGGGCGCTGTCGGCTTCTATCACTCTTCCCGGAGGGATTCTGTTATCCCTTCCTACGCCGTTATAATAAGGAACAAATACATTTTCTTCACAGTAACCCAGAGAATCGACCTTTAATTTATACAATTCAACCAGGCTTTCCCACATGCTTTCTCCTTCAGATTCATTACTCTTATTATTGTAAGCCCCACCAATGAGTATAGCAAATTTGCAGGAATCACATTCCCTGGATCCCTCATACTTATGATCTTCATTATCGATAATTCCGCCCTTCTGTTTCGGTAAAGGGCCTGAACCATTTATCAGCACCTCCACTTCAAATATATCAAGAAGTGCTGTAAGTGAATCCTCAGGCCAATAGGGATCAGGATTAATAACAAATTGAACAGTTCCCTTTGCAATCACCCAACCTCCATTCCAGGCCTCTGATGGTGGTTGAACTCCTTCAGTGATAAGATACAAATGAGGCGGCCATACCTGAAGTTTCAATAAATCATGGTAAGAATTTACCAGCAAACTATCGTCAGGATTTGTATAATCGCCCAAAACCCACAAAGTATCCCCATCCACAATTGTTGGATCGGTGTAAACTTCTGTTACTGAATGATAAATTATTGAGATGCTCGTTACCGGAAACCCAAAAGCGCCGGTCTCCCCGGGCAGGGAAGCAAGCAATGTTGTCATTCCGGTAAACCTGTCGAGTGAACGTAATTGGCTCCCAACAAGATTTTCATAAGCTGCAAGGTAAACTTCATCACCGGCAGCATCGTATCCCATCCCCTGGCCATAGTTTGCATTAAAGCCTGCCCCACCAAGCGGAAGTACCCCCCCGGAACCAACATCAACTACATATATCGAATCGGAAGCAATGTCCAGGACATACAATGCCCCGGAAGCATCGAAGGATGAACTGATGCCGGCAAGCAGGCCCAGATCAAATTCGGTTTTAATGGCTCCTGTTTGAGGGTCGAAACCATATAATATCGATTGCGTACCATCTGTGGCCATGGCAAAAAAATCGTTGGTGATTTTATGAATAGCGAGGCTTGTCCAAATCCCTCCTGACTCCGATAAAGGACACGGAAAATCGGCAACATACGTGGCAAGGCCGGTGGTAATGTCAACCGTTTTCAACGAATCATCGAGGTAATCGATGATCCACATATTATCAGGATCATCGGAACTGAAGTCTCCTCCATATGCCAAATAATCGGCTGGTCCGATTACAGTGGTATTTAACGGATCATCAATGTCGAACATATAGAAATTGGCAAGTTGCAAATTATTGCCATAAGCATTCGCCCCCCTGGAAAGAAGATCAGGCGCCGATACCGGCAATTGTGGATTGCTTATTCCGGCCGGAGCCAGTAGGAGAGAAAAATCACTGTGCGGCTTAATGCCGGGTTCATCGCCCTGGGCGTTTGCTACAATGCTTCCCAGCAGAAAAAGAGAAAGCAGGATTAGAATTTTTTGAAATTTGTTTTGCGTTTTCATTATTACTCCTTTTTTTGGTGTTTAAAGCGTATTGAATTAAGACTGAATATTAAAGCTAACAATTGAGGCTTTATTGATTGGTTATTATACAAATTATAGCCGCAACACATATAACATAATCACATATTTTAAAAATACAAATATAGTGCTTTTAACACGGAATGTCAAGTATTTACAGTTAAATATCATTAAAATTCTTCACGAATATTATAGGCCGCAACTGATGCAATTTGAATTTGATAAAGAGATATATAGACCCTGGAATGTAGGTTTGTTGATTGAAGAAAAATAACAAAACCCTGACAGCCCACTGTTGGGCTGCCAGGGTAAAACAGAAAGTTACAAGTTCGTTGAATTACTCAACAATAAGTTTGCTGTACCAGGTTCCCTTTTCGGAAATTATCCTGATAAAGTATATCCCTTTGGGTTGGAATGAAAAGTTGACCTGGCAAGGAAGATTTACTTCAATTCTCCTAACTTCATTTCCCAGGGCATTGAAGATTCGGATTTCGGCCTGGCCATCATGTCCTTCGATATTGAAAATACCATTGGATGGGTTCGGGTATAGACTGATGCCAAACCCTGACAGTCCCGCACGTGCGGGATCGAACCCTGTTAGGGTTAACGCACTTACAAGCGAAAGCCCATCAACTTGAAACATACCCTGGTCATCAAACTCATTACTATAAGTGACATTCAGGGGAATGGATTTCTGATGGGCGTTGCTGTACAATCTATAGGTGACTGTCTCTCGCGGTGAAAACCCATCAACGTTTTCTGTTGTCAAATCATCGCCCATCAACATCAGCGAAATGGGTTGATCTAAGCTTGATACAGTTGTAGTGCCTGCACATAACCCATCCCTTGTAAATGCACCAATCACATCACCCGGACTAAACAATTTGAGGCTTGTTTCCGGGAATGCAACAACATGGGTTGATGGCGATTGGTGTACATCATTCCAGGGTGTGGAAATGGTTTGGGTGCCGGTAAACATATCTGAAGATTTGTTTTTACCAGCCGGATAGGTAAAGGATCCGGGTTGGGTCATATAAACCAGGTATGATTTTCCGGGATATAAATTTGATAAGGTGTAGATACCAATTCCCGGCCATAATAATTCAGTTGTAGTAATTCCTTTTGCAATAACAAATCCGGGCAGGCTGCCCAGTGTTGCCATCGCATCCACCTGGCTATAAACCGGGATCAGGTTCCACCCCTGGCTAAGATAAACTGTATTTGATGTAATTTCGGTCCCACTGACGCCAAGGAATGCATCATCATTTACCTTAATGATGTAACCGGAGGATACGTCCCAATCACCCAAAGTGTTATATGATTGTCCCGGCCAGAAGGCCCCGTTAAAGTTATATATGATCACTACCTTATCAGATATTGGAGCTAAAATATCCTCCACATCTTGTGGAACTGGATTTACCGAGATAGAAATGCCACTCCAGCCTTCAAAAATTGTAAGGTCTTGTGTTGTGAGGGGCCTCAAATTTATGTCGTCATAAAAAACATCAACATTTTCAAGGGTGTTCGAAAACAAGTTCAAGGCAGCAATATTTAAAATACCGCCACTGTTCATGCCCTCTGTCCAGCTTTTGGTAACAAGGAGTTGGCCATTGTAGTAGATGGATTGGGTGTTGTTGTCAAGATCGATGACTACGCTGATTTTTACCCAATAATCTGTAACCATGGCTAAGGTTGCGCCATCAAAATCGCTTTCAACGATATTCAGGTCAGGATCGAATTTGATCTGTGTGGACCAGTTGTAATTGCTTCCGTCGCATTCGTACTGGTTAAGCAGGATGAAGTAAGTAGCCCCGCCAGCGGCGTTTGAAGGGATGTATTGCCACGCCGACAACTCCCACACACCTGTTGTACATCCACTAAACTGATGGACGATATCATCACCTGTTTGGTCAATCTTTCCACGGATTTTTAGTGAATTATCTCCCGAATGGCTCAAATCACCGGTAACGCGGGCAGTTGGCGAAGAGGACAAAGCGCCCCACATTTCCCATCCTCCTTGTCCGACGATATCTGAATTGAGTGCATAGGCTTCAAAGCCATCAGTCCATGAACCGACATCACCAACAATTTCAAGCTGGTAATCTTCAACCTCACCATCGCTAGCATATCCTTCATAGCTTAATCCACCGGCAGTATTATACCTGAACCGTGCAAAGGTATTTCCTGCAAGAGCAGTAGCCGGAACTGCAATTGATAATGGATTTATTCCTGCCGTCAGACCCTCATCTACAAATATTTGCTCTCCCGTATCATCCCAATCGCCGTCAATATTAAAGTCCATCCAGGCGTTTAAAATTCCATCGGCGGAAGCTGTAACTTCAAGGCAAACTTGCTTACCGGGTGCCAATACTGATGTAAAGACCACTCCATCCTCATCAGCAAGGTTGTTATTATCATCGCCCAGGGCTTGTGGGTCCGACAGTCCGTCTGCTTCAGCGTCAACACTTACACCTAAGTAAGTTATTCCATCAATCAAGTGCCGGGCGCCGTTGTTAGCGAGCAATGTTGGATATGAAGGGTCAGGGGCATCACCGAAATCCATATCTGTACCGGGCAGGAAGCCTAAATTAGAATCGTTGGATTCATACCCGGCTTCATCCTCGGCCCGTACAAGATAATAGTAGTCCGCTCTAAGTGTTTCTTCGTCGTACCATTGGAATCCGGGGGCCAAGGTATCCTGATCAATAGCCACGCGGCCTACCCTGTTTTCCAAATCAGGCTCAAAGCCGGGGGAAGTTCCGCGATAGATATTATAGCAGGCCATCTTTTCATCATTGCCCATGATATCAAAAGTTACCGGTGTCCACTCCAATAATGTCATGTCATCATCGAGGGAAACCTCGAGATCATTAATTGCAGCCGGTTTATACAGATCAACCGTGACCGGGAAATTAATACCCCCAATTATTGCCTCCGGGTCAGGATAGTTCTGCCCTTCGTACTGCATGGCCACAACCAATCCTGTTTCGCCATGTTCAGCGTTTGGTTCGGGGGTGACCACCATATTTATCCATTGTTCTTCTCCAGGTTCCAATAAAACTTCATAAGGCAAATTAATGGTCAGGCCATCTTCGTCGAAAAATTCAATAATCCAACCGGCAGGAAGCTCTATTTCGGCATCAAGGACAAACTGACCGGGTTCTTCTAAGGGATTCCTAACCAGGAAATCGGCGATGGTTGGTTCCACATCGTCTTTGGCAGGTGTTCCTGCACGGATATACAAATCGGGCATATTCAAGCAACAAACATTGTTGTCCCATACCGGGCATGTGTTGGTTTGCGGGTCGTATGTTGCCGAAAGTACCGCGCCAATACAATAGTGGCCATATGTAGTTGGTGGATATGGAACTGTCCAGGTCACCCATCCTGAAGTGCTTCCACCAGATGGAATGGAAAGGCCTGTCAAACTTCCGATGTAAGGCGACCCTGCAGGATAAAATAATCCTGTAGTATTGTTCCTGTAGTACATATCCACGGTTACATTGTTTGCTGTTCCGGTCCCCATATTCCTCGGGCGCACATACAACTTATTGGCTGCGCCCCTGACAGGGGCATCCTGGATGCCGTCCGAATTGTTATCAATCCAGATGTCGTGACTGGTCCACCATGCCGGGCAATTTCCGTTGGAAGGCGTGGTGCCGTCGTCAGCCAGGCAGTCTTTAACCCAGATATCAGATGGCACATACGGCTGAATAGAAATATCGTCATAAAAAACATCAACATTTTCAAGGGTGTTCGAAAACAAGTTCAAGGCAGCAATATTTAAAATACCGCCACTGTTCATGCCCTCTGTCCAGCTTTTGGTAACAAGGAGTTGGCCATTGTAGTAGATGGATTGGGTGTCGTTGTCAAGATCGATGACTACGCTGATTTTCACCCACAGATCCTTAACCAGGGCTAAGGTTGCGCCATCATAATCACTTTCTACAATATTCAGATCGGGGTCAAATTTGATCTGTGCAGACCAGTTGAGGTTATTACCTATACAATCGTACTGGTTAAGCAGGATGAAGTAAGTAGTCCCGCCAGCGGCGTTTGAAGGGATATATTGCCATGCTGAAAGTTCCCACACACCTGTTGTACATCCACTAAACTGACGAACGATATCATCACCGGTTTGGTCGGCTTTCCCACGGATTTTTACCGAATGACTACCGCTATGGCTGGTAACGTTGGTGATACGGGCAGTTGGCGAAGATGATAGGCCACCCCACATTTCCCAGCCTCCCTGCCCGACGATATCCGAATTTAGTGCATAGGCTTCAAAGCCATCAAACCACGAAGATACATTCCCGGCAATTTCAACCTGATAATCTTCCACCTCGCCATCGGGGGCATACCCTTCGTAGCTTAATTCACCAAGGGTACTGAACCTGAACCTAGCAAAGGTGTTACCTGCAAGAGCATTAGCCGGAACTGCAAATGATAATGGATTTATTCCTGCAGTCAGGTTCTCATCCACAAATATTTGCTCTCCCGTATCATCCCAATCGCCGTCGATATTAAAGTCCATCCAGGCGTTTAATATGCCTTCAGCGGAAGCTGTAACTTCAAGGCAAACTTGCTTACCGGATGCCAATACTGATGTAAAGACCACTCCATCCTCATCAGCAAGGTTGTTATTATCATCGCCCAGGGCTTGTGGGTCCGACAGTCCGTCTGCTTCAGCGTCAACACTTACACCTAAGTAAGTTATTCCATCAATCAAGTGCCGGGCGCCGTTGTTAGCGAGCAATGTTGGATATGAAGGGTCAGGGGCATCACCGAAATCCATTGGGTCAGGCTCCTCCGAGATATTGGAGATAATCACTTCATCGATAATACCTTGAAAATTCATAGTCCCACCATGACCACTGAGCCTTTTTCCTATACCGAGGTTTGCAGTAGTGGATGCCGGTGGATGTGCCCAGGCAACTTTCCCTTCCAAATTTCCATCAACAAACATCCTGATTGTATCGCCATCCCAGGAGGCCTTTACATGATGGCATACACTGTCCCGGAGGTTTGTTGTCCCCGCCGCACCAATGTTTCCATTTGATCCACAATACATTGAGAACCTCAATTTACCGCCAGACAAATACAAAGTAAAACCCTCCTCACTACCGGAGGCAGGATGATAGGTATATTTATCTACAATTGCATAGTAATGGCTTTGGCCGGTGCATTTTATCATGGCCTCTACCGAAAAGGGCTGGGTAATATCGAGGCTGTTTGAATGTGGAACAGTTACCATATCAGGGTACCCATCGAATAAAAGACCAAAAGGCCCATCGCATCCGGTAGCCCATGTAGCTCCCGAAATGATGCCATCGTTTTTGTTGATGGTAGCGTCAAAAGCTGTGGTCCCCGAGCCTTTGTCCAAATGCCATATGGCAAGCGCATCCTCTGCAATCGGGTTAAGGCTGAAATTAAGGTTCGTTATGCTTCCACCGGTAATAACAACATCGGTGGCAATAGATTCGGCATACCCGGGAGCTGCACAACTTACATCAAAAGTACCTTCGATGATATTATCGATGGCAAAGTTTCCTGAAATATCGGATGTATCGGACCAGGCATCGATGGATACGATAGCACCCGAAACGGGAGTGCCGGAACCATTCACGGTTACACTTCCGGAAACCCCACCCCTGGTACTTGAATAAATGTATGCAGCGCCGGCATTGGTGTTTCCATTTGGATCGGACAAATATGCGCCTACAACAAAGTTATCTTCATCACAATCGCTTGATACAGAATTTCCAAAACGGATGTCGGAATTTGTAGACTCCGAAACCCGCGTGGGGCTTGACGACCATGTACTCCCGGAACGATAGAAGAGGTATGCCGCCCCGGAATTTGTAGCCGAAACGTCATCGTTGGGAGCGCCAACAATAGCATAATCATCCGAGATTGAAACTGAAGAACCAAACAAAGCGCCGGCCTGGGCATATTCGCCGGCAGTTAGCTTTACAACAAATGCCCAGGTGGTATCAAAAATATCTTCCCGCTCAAAAATATAGGCTGCACCCGAGAAGTCCCCGTAAGTATCGTCACCCTCTGCTCCAACAATGGCGTAGTTATCGTGAATTGAAACTGCACAGCCAAAATAATCTTCGGCATGATAATCGGGCGCAATGAGTTTAATCTCAACCCGCTGGTACAGTCTAAGGTCATGGTGGTAGATATAAGCGGCACCTGCTGCCATCGCATTACCGATGTCATGGTTTTTGGCACCCACAATAAAATTTTCATCTTCTTGCCATCCATCATATTCCAGATAGAGGTCAACTGAACAGCCAAAACGCCCTCCCTGTTCCAGGTCGCTGGCTGTTAACCTGGTTTGCAGGCTCCAACTTTCTAACATAAAATCACGATAAAATACACAGGCCATACCAGCACTTGACTTATCTCCTACTGAATGCCCCGGAGCTCCAACAATAACAGTTTCACCATCGTAGGGGTTTGCTATATCAAGAGCAACAGAGGCCCCAAATTCGTCCCCATCCTCGGCATAATATTGTCCCATATCGATAACCTCGGTTTGCACCATACTGTCCAGGCGGAAAATACATGCAACACCGCTATTCACTGCATAGGTAAGCGACCATGGAGCACCAACCACCGCGTAGTTATCCGAAACAGATACCGACCAACCGAAATGATCTCCTGCACGAGCATTATTGTAGCTGGAAGTAAGCTTCGCATGTTGGGGCCAAATTCCGCCTGGATGAAAAACATAAGCGGAACCGGCCCCGACACTATCATTGATGTCATCGTTGTAGGCGTCAACAACAACCCAATTGTTGTTGATGGCTACCGATTGGCCAAAAAAGTCCAGTGGATCACCATCGTTGGCTATAATTTCGAGGCCACCCGACTTGGTATTGTCGCCGGGGGGGAGCTGTGAAAAGGAATTATCAGGTGATAGTAATATCACCGAAAGGATCAGTGCAATTAAAAATGGAAACCTTTTGTGTACTCCATTTTTCGGGTCCAGGGTTTCTTTTACCTGAAGCCCCCAGGGACAGATTCTCTCTGAATGTTTCCCTGATACTAATTTTTCAATTGTTGCTTTCATAATTTCTAAAGGTTTTAAGATTAATGGGGAAATTCCCTCTGGTACCTCCCCTGAATTTAATTTATTAGTTGTTTAAGCATGCTTATATTTTAAACTTTTTCAATGAACTAAATTAAAAATCAATATAAAGATACAAGCTCAAAAAGGGGAAAGCAATTTTATTATTTAAACGGCGATAATATTAGTACCAACGTGGCCTGAGCTATGACGAACGGAATGGGGAATGGAGGGATGGAGTTTTGGAGTACTGGTATGGGGAAATGATAAAATGAGGCAATGATGAAATGTTGAGCGAAGCAGCCTGCCCCGTTTTTTTGGGGAAATCCCGCCACTGCGGGGATAAAATGCAACAATACTTCAATGATAGAAAGAATGAAAAAATGGAATATTGGAAGAATTGACAGATGGAAAAAAGCCTCATAATTACTTGTGGTAGCACCTATACCACTGTACCTTATACCTTTTCCTTTCCTACCTCCTATAACCCACCTGCTTAAAGAAATCCTCCCGGAAAGATTTGCCAATGGGGATTTCGCTGTTGCCGATGATGGCATGAAGGTGATCGAACGAATCGAGTTGTTGTAGGTTAATGATGTAGGAACGGTGGACGCGTGTAAAGTCGGGGTTTATGTTTTTAATTTGCTCGTAAAATGCAGCGAGGGAAGAAAAAATCGAATACTTATGTTCGGCGGTGACAATGGTGACATAGTTGCCCGAGGCTTCGATATAAAGGATTTTATCGGTATTGAGTTTTACAAATTTATCGGTTTTTACGAATAGGCTTTTGTTGTTGAAGAAATAGTCAGCGCCGCTGTCCTGTTTCCCTGCCTGCTGACCTGCTGTTGAACTTGCATATTTCGACATGGCCATGTGCACGCTCGCCAGGAGTTGGACATCGTTCACAGGTTTCACCAGATAGGATGCGGGCATGGTTGCGGAGGCACGTTTTATGGTCCCTTCGTCGGCATAGGCAGTTAGGAAGATTACCGGCATTTTCACAAATTGAAGAATCTTTTCGGCTGTTTCAATCCCGTCCATTTTGCCTTCGCCCAGGCCAATGTCGAGCACGGCAATATCGGGATGTTGTTCTTTTGCCAGGCTGATGGCTTCCTCGCCATTGTCAACCATTGCAATAACTTCGAAGCCTTCAACTTCGAGGCACCCGGCAATATCTTTTGCCGTGAGTATGTTGTCTTCAACGATCAATACTTTTATCTTTTCCATGATTCAATCATTTTTTCTGCTTCAACGCTTTAATATAAATGTAAAACAAGCGCCCTTATTATTTGTGACCTCCATTTTTCCCTTCAATTGCGTTACCAATAGACCGATAAGTTCCAGTCCAAAGGAGTTTGAATGGTCAGCGATGATCTTTTCGGGGATTCCCGGCCCGTTGTCTTTTACCACAAGGGTAAATTCCTTTGGGGTATTTTCTTTTATGCATATACTGAATTCAGGTTCAGAAACTTGTTGGTAAGCATGTTTAACAGCGTTAACCATCAGTTCGTTAATTAACAATCCTAATGGGATGGCAATATCAGCCTCGAGGTTCTCAATCCCAACATCCTGGTCCACCTTAATCTTCTGTTCGCACGTCCAGTTGGTCCTGAGTACATTTTCGACAAGTTCGTTTACATATTGCGAAATATTTATCCTGGTCAGTTTTTCATCGCGGTACAGCTTGTGATGGATGAGTGCCATGGCCCACACCCTGTCGATGTTGGGTTTGATGATGGCAAGCGCTTCGGGATCTTTCAGTTTCCGGCTTTGAATGGAGAGCATGCTGTAAATGGTTTGCAAATTGTTTTTTACCCTGTGGTGCAATTCGCGGAGCATGGTCTCTTTTTCTTTTACCTGTTGCTCTATCTCCATTTTTTGGCTGGTGATCAATTCATTTTTCTCGATAAGCAATTTGTTAGCTTTTTGTTTGGATCGATACCTCAGATAAATCACCACCAATAACAGAAGCGCCAATCCTCCAAAAGCAATGGTGTAATACAGTTGATTAGATTTCTCCGTGATTTTCAACTCTTGAATTTCGTTGTCCTTTTTCAAAAGGTTTATTTGCTGGTCTTTTCTTTCGGTTTCGTATCGGACATATTGCTCAGCCAAAACCTGGTTCTTTTCCTTGTCAAAAAGGATAGTCCTGGTTTTTGAATACAATCTGAAATAGCTCAAAGCAATTTCCTTATCGCCCTTTTCATCATAAACTTCGCTTAATTTTAAATAGATGTTGCTGAGAAGGCTTTCAAGGTTCCTTAGCTTTGCAGTTTCAAGGCTTTTATTAAAGTTTTCGATGGCATTATCATATTCTTTCATTATGAAATAAACGTTGCCAATATCAAGAAAAAGTGTTGCGGCACTGTTTAAATCCCCAGCCTTTTTAAATACATCAAGCGATTTCAAATAATTATTAAGTGCCTTTTGGTATAAACTATCAATTAAGTAGAGGTCGCCTAATTTTTGAAATGTTTTTGCAGTTAAAATATCGTAATCATTGGCCTGGCAAATGTTCAATATATCAATAAAGGAAGCCTCTGCCTGTTGGGTATTTCCAGACAAATAATAGATGTTTGCTTTTTCATTGAGCACCAGGATTATTCCTGCTGTGTCGTTCAGATTCTGGTAAAGTTCGGACAAATCATCAAGAATTTTCAATGCATGCTGGTATTCATTGCGCAGCGAAAATATTTTAGACAGAATAATGTGTGATTTAAAAATGTATGAGGGTTTTTTCGTCTGATGCATCCCGATTTGATTGTAGGCATCAATGGTATTATTCAAATATATCGTGGCACTATCGTAATCATTCAATTGAAAATAGCTATCACCGATAAAAAACATCCACCTGATTTGGGTTAAGGTATCATTTGCAAACCTGGCGATCCTCAAACTTTCTTTGTACCCATCAATGTATTTTTTGAGCCCCGAACTGCTAATGGTGTCGGAAACAAAAGGAATTCCGGCGGTTTTATCTGAATGTTTGGTATCGGCATTTTCAGTACAATTATAGATTTTAATATTATCGGCATAGCCTTCATAATCCCACCCACTGCCGCAAACCTTCAGTTCGATAATGGATTTTGCATCTGGAAAGAAATCTTTAATACGATACACTTCATTCCTTCTCCATCTGTCCTGATCGCACGAGGGGAAGGCAAGTCTGATCTGATCCTTATAAAAATAGGATGCCCCTCCCCTGTAATTGTAGCAAAACCTGATTTCCAAATATTCATCCCTCTGGTTAATCAGCATCAAGTACAGTGAAACCGGGTATTCTTCATTCACCCATCCAGCCCCATTATCCACTGAAGAATAAGATGATTTTACATCGAATTGTATTTTTGTGCTATCGGTAACCGGAATATTCAAATCGATTTCAAGATGCGCCCAATTGCCGCATGTACGTGCATTTTTTTGGTGGATTTTCAACACTCCGTCAACAATTGCAACTGTGGCTGGCTGTGGGGCACACATTTGAACTACCGTGGTTGTCCATGTCGGATTATTTGTAAAATCACCATCATCGAAGTTTTCCTGAAAAAGGACAACTGTGTCAGTATTTGTAGTTGGATTGTTATCCTCAATAGTTTCAGGATAGGGTTCATCTGAAAAAAGCAATGTATGCGAAAGCGAGAAGAACAATATGAGGATGAGAGCTTTCATAACACAAAGATAAGAAACAAGGTGAATAGTAAATCGTTAATAGTTTTTAATTCCATTTTGATGTTTCCAGGTCCTGCCTGACGTTGGAAAGTCCAGGCCGGGAGAAACTTTCCATTGTCCGAAGGACATGGAAACGTTAAAAAAAACCTCAAAAACCGGATTGGTAAATACAAGAACAGCCCGCTAACCTTTCGGCAAGCGGACTGTTTTGATTTATTAGCATGTTGCACTTTTCTTTAATTACTTGATAACAATTTTCCTTGTGGAAATGCCTTTTTCAGAAATCACCTTCACAAAGTAAAATCCTTTTGGCTGACCCGAAAGGTTAAGTTTTCAAGGAAGGTTAGCTTCATGATTTAAAATTTTCTTACCCACAGCATTGAAAATATTGCTATTACTCTTTTGTACATGAGCAATCTCAGGCCAATTACCTATGAAGTGTCAGGGCTGCAAACCCGGTAGGTTCGCAGCCCCGAGGAGCGAGGGGATCGCAAACCTAAAACTTTCTGAAATTCAGGTTTCCGAATTTTCTAATTCAAAATTACCTTCTTAAAACGCATTCATAATGTCAAGGCGAAAAAGAAATCTAAAAAAAAATTACAATCAAGAATATGCATTTAAAAAATAATTTTGAACCTATTGAATGGAGGTACGTTAATATTTTATTAATCCGATAAACAACTTTCGGGTTAGTAGTTGAATTTCTAATTATGACAAATTAACCAACTCAAATTCTATCTCATGAAAAAACAATTTGTACTATTTGCCTTGGCAATGTTTTCGATAACATTGATCTTCGCACAAACTGATCATACTGATAAAGGCGCTTTTAAATGCGCAGATAAAAAGGCACACAGCCACAATCATCTTTACAAGTTTCGCAGTCCAAATACTCCAAAGCACACTTTCGATGTGTTAAATTACACCCTCAACTTTGATTTGTACAACAATTTCGACAGCCCTTACCCGCAAAATTATACTGCTGATGAAGTGATTACTTTTAGGGTGGACACTACTTTGAACATGATAAAACTCAATGCCATAAACACTTCTCTTGAAATTAATAGCGTGGGTATGGCAGGATCTGATTTTTCTCATTCACAGGACACGCTCACAATTACCCTTGATCGGGAATATCTCCCCGACGAAATCGTGGAAGTTTCGATAGACTTTTCCCATAAAAATGTAGAAGATAATGGCGTGTATGTAGGTGGTGGATTTGTTTTTACGGATTTCGAACCCGAAGGTGCACGCAAATGTTTCCCATGCTACGACCGGCCATCAGATAAAGCCACAACTGACCTTACCGCAAAAGTTCCTTCAAATGTACTGCTGGGTTCTAATGGGCGACTGGCCGATTCTACCACTGTTGCCGACACCACCTGGTTTCACTGGATAAGTCGCGACCCTGTCCCGACCTATCTCGTGGTTATCTCAGCCAAGAAAAACTGGAATCTCGACATCGTGTATTGGGATCGCCCTTCAACTCCCGGAGATCCCATGCCCATCCGCTTTTATTACAACAATGGCGAAAATCCGTCAGCCATGAAAGAAAAAGTGCCACAAATGGCCGATTATTTTTCTGAGTTTTACGGAGAGCATCCTTTTGAAAAGGATGGATTTGCAACCTTAAGTAATGAATTTGCGTGGGGTGGCATGGAAAATCAGTCACTCACCAGCCTGTGTCCCGGTTGCTGGGGCGAAAGTTTGATTTGTCATGAATTTGCCCACCAATGGTTTGGCGATATGATTAGTCCGGGAACATGGGCCGACTTGTGGCTCAACGAAGGCTTTGCCACCTGGTCGGAATCATTGTGGTGGGAACGCGATGGCGGATACGATGCTTATAAATCGGATGTTGACGAAAATGCCTCATATTATTTATCGGGAAATCCCGGATGGCCGGTTTATAATCCCGAATGGATTGAGAACACGCCCGGTAACGGTACTTTGTTCAACTATGCCATCACCTATTGCAAAAGTTCCTGCATGTTACACCTCCTACGCTATTCGATGGAGGAGGAAAAGTTTTTTGAAGCCATACACGACTACGCCACCGATACCATAAATTTCAGATATAAAAATTCTGTTACCGAAGATTTTCAGGCTAAGCTGGAAGAATCGAGCGGTTTGGATCTGGAGTGGTTTTTTAGCACCTGGGTAAAACAGCCCAACCATCCCATTTATGCCAACGAATATTCATTTGCCGATTTGGGCAATGGCACCTGGAACGTGAATTTTCTGGTAAATCAGGTGCAAAGCAATGCGCCCTTCTTCCCCATCCCAATCGAACTTACTGTTTTCTTTTTGGATGGATCAGATACGGTAGTCAGAGCCATGAACAACGAAAATCAGGAATTTTTCTGGTTTAATTTTGATAAACAACCCGTTTCTCTATTCTTCGATAAAGACAACGAAATTGTGATAAAACAAGCCACGCTGGTTGTTGGAATTGATGAAAAACATATTGGCGAGCAAAGTTTCGGACTATCCCAGAGTTTCCCAAATCCGACAATTTCATCAACTACAATTACTTATTCGCTTCCGGATGATGCTCAGGTAAGTTTGGGCTTATACGATATTTCCGGAAAAAAAGTGATGGATCTAATCAACACCAAAAAACAAAGAGGCACGCATAGTTTTACCTTCGATGTCTCAAACCTTCCCGCAGGCATCTATTATTATTCGCTGCATACCGGAGGTTTCACTGAAACTAAAAAGCTGATTATTCAATAGAATCATCATAGAGACAAAAGCTTTAAAGCAACCCCCGGGATTAATTCTTGAAAGGCCGAAAAATTGCAGTTATGTAATAGCTACCTGGATAAAACCCTGTCAGAGTTTTGAACTCCGACAGGGTTAGCCTCCATTTTGTAGTTTTATAATCTATTCTTCCAGCATATTATTGCTTTTTTGTTTGCCAAGCGTATTTGCATTTAGGGGAGTTACCACACTTTCGCCTGTTTTTTCTTCAATCTCTTTTCGGGTATTTCCGGCAATAGCTCCTCCCTGGCGGGCAATTTCTGTACTTTGGTCAAAGGTCTCAGGTTCTTTCCTGGCCTGGAATTTTCAGCCAGAATGGCAATGAAATCAACAATGGAGAAGTACTATTTCAATAACTCCCCGGCAAGAAACGCTGAAATACTAACTAAGATTGATTTGCATTCCGTATCACGTTTTGTAGCGTTTCTGCCCAGGCTTGAGTCATCTCCAGTGCCGCCTTCCAATCCATCCAGTCGTCTTCCTGTAACATAGATGCGTTGTTTTTAATCCCGGCTGAAAACTCCCCAAACCCTTTCTGATATTTGTGCTCAAACTGATCAGTAATCGCTTTATAGCCCTTAATCTTCCCTCTGATAAAATCAATAACGATATCATTAAGGGCACTTGTTTCATTTTTATAAATCCCTGAATCAACAAGCGGTTTCATCAAATTGTAAACATGCTGTATATTAAGCTGGTTCTGATACATCTTTCATAGATGTTATGCAACATTTACAAAAAATTTTATTGAAAACACACACTTCTTATTCTTACAACTTGTTATTCCTCTTTGGTGAGCCAGGCGTTTTTTATTTAGGGAAGTAACCACGTTTTCGCCTGTTTTTGGGCGTCTATTTACTCACTATATTTGTTAAGGGACAAAGCGGAAAAACTTCAATTTTATCGTAGTGGTTGAAGTTTTCAAGGGAAACATTTATGATAATCCTAAAAAAATCAAGGCAAACATTTGATAAAACTCTGAGAAAGTCAGGGCAAAGATAAATCGGGATATTGTTTTTTTTATTTGTGAACAGGCTTCATAATGTAAAAAGTAGGATTGATCGGGATTAAAAGAAAAGTTAGTTTTGCCCTAAAATCTTTAGCATGGAAAAACACTTGCTGTCAAAGTCAACTTTCATCCGCGGGGTGCAATGTCTCAAATCACTTTACCTTTACAAAAACCGCTATTTTTTGCGCGACAGGCTTTCGCCCGAGCAATTGGCCAAATTTAAACGAGGCACTGATGTAGGTGTGTTTGCACAAAATCTTTTCCAGGGTGGTATCGACTGCAAGCCAAAGTCTCCTTCACAATACAGGAAATCCGTAGAAAAAACTGCCGCGATAATTCAGGAACAATCGGCGGAAGTAATTTATGAAGCCGCTTTCCAGTACGATCGGGTGCTGATTTTGCTCGACATCCTAACTAAGCAAAACGGAAAATGGAATGCCTATGAAGTAAAGAGTTCGCTTAAAATTTCGGACACTTATTTAATGGATGCTGCTTTGCAGTATTATGTGCTTACAAATGCAGGGCTTGATATCGACAAATTTTTCCTGGTTCATATCAATCCTGAATATGTTTATCAGGATGATTTGGATATTTCGGAGTTGTTCACTTTCGTGGATGTAACTGATGATGCGATCTCAAAAGAGGCGTTTGTGAAAGCGCAAATCGAAAAGGGAAAAGAAGCCCTTGTATTGAAAAGTTCCCCAAAAATTGATATCGGTCTTCATTGCAACAATCCCTATCCCTGCGATTTCCTCGGCCATTGCTGGAAACACATCCCAAAACAATCCGTTTTTGAATTATCGCAATGGACTGAAGAGGAGAAGCACCATTTATATAAAGAGGGAATTACAAAAATTGAGGACATCCCTGAAAGTTATATTGATTCATCAAACAAAAAACTGGAATTACAATCAATGCTCACCGGGAAAGCACATTTTGATGTGGATAGATTCAACACGAATTATGGAGAAATCAATACTAAAGTTGTCTATGCCGGATTTTTGGGGAATAGAAAAGCCATCCCCCAATGGAAAAATTATAAGCCTTACGATGTTTCCGCTATTTCGTTAACTTTAAAAACAGGCGATTCAGAATCTGTTGAAAACTTCTATAACACCGAAAGTGAAATTGATCCCGATCAAAATTTATTTGAATTTTTGGATAAAAATTTCAAAACTGATCAATCCATTGTAATTTTCGATGGCGAGAGGTTTGTAGAATTGCTCCGGCGCATGGCCAAGCGGAACCCTGAAATGGCTTCCCGCATAGATTCCATCATCAATAACATCGTTGATCTGAAAAAAATATTTGATGATTTCATTTACTTCAATCCTATAATTGGCAACGATTTTTCAATTAAAAATACACACAGGTATTTTAGCAAAGAAGGGTCGCATGTTTGGCCTTTTTTTTCGGACACACTGGCCATTAATTCCTACCAAAAAATTGAAGCTGATGATTTAAAAAGTCCAGAAATTGTTAGCAACCTGAAGAACTTTACAAAACAAAAAACCACGTTGTCAGAAAACGTACTTGATTTTTTTAAAACGAAATCAAAAAATGAATAGCATTAACCTTTTGCCCATAAAGCCCACCGAGCGCATCGAGCGCATCGACATCCTTCGTGGCTTTGCCCTGCTGGGAATTCTCCTGGTAAACGTGTTTGGATACCACGCTTCCTTCTACCATTTTGGGGAGTTTTATAGTGGGCTCGAAAATTCGACGGATGTGGCTTATTTCCATTGGATGGTAAATCTGGGTTCCGACAAGTTTATCTTTTTGTTTTCTATTCTTTTTGGTTTTGGATTCTGGATGTTGCAAAACAAATTTCACGGAAATGACCGCGGTTTTACAATGTTCTATTCGAGAAGAATGTTTGCCCTTGGATTGTTCGGAGTGCTTCATATAGTCTTGCTTTGGGCCGGCGACATTTTATTGGTGTACAGCATTTTGGGCTTGCTATTATTGGCCATCCGAAAACTACCTACAAAAACGCTGCTTGTAATCGCCGTGCTTTCCTATTTTTTTTCCGCCTGGTTTATCGCGTTACGCAGTTTTATTCCCGCTTTGCCCGACCCTTTATCAACGCTCACTACATTATCAATGGATCAAATTATCCAAATTTACGGCCAGGGAAATTTTATCGACATCATGCTTACCAGAATCAATGAATACCTTGTTTTTAGAAACATCAACCTGCTGTATTACGCACCCAAAGTTTTTTCGCTATTTATTGTCGGGTATATTGCAGGAAGGACCAATATGCTGGGAAAAATAAAACAAAAATCTTTATCGTATTTTTTTGTTACCATCAGTTTTTTTATTGCCGGACTCATCCTGATCTTCAAACTGGAAGCTTTCCTTAATTTCTTCTCTCATCCCGAATCTGATTTTTATACTTCATGGTACATTTTTATATACGAATCAGGAAACGGATTTTTAGGCTTGGGATATTTGCTGCTCATATTATTGATCAGTCAAACAAAATTTGGCTTGAAGATACTCGACCCTTTCAAATATGCCGGGCGCATGGCCTTGACCAATTACCTGATGCAATCGCTCATTTTTACAACCATTTTCTATGCTTATGGTTTCGGGCTTTTCGCACAGGTTCGTCCCTGGCAATTCCTTTTGTGGGGGCTATTGGTATTTATTATCCAGGTAATATTCAGTAAAATCTGGTTAACATGGTTCCGCTTTGGCTCTTTAGAATATGTTTGGCGACGAATGACTTATGGGCGGCCTCTTAAAAAATGAATTTTTAAATTAAGGTACTGCCATTATTATAGTGGAAAGGCGAAATATTTTTTCAGTCTTCAGTTGGCAGTCCTCAGTCGCCAAAAAAAAGTCAACTGTGGACTGCCAACTGTGTCCTGAGGACTTTTTATCAAGAAACAATCCCCTCATTTTAAGCTCATCGTAAATGTGAGAAGAACCATTACAATCTCATTCAAAATAAAATGCCCGTCCGCATGTTTTAATAGTTTTGCCGGATATACTTTAGATTATTACTGATGATTAAATTTAATGAAGCCTACGATATTGTAATAAAATCTGTCCGATTAATGGACGCAGAGCAGGTGCAGATCAACGATGCGCCGGGCAGGATATTAGCCAATGATGTGTTTTCGGACATGGATATGCCCCCATTCAACAAATCGGCTGTTGATGGCTATGCTTGTCGCAAGATAGATTTATCAGGCGAACTGAAAGTGATAGAAATTATCCCTGCCGGCAAATCTCCTGAAAAGACCGTTACACCCGGTAAATGTGCAAAAGTGATGACCGGAGGTGTGGTTCCCGAAGGCGCTGATACGGTGATCATGGTGGAGGATGTGGAAGAATTGGAGGATGATAAAATCAGGTTTGTCAAAAATAAAACCAGTACAAATATTTGTTACACAGGCGAAGATATCCATAAAAACGACAAAGTCCTCGAAAATGGCACATTGATCCGCCCACAGGAAATTGCCGTGCTTGCTTCTGTTGGCATGGCAAAACCGATGGTTTATAAGCAACCTGTGGTTGGAATTATCTCAACAGGCGATGAACTCGTGGAACCGGATCAAATTCCTGAAATATCTCAAATCCGCAATAGCAATGCCACGCAGTTGATGGCCCAGGTTAAAGCCTGTAATGTTGTTCCGGCTTATTTTGGGATAGCAAAAGACACCGAGGAATCAACAAGGGAAATTATAAAACGGGCACTTGAAACTTCCGATATGGTTTTGTTGACCGGTGGTGTTTCGATGGGTGATTTTGACTATGTGCCCAAAGTGTTGAATGAACTGGGCATAGAAATCCATTTTAAGAGTATCGCTGTTCAACCCGGACGACCTACGGTTTTTGGAACCCGTGAAGGGAAATTTCTATTCGGACTGCCCGGCAACCCGGTTTCATCTTTTGTTCAGTTCGAACTGCTTGTTAGGCCATTGCTACATGAGATGATGGGAAACAAATTTAAAGCGCTTACATTCGATTTGCCTATGGGTGAAACCTATCATCGCCGCAAGACAAAGCGCAAATCATTTTTACCGGTTTTGATAAAAAACGGGAAGGTTTGGCCTGTATCCTATCATGGCTCAGCACATATTCATTCTTATATTTTTGCTGATGGCATTGTTGCCGTAGAAATCGGGAATACCACACTTGAAGAAGGGGCATTGGTTAATGTACGACAGATATAACAGGAAGATAAATTACTTACGCATTTCGGTAACCGACCGTTGCAACCTGCGCTGCGAATATTGCATGCCCGCCGAAGGGATAAAAATGCTGCCGCATGAAGATATCCTTAGCTTTGATGAAATAGTCGAAGTATGCAAAGTTGCCGTTTCACTTGGCGTGGATAAGGTAAGAATTACCGGCGGTGAACCCCTGGTAAGAAAAGGCATTGTGGATTTGGTAAAAATGCTTGCGGCTATCGGGGGAATTAAAGATTTGGCCATGACAACCAATGGCACATTACTTCCCGAATTTGCACAATCATTGGCCGAAGCCGGATTAATGCGTGTTAACATTAGCCTCGACACACTTGACCCCGACCGGTATAAAAAAATAACAAGATTGGGTAAAATCGAAGATGTCCTAAACGGAATAGACGCTGCGAAAAAAGCAGGGTTATTCCCCATTAAAATCAATTGTGTTGTAAAGAAATTAGCAGACGAACCTGACGCAAAGCAGGTAAAAGCGTATGCGGAGGCGCAAGGTTTGCAGGTGCGTTTTATTCCACAAATGAATTTGGAAACCGGCGAATTTGGCATAGTTGATGGGGGAGATGGCGGCAATTGTAAAATATGCAATCGGCTGCGATTGACGGCAAATGGCAACATTATGCCATGTTTGTTTTCTGAGTTGGGATATAATGTGAGGGAGCTTGGTGCAAAGGAAGCTATTCTCAAAGCCTTAGGGAATAAACCACGCTCCGGATCGGTCAATAAAATAAATCATTTTAATAATATTGGAGGATAAAAATGGAAAAGCTTTCCCACACCGACGAACATGGAAAAGCCAACATGGTGGATGTTGGGCATAAGCCCGATCAGTTGCGCACAGCCCGGGCCGAAGGTTTCATCAGGCTTAAACCGGAAACCGTTCAACTCATCCGCGAAAACGAGATGAAAAAAGGAGACGTGCTGACCATTGCTGAAATAGCAGGCATTCAGGGCGGAAAAAAAACAAGCGAACTCATCCCGCTTTGCCACCCATTGGCCATCACCAAACTGGATGTTAAAGCCGAATTGTCCGAACAAGGAGTGAAGGTAATTTCGATGGCAAGATGTACCGGAAAAACCGGCATCGAAATGGAAGCGCTTACGGCAGTTAGCGTTGCTTTGCTCACGGTGTATGATATGTGCAAAGCTGTGGATAAAGAGATGGAGATAGGCTCAGTGAAGCTGGTAGAGAAAACGAAGGAAGATTTGTAAGGTGAAATATCAGAAATGAGGGGGTATGAGATTACTTGGGTGATTTTAACGAACGAAAGAAGATAATGGTTTATATCAACAGTTAGCATTCATTTTAAGACCGACAGAAACAATTATAAAAACATGAGTACTTGGAATTTAAATAGAGTTAAACAAGATTTAAAAACATCCTTTGAGAATAATTCGGAGGTGCAACTTTTAGAAGTTCTAAAGAATAACTCTTTTTTGTTTTATCATCTTTATTCTAGAAAAGCAGGTATTCAACCTAACTTTTCAGAGGTATCTTTTGCAGACGAAATGAGATGTGACTTTGCTTGGTTAAATGATAATTCTGATGGGCCAGAATGGGTATTGGTTGAGATAGAAAAACCAAAAATGAGACTTTTCAATATAAATGGTGACCCATCGGCAGAATTAAATCATGCAATAGAACAGGTGAAATCTTGGGATAGATATTTTAAAGAAAACCAAGGTGAAAAGAAAAGGATTTTTGGTGCTGTCTCAAGGTTTAGATTTATCCTTGTTGCTGGAACGAGAGAAGATTGGCAAAATGAACCAGCAATAAAATGGCGAGCCCATCACAATAATGAATATAAAATTGAGATAAAAAGTTGCGATGTTTTTATTGATTCTTTATTGTATGCCCAAGAACACTTTAACGACCTATGGAGCTTTGAGGAAAATCCAAAATCATTAAAACATTCAGATTTAAAAGGATTCTGGGAAAATTATGATTATATGAATTTGTTTAGAAAAGTGTTTTAGTAAAATATAATAGACATAAAATGGAAAAGAAAATCTTCTCAGATAACGAAGACATAAATAAAATTGCATTCTTAAACTGGCGGACATCAAAGCGAGAAGATATCGGAAATATGCTTGCATTAGCTGAAGGGTTTTTAGATTCAGCAATTCAACTTGCTAAGGATTGCCTAAATAATAATGAAAATAAAAAGGCAGATATATTAATATTCCCAATATTAACAAATGCCAATCATGGTATCGAATTATACTTAAAATCACTCATCTGGACATTGAATAAACTTATAGAGTCAGAATTTAGAATTGAGGGAAGTCACAATATTCAGCAAATGTACCAAACAGTTGAAGCGAAGATTAAAAGCTATAAAGGTATCGAATGGGTTAACCATTTCAGAGAACAGAATTTAAATCTCACAGAATATATTGATGAATTATTTGCATTAATTACTGTTACAGGAAAAAAAGAAAATATGGATTTCTCAAGGTATCCACTAACAAATAAGTATGAGAACCATTTCTATATTGATAGACTGGACAATGTAAAAATTGATTTAGAAAATTTTGTTGAACGATTTGAAAAAATAAAAGAGGCATTAGATGAAAGAGCATCATACTTCTTTTATCAAGAGTTAAAAGGAGAATGGTGAAAAAAACGAAATGCTAACAATGTATAAAAATAATAGCCGAACTAGTAGTGAATTCAAGGGTTGTAGCCCGCTTCAACTTTCTTATTATTTGATAGGAAAGTGCCACGCAGTCGGCTACATATTCTTATACCAACGTTAATGTGCCAGTGAAAAAGAGCAAATTCAGGAAATGAGTTCGCGAACGAGTTCTTTGAGAAAAACAATTTTGAGTGAAACGAGGCAGGATTGAGCATGAAGCCGCGTGGAGTAAATTGAGCGAAAAATATGAAGCCCGGGTCATTGCAGTAAATTGAGCTGGCGAGGAGGATTGAGATGAAAATGATGACCGGCACATAACAAGTGGCTCATAGCCCATGCCGCGGTGGGTGTATCGGCCAAAATAGAAAATGTGTATTTTTACGAACAGAAAAAGTGCTGAACGGTTGGAGGTAATTGCGGCACAGGCCATAGCCCAGACCGTAATGTGCCAGTGAAAAAGAGCAAATTCAGGAAATGAGTTCGCGAACGAGTTCTTTGAGAAAAACAATTTTGAGTGAAACGAGGCAGGATTGAGCATGAAGCCGCGTGGAGTAAATTGAGCGAAAAATATGAAGCCCGGGTCATTGCAGTAAATTGAGCTGGCGAGGAGGATTGAGATGAAAATGATGACCGGCACATAACAAGTGGCTCATAGCCCATGCCGCGGTGGGTGCATCGGCCAAAAGAGAAAATGTGTATTTTTACGAACAGAAAAAGTGCTTAACGGTTGAAGGTAATTGCGGCACAGGCC
>CAZQIV010000024.1:14886-62008 GCA_964593705.1 uncultured Lentimicrobiaceae bacterium | reverse complement strand
CATTGAGATAATAGATTCCGCCAACAGGGCTTGCTCCCGAAAGTGTAATTTCATCTGCATCGCAACAAACAGCAATATCTGCCGGACAGGTAACTACAGGTAATGGATTTACAGTAATGGTAAATTCGCAAGAGTTTTCACAGCCAGTGCCTGGATCGGTATAGAGATAAGTAATTATAAAGTCCCCGATGTTTGCACAATCCGGAGTGAAGCTTGTTATTGGAGTATCGTCTAAATAATAGGTTCCACCTTCAGGGCTTGCTCCCGAAAGTGTAATTTCATCTGCATCGCAACAAACAGCAATATCTGCAGGACAGGTAACTACAGGTAATGGATTTACAGTAATGGTAAATTCGCAAGAGTTTTCACAGCCAGTGCCTGGATCGGTATAGAGATAAGTAATTATAAAGTCCCCGATGTTTGCACAATCCGGAGTGAAGCTTGTTATTGGAGTATCGTCTAAATAATAGGTTCCACCTTCAGGGCTTGCTCCCGAAAGTGTAATTTCATCTGCATCGCAACAAACAGCAATATCTGCAGGACAGGTAACCACCGGTAATGGATCAACAACTATACTAAATTCACAGGTAGCAGTACATCCAAATTCGTTGCTTACCATAAGGGTAAAGGTGTAAGTTCCGGCAGCTATAGGATCGAGCCCCAAGACAACATTTCCCGCAGCATCGGTGTATTCTCCGTCCGTGACTATAGGAAATTCGATGTATTCAGCGCCTTCGCATACCGGGTTGATTTCAGGGCAAGTCGGGTCTGGGAAAATGCCCAAAGATAAATTTAAACAATCAGAAACAACTTCTTCACAAGGTGTTACAGGATTACCAACTATGCAAAGTTGTAAAGTTTGACCAAAGTCAGATATACCAGGGTAATAAGTAGGATTTTCGATTGTATTATTGTCGAATGACCCCGACCCATCTGTTGTCCAGAATAATGAACTGACGTTTCCGGCCGATGCCTCCGAGAGTTGAATTCCACTATTAAAACCTTCACAAACTGTCAAATCCGCCCCGGCATTCACTACCGGAGCATCCTCAAAGTAAATAGTTATTTGATCGCTCGCCGAATAAATACATGGTTCCTCCGGTGAAACTTCGATTTGCAAAAGAACATACTCTAATGAAAAATCATTTATTGAGGGATAATAAACAGGCTCCAATATATTTCCATCATTAAAGTCTCCTGTCCCGGAAACAACGGCCCATTCAATCAGATCGTAATTGTAAGCCTTCACAATACCAGCGAAATCCATAACCTGATCCGTACACAATGTGGTATCGTCAGGAAAAATATTTACAGTAGCAGACTGGGATACATTTATAGTGAACTGGCACTCTTCTTCACACCAATCATTCGAAACAGTGAGTGTAAATGTAAAATCTCCTGAATTAACAGGATCGAATCCATACACAACTATCCCATCGATATCGGTGTAAACCCCGTTATTTACCGGAAGGAACGGGATGTAAGCACTGCCTGTACAAACAGGATCAAAAGACGGACATTCCTCTATTACCGGAGCAAGAAGAACCGTGATGGTGAAATTACAAGAGTATGGATTCCCATTAAATATTTTGGTGTAGGTAATTATAAAATCATCGATATCAGTGCAATCGGGATTAAAATAATAATCATCTCCTATTTGTGAAACATAGTCCCCGGAATATAAACCACCCGGCAGCATTCCCTGATTAAGAAGGATTGGATCTTCATTACAGCAAACTTCAAAATCTTCGGGACAGGTAACTACATCAAAAGAAACCTCTGCCAAACTGTATTGCTGGTAAGCGGGCGGGAAGGTGTTGCCCACAGGAACATAAGCATCCCCGAAGGGATTTGAAAAATCAACATCGAAGGCCTGGCTTTCAACATTATCTTTTGAATCCCAGCATACAAGTTTAAATTCATTTCCGGGAATGTATCCTTGCTCTCCATTCATAAGCCCATTAAACGCGATAAGATATTGCTGGAAATTAAAAGGAGTGGGTTCGGCTGTTAATGTTCTTGCTCCAACAATAATGGTATCCAGCCCATCAACATAAAAAATTGCAATTTCATCTCCCTGCCCCAGTGAAAGGTCATTTAAAGTTGCAGCATTAAAGTAGATTATCCAGGTACTGTCGTTGGGATTTCCCCCGGACCAGGCAAAATGCATTGTTCTGGAGCGATTTTTAAGATGCCCGGGGTAAAGGGTTTTCATGATGTAATCACCTGTAATACCCCCCTGCAATGTAACAGCAGGCGTGTTGGTGGTTTCCCCGGTAATATTTAATTGAGCATTTGGCTTAGCGTTTGCGCCTGGGGCAGGGTTAGTACCAACTTGTTGGGCAAAACTCCAAACTGCAAAAACAAAGAGCAAAAAGACAAGCAAAGTAGCATTTTTCATTATTTTATATTTTTTAATTAATAGATCAATTTTTCCTTTTAAGGAATACCAAAAGTAAAATTTATTACCATAAGCCCGGGGCATAATGCTTTTTATTTTTGGTTCTACTACCATTTTTATGGATGCAAATAATGGTGATCACTTTAAATAGATTTCTCCCTTCAAAACTTGCTTCGCTGCGTTTTTTGGTCGAAATGACAAGGCTAAGGCTATACGTGGGTGTGGGTGAAAGTGGGCGCTTCGCGCCCACTTTCACCCACACCCAACAAAGCCACAAAAGCCTTGTCATTTCGAAAGAGAGCAGCGACTGAGAAATCTATTTTATCATTTGCCCGCCCTACAAAGTGTACCCCGGCTTCTTAAAAATACTTAGCATTAATACCCGCCAACCAATATATAATTGGCTAAGAATGCTACACATAGCAACCCGGTAAGATGTATTATCAATACAAACAATAACCCAAATGAGCCTTTGACACTTTTAATATTTTCTTCATAGTTAATTTTTTCTAAATCTAAGCTCAAGCCAAAAAACAAACGGGCAGTATAATAGAATGCAACAAATGGGTTCATGAAATATTGTTTTGCACAGTCGCATTTAAAAAAACTATTTATCCAATTATCAAAATTTGAATAAAAGGAGAAAGACAACAACATGAACATATTTAAAATAAATAACCCGTAGATAACAATTGGTATATTACTATTATCAAGCAGATTTAACTGTATCCATTGAGATGACCATATCAGCGGCTCCAACTGTGTCTGTTTAAATAACTGCATCAGTAAAGATAACAGCAGAAAAAACACTACCATGATAACAGGAAGTAAAAAGTAGAGTCTTACCCAAGATAGCCTTTTAAATGTAATGCTTTTTGAAACATTTTCCTCATTTCTATTTTTGTTGACAAACCAAGTTTTTATTTTACCCCAAATATTTGTTAATAAAGAGGCGAAAAGGAATAAGATAATGATTAAAACTATAATAATAATACCAATTGATATGATATTATTGGCCTGCTTAAATATTGATATAGAAATCAGAAGTATCAAAATAGGAATGGAAACGATAAGGTATTTCCATCCCTTTAATTTCCACTTTTTTGAATCATCTTTATTAGGATCATCTATTTTACGCTCACAATTGATTCTACATTTATTGTCAGGTATTAATTTATTAAAAGATAAGATTATTTCTGAAACCTTTCCTTTAGATGATTGTTTTCCATTTTTTTTGGGATAAATTTTTGAAAAGATTTTTTTACCAAAGAAAATATTAATATAGGAAAAAATAAAAAGAAACAATATTGTCCATATAAGGATTCTTTCTTTTTCGTAGGCATAACCCCACCAATAGTTATGAAGTGTGTTAAGTAATTCGCCAAATAGTTCTTGTAAAAACCCAAAAGAATTTAAAGGATGAGTACCTCCATTGTAATGGTCGTGCTTAAAGCAATATTCCTGATACTCTTTGTTTAGCAATTCGTGGCAGTGCAACATACCATCGTCTTTATACTTTTTAAGCAGTTGATTGTAAACCCTGTGTTGGTGAAATGATTTATCAGGGATACATAATTTGAAATCATGGTAGAAGAATGAAAATTTATCGACATACTCGTTGTTAAGGTTTATGTAGCAGACAGTGTCTCTGGTTTCTAAGGTATCCGGTTTGAATATTTTTGCCTGATTAAGAATTTTTGCTTTATAAAAGCAAAGTTCGGAAGGCAAGGTGGTATCATACTCAAATGATAGTAAATTGATAGTGGCTTCTGTAAAGTTAATTTTAGATGTATCAGAAAAAAAACAATTTCTAAAATGACACACTTTATCAAATGTGCATTTATTAAATGAGCTGCTATCATTGAATATACATTTATTGAATATCACACTGTCTTCAAAACTTGCGTGTGAGAAATCAACAAGCCCATTAAAAGTTACGCTATCAAAAGTTACTGTTGAGTCAAATTTAACATTACTAAAATCAACAAGCCCATTAAAAGTAGTATGATCAAAAGTTACTGTGGATTCAAAATGAACATCTTCTGAAAAATCTGTAATTGAATCAAATATTGAGCGTTTGAAAGAAACTGGTTTTTTAAAAACAATAGTATCAAAATTACAATTATACATAGTATCGTATTTAAATTCGGTGATACCGTGGAATGTTTCATTTGTAAATGTTGGCTTGTATAAAGTTATTTCTTTATACTTCGCTATAGCCTTGTAATTGTTGTTTTTAAATACTGAAGAATTAAGATTGCTTTGTCCTTGAACACAAAATTCTTTTATAAATGTATTGTTATCAATAACCACAGATTTAGAAATACAATTTGAAATTACACAACCTTCATGAAATACAGAATTTTGTATGTTCAGTTTTAAATTTGACAGGTGTGATAAGTTTGTTGTTCCAAAAACAGTATCCCATATTATAAATATATTATCAGAGTTGTTTTCCCCATAAATGCGATCTATTTGAAGATTCCCTATTTTTGAAGAAGATATTTTTAATTGCTCAACATCTGGTTCTTTTTCTGTTGAAGGGGTAGTCATTTTAACACTAACCCCAATGTTGAGGTTTTGAAATTTCAATCCATTTATTAAACAACACTTATTAATAGTTAGGCCTTTTTCAAATTTCAAACCATTCAATTCAAATGGCTTTAGAAATATGCAATCTGTGAAGGAGATATTATTACTGAAATTTCCAATTGATGGTTTTAAACTTTTTTTTGTAAAAACTTTATTTTTAAAAAGATAGTTTTTATTTAAATCAATTCCTGAGATGATTTCATGTTCTGTTTTATTCCAAATACCTGTGATATCCATTTGCAGTTTAAAAGCCCAAATTTCAACCGGAAACATCAAATTATTGTTGGAGTTATAACTTTTTGCAAAAGCTATTTGGTGGAGAAATACACTGAATATTACACCTAATATTGTAAAGTATAGATTTGAGTTTTTCGTTTTTTTCATTTTTGACATATTAGGAATTAAAACCAAAATCTGTTAACATCATCTTTTTTAGCCTGATGGGGGAATACATCGCAGGGAATCCATAAAAACACCGATTTCCTATCGTCTTCACCAAAGTGATGGATTTTTGCACGATATACCGACTGCTCAATATTATTGCTTTTCTCAATAACTTCTTGAATTTTAGTCAATGTATTTGAAGTTTTAATTAAATCAGCTTTCATTGCCTTAATATCATCTAAGGGGATACCTGCAGCAGCGTCCTTAATTTTATTGATTGTCCAATGCTCATATTTAGCATTTATTTTAAACATAAATTGGCAATAAAGCAATTGGCCAATTTCGGCATTTAAAATATCGCCTCTATATTCACCCAAAAAAGTTTTAAGCATGATTAATACAGCATCAGCAACATCATTTCTTAATTGTTTACCGGATGGATACTCTTTATTAAGTTTATTAAACTGGTCAATTAATTTGGTAAGCTGTCCTTCCTTTATCAAAACCACCGGCTGAAATAAGGGGTAACCCGGATTCAGTTCTTTATTGACGAAAGGAGTAAAGCCCGTGGTGTAGATGTATTTTTGGGGAATATAAAGTGTGGTTGCTGCATTGCCTTCTTTAAGTTTTTTATAAATAATAAAGGCTGTTGAAGAAGCATCACTTATTGGAATTTTAAAAGTTTTGGCCAGGCTTTCGGCAATGCTATTAATATTGCTGTTGATGTTAAGATAAACAGGGCTGCTGATGCTTTGTGAAATATCCTTTATAATAGTTTCATTTCTTAATGAATCAGAAATGTTCTTATTTCCTAATGTTAATATTCTCGAATTTAACATGCAATCTTTACTGAGTAGAATGGTATCTCCTATCTTTATTATTTTGCCAAAGAGAACTTTCATTTCCTTTTCATTGGACTTTTTACCAATAATATTTTTATATACAGTTGAATCCGTTTTGATTATAATTTCTTGTAATTGACTTACAAAGTTTTCATAAGCAACATCTTCGTCAATATGTATCTGGTAGGCAAGTATATTGAATTTATGTTTGGCGAGTTTGTCAATTAATGTGACTTTGTCAATATAAGTTTCTCCCTTCTCCCTGTGGTCGCCGGCATCACCAATAATTACCATAAAATTCGACTCGTATTCAGAGGGTTGATACTTATCAATGGCTTGGCTCATGCCATAAAATAAAGCCTCAGACTGGTCGGTATCATTTTGGTTTTTTTCGGGAATCCAGTTTTCTGATAGCCAATTTGAAAACCTATTGAGCTTGCCCTCATTTTCTAAGGAATCATATATATATCCTGGCCCACTAATGATATCGATATCAAGCAACTTACCATCATTAAACACATCACAAATATTATCTTCCGATTCATCACGAAACAAAACGCAGCCGATGGAAATTGTGTCGCCTCTATTGCTCTCTTCCATTTTCATTTGTTCAATTGAAGATTCTAAGGATTTTAATACTGAGGCTTTATATGTAATCGCGCTTTGGGTAGCATCAATCACGAAAAGTACATTGGTTTTTTTTTGGCCATTTTCAATTTTCAGGGTTTCTTCTTTAAATACTTTCATTTCAGGCCAGTCTGCCTCTGATATGAATTCTTTTTCCAGTCCAAATTTTACAATAATGCCTACCTTTTTTGCACTATCGGGACTGCATGCACTATCATTGTTATTATAAATCAATGGGAAGCGATTAACCAAGCCTCCCTTTCTCGAATGGTAAATATCATCCGTTTCCACAATCACTCTTTTTTTCATGCTATAAAACAATTGGGGATATCGTTTACCATAACTATTGGCCGCATCAACTGTTTTAAAAATTATACTCCCTTTATCAACATTATCTTTACGGTCTTCCCAGGCACGCGCTCTCACAGCATCAGGATGCCAGTTGAGTTCCCAGGCCACATTGTTGTTCCATTGGATGAATTGATCGCCCGGTATCCAGCCTTTGATGAGTGTATGCTTATCCAAAGCAGTATCATATTCAGGATAGTAAGCTCCATGAATAATTTGCTGCTTACCTACAAGGTAGTAATAGGAGGTGTCGAGAATTACATTAGGCGGGAAACCTTTGCTAATGGTATCAAAGTCTATCACTGTGTCCGTTTTAAAGAGATACATAACCTGGAAGCTTTCAGCCTTTCCTATTTTTGTAGAATCATCAAGAGATGGTTGCTTGTAGTAATATATATTTGCATCCGCTTTCACTTTATCCGAAAGCGTGTTCAAGACAAAACCTTTACTGTACTGTTGCAGGTTTTCTGTAAGCAAACAATGCGATGAGAGCAACAATTTGTTGAATTTAATCCATCCTATCGGTTTGCTATGCCCAATTAATAACCATTCACCCTCTAAAAGATAAACCTCAAATTTTTCCATGAAATCCGCTATAAATACCTTTTCGCTTGTGTCACTTGCTGCCTTGTAAACAGGGTTATCCGTCCTGTCGGAATAAACAAGCCATATTGTATTTTTACAAACGGCTTCGTTGGGGTAGGGCCGGGTAATGGTATCGACCGGGTAGAGGTATTTTCGGGGCATATCCGCTATAGTATCCTGACTGTAACCGTCTATCCCTGTAAAGAGAATAAACAGCATTGTTAAAATCGGGTAATTGTACTTCATAATTTTTATATTTTGATAATACTTATTTTAATCGGGTAATAAATACTGTACGGGTAGCCAAAAATATAGCTCCTTGTTAAGGATTACGGCTGTGCTGTGCTTATCCCAGGCTTCAATTATTTCGCCCACATATCGGGTGGTTTTTGCAAGGCCGGCCCTAATCTGGAGTATGTCGCTGTGCTGCATCATGTCGGGGTCGCCGAGCTTATCAATGGAGATTCCATCAAATTTTTTATCCATGCGAATACGCGTGAAATAAAAAATCATCTGCGAAAAGATGCTGTCGTTGAGGTGGTGGTTGTTATCACCGGATATACATTGCAGCAATTTTATAAAATAGCCTCGTGTGCCTGCCCTGGGCATGTTGGTGTTTTTAAGCTTTAAAAGCTGAAACTGGAAGTCGATAAGTTGCAGGTTATGCACCAAAATCACACTGTTTATCTGCGGGTATCCTTCTTTCGATATTGTATCCTTAATTGTAACCTTCCTCCCAAGTTCTTTCCAATGGCTTGCGCCAGGGTTTTTCAACAAACTATCTATGCTGTCAGGTGGCACTATCAGGTACTTTGTAGTACATACACCGGAGGTATCCTTGTATTCCCAGGCCACCCTGTTATTCCAGGGCACAAGATACTTCCGTTCTATCCATCCGTAATTTTCCCGGCTACTAATGTTGCCGATTTCAGGCAGTCGGTAGTACTTTCCTGCAAAAACAAAATTGCCATCGTCCGAAACTTTATAAATGCACAGGTGCTCAAATTCAAGGCTGGTAAGCGCGGTATCATTCCCTGTAAAAGGTTGTTTGTGGAGGATGGCTCGTGTGGTGCCTGAAACCTTCTCCCCGGTATTTATTACCAGTGCCTTTTTATTTGTTTTAAACTTTCCGCCAACTAAACAATAGGGTGAGAGCAATAATTTATCGGTGTCAAGCCAAAAAGTATTTTCTTCTTTGATGTATTTATCCTGGATTCGCTCATTAACCCTGCCGAGTTTTAATCGTTTATCTTCGATTTGCAGCACAGCACAAATTTCGAGAAAGTCAAGTGTATCGATTACTTTATTGTTTTCATATTTATTATAGGCGAAATTTTGCGCCCTGTCGGAAAACACCAGCCAGAGGCTGTCGGCGCTATCGCCAGGTTCAAAATCGGAGCGGAAGGGTTTGGTAATGGTATCGCAGGGCTGCCAGTATTTCGGTGGCATTTTAAGCACGGTATTTTGGGTATAGGCCGCATCAAAAGTCAAAACAAAAAATAGCAGTAGCAGGAGAAAGATGTTTTCTCCTTTGTAAGTACTTACTATTTTGTAATGTTCAATCATATTTTCGTGTACTATAAAGCCATACATTTGGGTAGGGTGTACGACAAATTGCATTTTAACTCTAATGGCTACATTTTCACATTCCAAAGGTTATTCTCAAAATATCTTTGTGTACCTTGGCATCTTAGTGCCTCTGTGGCTCATTTTTTTTCTTGCCACTCACATTGTGATGCCTTTGGCATAAGACACAAAAACACTAAGAATCACTAAGATCTATCTATGACAGTGCAATTTGTTGAGCACCCCTTTAGCATCTGATTTTGCTTAAACAAACCAAATGGAAAAATTTTATTGAGCATTTAGCTTAGCGTTTGCGCCTGAAGCAGGGTTTGTAACAACTTGTTGGGCAAAACTCCAAACTGCAACAACAAAGAGCAAAAAGACAAGCAAAGTAGCATTTTTCATTATTTTATATTTTTTAATTAATAGATCAATTTTTCCTTTTAGTACCCCATCTATAATATCCTGCCAACTAACTTGGACAAACCAAAACAGGAATACACCATAAGTTTTACGTGATCACCTCGTTTGGTTTTGGCTTGTCCAAGTTAGGAATACCAAAAGTAAAATTTATTACCGTAACCCCGGGGCATAATGCTTTTTATTTTTGGTGGAAAAAGTGGAGTTGCGATTAAAGAATAGTTAATCGGGATGGTTTTTTGGTTTCGAGGACAGTTTATTAATGAGTTGAGGTACTACTGCAAATATAGTGGAAAGTAAAATATTAATAATTTATAGTTGTTGGTGATAAATATTTGTCAATAGATTTCTCCCGGCAAAACTTGCTTCGCTGCGTTTTTTGGTCGAAATGACAAGGCTTAGGCTATACGTGGGTGTGGGTGAAAGTGGGCACTCCGCGCCCACTTTCACCCACACCCAACAAAGCCACAAAAGCCTTGTCATTTCGAAGGAGAGTAGTCCCGCACGTGCGGGAAGAAATCTATCCCTCAAAAAAAAAACATAGTAAAAAAATTTTAGGAAGGCAGAAATAACAAAAAATGGGACGAAAATATAAAAACAAATTTAACACCCCTCCTGTCAGAGTTCAAAAATGACCATCAACTTTAATTGTTCAGGTAGTTTAACACCAACGAATTATAAAGAAAAAAGAAGATGAGCAGCTTGCCAACGAAATAAACTGTATTGATTAAAATCAAATAAACAACCCTGAAACTCCTGTTATTTGCATGGAAGGTAATTTCCCATCACCTCCAAAATTTTAATTTTCATCAACTCTGACAGGGTTTTCCTATATGGATTCCTTCGGAAGAAACCCTGTCAGAGTTCATAATTGACCAGCACCACTTAATTGTTCAGGTAGTCCAGCACCAACGAATTGTAAAGAAAATAGAAGATGAGCAGCTTGCCAACGAAATAAACTGTATTGATTAAAATCAAATAAACAACCCTGAAACACTTATTATTGGCGCTACAATTAATTCTTTTAACAGGTGGTTTAAACATAAAAAAGTTGGTGAGTGTAAGTATTAGTGAAGCATACAAGATAAGATGGATTTTACAAGCGCTTAGATTTTCTTTACAGTTATCTATATCTTCGATCTTGTCAAGGCGTTTATCAATATTTTCAATATCCCCGCAATAGTAGGCCATAATATCTTTTTTGCAATAAAAGCAAGACAACCCAAATAAAAAAATCAATAGAAAGAATACGATTAAAAAACCTATAATTGAACTAAGAATACTCCCAGAAAAATCGACCACAGCCATAATTATCTCTATAAATAAATATTCAATAACAGATAATGTTTCAGGTATCCAGTGTGGTTTCTTTTCTGGAAGATACTCACCATATTTAAAGTCTATGAATTCAATAAACAATGTATTATAATATATAGTTACTTCATCCTTTTTAAATTTATTGAGCAGTTTTTTATAAATAGAGTATTTTTTATCAATTGAGGTTGCGGGTAGAAAAGAAAGTTTAAATTTTGAATAGTCAAGCAATAGTTTATCAACATCAAAATCTTCTAAATAGATTTTGCATTTTTTGCCATTTCTATTCATTTTTACCAAGGTTAAATCGATGGTATTTTGAACTTTGGTATTTGAAAGCACTAGTGCATACGGAAGAGTAATACTATCGAATATCAAAGAAGATCTGAAATGGGCTTTTGAAAAATTAAGGCTATCGATGAATATAATATTTTTAAATAATACGGTTGAATCAAATTTAACGTTTGAGAAATCAACATTTCCATTAAAAATAACACTATCAAAAGTTACTTTGGATTCAAAATGAGCATCATTTGAAAAATCTGCTATTGAATCAAAGGTTGAGTATTTAATATGCACATAATCTGAAAAATAGGAAGATGAAAAATCAATTCCTTTATCAATAGTGCTATAATTCATTTCAAAAGCTGATAAAATGCTAGTTTTGCGAAACTGCGCAAATTCATTAAAATCAATACCTGTAAATTTCAGCAGCCCATTAGTTTCAATGTAACTAAAATTAACTGAATTGAATGTGCAAGTTTGAAACTTAAGTGCATTATCAAAAATAGATTTATAAAACGAAGCATTTCCCTTAAATACAACTTTATCAAAAAACACTTCCTCCTTAAATAATTTACCATTCAAATCAATCTTTTTCAGGAAATCAACATTCTGTAAATTTAAAATTTTAGAAATCTCTTTTTCATCGAAGTCTATTATAGATTTATATACAGAGTTATTTTTAACATCCATAATATGCATTGATGTACTTTGTGAAATGGTACCCCTATTATCATTTTGGCTTGAGGATGACGAAAATGGTACAATTAATATTGCAATTAATAAAAAATATTTTTTTATGCAATTCATATAATATATTTTAACGTTAATGACAATTTTTCAATATTTAATAATAACTCCATTTTACATCATCATTTTTTGGCTGGTGAGGGAAAATATCTAAAGGCAACCAAAAATACAAATTCCCTTGATATTTAAAAGTACTTGAATAATTCTCAGAAAGGTTAAGAATTGATTCTAAAATAATCCTTGTGTCAACTAAGTCCCCCTTAAACAATTTGATATCATCAAGACTAATTCCGAGAGAAGGGTCATGAATTTTTTCTATTGTCCAATTCCAATATTCTTCTTTAATTTTGAAAAGTGATAAACGGTAAAGCATTTCACCAAGTTCAACCTTTTTTGAAGGCATGTACTTATTGCCCAAAATACAGTATATAAAAAATGAAAGTGTGTGTTTCGCCTCTTCCCTTAAAATTGCTTCATGTGAATTTTCAAAAACAATTATTTGTCTTAATAATTTGGTTAAGTCTTCTTTATTTATTAACATCACAGTTTGATAATTTGGATATTTATTGTCATCACTATGATAGCAAGTATTGATATAGTTTTGATAAATTCGACTTTTGGGATTCCTTAATCCTAAATTCGATTTATTCATAAAACAAACCGTACCTATCTGATTTGCTGATTGTGTGCTAATAATGGGGTAACGCCTGTCAAGTCCTTTATTTCTTACATCATAGAGGCTAATTGCATTTGAGCAAATACAATTGAATCTGATGCTTTGATTTGTATCAAATACACTATTGGTGGTCTGAGAGACTGTAGTCATTCTGGTTGAATCATTAGATTGTTTTCGTTCTTCTATCGCTTTAGGATGCCAATTGCATTCCCAAGCTAAATTGTGATTCCATGGAATTATATACTCTTTTGATATCCATCCGATAAGAAACGATGAACCCTGTAAATTATTTTTATTACTCTCTTTAAAATATGGTAAGTTACCAACAAGTGCTGAATTTGCATCCTCTTTAAATACAAACAATTTACTCAAGTTTAGAATCTGCAGTGTTTTTGTAATCAATTTGGGTGATCGATACAAAAACACCTCCTTTGTAATTAGTTCATTTTCAGAAAACTTATTGTAATTTAAAACAAGTATTGAACTAAATAATTGCAGTTTGCTTGATAAAACACATTGGTCGGATAATAAGAGGTTTCTGAAATTAACCCATCCAATTGCACTTTTATCTATGGCTAAAAATTTTCCGTTAACAATGTTAATAGGTTTAGATATTTTTAGTTTTTCGTTTTTTTTATCAACTATTGCACAAGAATCAAAAAAATTTAAATATCCAATTACAGAATCCATTGCTGGTGATGAATAAATAGGATTATTATCCCTGTCTGAAAAGACCCACCACTCAAAATCAAAAATTAAAGAATCATTGCTATATGGCCTTGTAACAGTATCTATCGGATGTAAATATTTTAATGGAATATTTAAAATACCTGTTTGAGCAAAAGCATTATTAAAAAAAAATGCACAGAAAACAAATGCATATTTTAGTCTAGTCATTCATCATTACTTTTTGCAATGTCTAAAATTATAACTCTAAACAATTATTAAGATCATCCCAACCAAAATACAATGATTTAAAGAATTAAAACCATATCAATTTTGTTAGAAAATAGCTTTATTACGCTAGTTATTATTTATCCAATATTGGCCTTCACATCCAGAAAATCTATTTTGGTGTGGCAAAAAATCCATTGGCACCCAATAAAATTGTTCGAATAACTCATTGCCTGAAATATCGTGGAAATTGTTATGAATACCAGGGTATTTTGATCCCTCGTATAGCATTTCATCAATCTTAATTAAGGTGTGTTTCTGGAGTCTTACTCGGAATTCATGAAGACAATCATCGGAGATGCTTGTTTTGCTTGCGACCTCTTTAATATTTTCAATCGTCCAATTATAGTATTTAGTATCGATTCTAAAACCTGAATGGTGCTGTATGACATAACCAATTTTAGAAGTGTCTGAAATCTTTACATCTTCTCCAATGAGACATTTTATAATATCTTTAAAAATAAGTACGATGTCGTCCCTTAAAGAATCATTTGTTATTGTTCTATTTATTCGAGTTTTAAAATTTAATAGTTGCTTTTTATCTAAAAATATAACTGGTTGAAATAGGCGGGATTCCATATCAGTAATCTTAATACATGAGTAACCTTCCTGATAAATAAACTTATTTGATGAGCATATTTTTTTAATGGTTTCAATATCAATGTCATGAACCCAAAGAGTATATATAATTGATGTAGCCGAGACATCTTGTGTAGTGACACTTTCTCCTTCACTAATAACTCTCGCCATATTAAAAACCTTCCTATCGACATAATAATAAATTCTTTGAATACATTCAGATAAATAATATTGAAGTGTATCAGTCTTTAGAATCGAGTCTTTTTGTGAGATTATTATTTTTGACTGCAAGGGGCAATCCTTTGATAAATGATAAACCATACTATCATTTGTAATAAGTTCGCATGATAATTCTTCATGGTTATCGACAGGAATAGTCCTTATTTCATTATAAATTAGCTCATTTGATTTTGTTACAATTGTTTTAATTTGATTGAGAAAGTCATTATAAGTACTATCGCGCCGATGATTCTTTATAGATTTTCGATAAACTTGATATGCTATGATATTTATGTTATGATCAGAAATTGAATTAATCATTTCATTTTCATCTACATAAGTTCTAGTTCCTGGTATCCTGTGATCCCCGGCATCGCCAATTATAACCATATAATTTGATTGTCGTTTATCAAGCTTATAGCTTTCGACCCCTTTCTTTATTCCATAATACATAGCCTCAGGTAAAGTGGTATCCCTTCCACTAATTAGACTACCCTTCATATTAAGGCTTAGCCATTGATTGAACTTGGATGTGTCTGTTGATACTTTACCGCTATTAAATACACTTATTATTGAATCATCTTTGTCATCTCTATACAATACAGCTCCAAAACTCAATATATTCTTCTTTCTTTTATGCTGAACCTTCATTTCTGTAAAGGCATTCTCTAATGATTGTTTTATAGCACCTTTATATTGTATCATGCTTTTTGTTGCATCAATTACAAATATTATATTAATCTTCCTTTGATTAGCTTCTATAGTTTTAATCTCATTCAACAAATTTTTATATTCGTCTTCATTTATGTTACCATTTAATGATTTTAAACTTGACATTACTCCTAATTTTCTTGGTCCATTTATATCGCATAAATTAATGTCATCATAAAGCAAGGGGTATCTAGATTGGAATCCAAATTCCCGTGGGGCTTCATAAATATCCTGTGTACTTTCAATGGGGATAACCTGTCCGGGCCCAGGCCCAATGTCAAAGGTTGTGCCATATTTTTTGTATCCTATTGCATCTTCTTTGCTTTTTAAAATCAACGTGCCATAGGTATTATTCAATTCTTTTCTTTCTGCTGCTGCATCTGGATGCCAATTTAATTCCCATGCAATTTTATGATCCCATTCTATTAAATCATGGCGATATATCCAACCAAGGAGATTTTCTGAAGGGGTCACTCCTTCCATAGATGAAGCCTTTCCTACAAGGTAACAGCTATCCAAATCCTTATAAATAAAACAGAAAGCAAATGGATATGCACGGTCAATATGTTTTTGATTGTGTTTTTCAGGTGAAGAATAGTAATTGAGGTTATCAAGTAAATAATTTATAGCTTCTGGGTTATCTCCTCTTAATGATAATGAATCAATTTTATTAAGAATCATTCCCTTTCGGTTAAAACCATTTTGAAATTCACTACTAATAGTTATTAAACAATGTTTAGATAGTAGTAATTTATTGTAGTCAATCCAAAAAGTATTATCTGTTGTTACAATCCCATCAATGACATTTTTCCATCTGCAAATCTTCAACCTGTTTTGACCAATATGAACAACACCACATTTCTCTCTAAATAATAACGAACCAACAATTGAGTTGCTGTCTTCTTTCGCAAATACATAGTTTTTTGTGCGATCCGAGTAAACTACCCATAATTTATCAAGAATATATTCTCCAGTTTTCATTTCAGATGGATAAGGCTTTGTAATTGTATCACAAGGTTTAATATACTTTGTAGGGGTGTACAATATGTTTTGTCCAATTAGATTCGAAACATTAATCGCAACAAGAATCGGAATCAAATAAAAAAGTAAATTTTTTTTCATCATTTAAATGTTTTTATAAATTAATGTGATATTTTTTATTCTCTTTCAATAATTTCACTCCCCCTTCGCGTAAATTAAATCGCTGGGGTTTTGATTAAAGTATTTCTTTTGTGCTGTGCGATATACGAGCCATGCCCCAAAATAAATGAGCGCCAGGGTGATAAACAAAAACTGTAGCGCCCGGGGGCTGGTAATGAGCGAAAAGCCGGGTATTCCGGCCTGGTATAAAATAAGGTCGAGGCCTGCTGCAAGTATGCCTGAAAATAGTATGCCCACGCTCACGTAAGTTAGGGTGAGTACTTTGAACACCGGAATGGGTTCGACACCAAAAGCCTTGAGGGTGCCAATATTTTTGCGGATGCGGTACAGGTGCATGTTCATCAGGTTGTAGATGTAGAGCATTATGGCCACCACCCCAAAGGCGATGAGGATGAGCAGAATGGTGTTGGTCATGCTGCTCACCCTGAAAAAAGTCTGCATATTTTCTACTTTGGCCATATCCATTTCGAGCTGTGTAGCCTGTTTAAATGTTTCGCTAAAATCGCGGATGTGGCCAGTCGAATTGAAATTAATGGCGATGTTGTCCCTGGTTTGTTTGTAGGGATTGTTCACGGTATTGCTGTACCAGGCATGAAAGGCTTCGATGTTTTGCCCGCCGGTATTTTGTCTGCCCACAAACGAACGCCATGTTTTTTGTTGTATCAGTTGGTCGAAAAACTCCACCTGCTCACCAAAGCTTTGGAATGGCGGGCTGCGCGTAAGCGAAACCTCGATGGTGTGGGCAAGCCCCGACAGGTTGACTGCCTGGGTAAAAACCGTACACTCATATTGATTTTGGAAGCTGTGGTTTAATTCCTCCAAAGCGCTATCAAGAGCCGGCTCAATAGTATTGATGAGACTTTGGCTGGGGCTTTCTTCGGTATGGGTTGCGGTATTGTTGCTGTAAGCAAGCAATTCATCGTTGGTTTTTGCTTTGGTGAAGATGATCCTCAAGCGTTCGTTTTCTTCGATGAGGAATTTATTTCCGAGGCCGCGGTAGTTGTCGTAAAAATTCGGGGTACACAAAAAATAATTTTTGCCGATGTATTTGCTTTCGGGAATATGATCGACAATGGCCAAAACCGGAATGGGGATATAATATTCGTTTCCATCGGGTTTGCGCGGTAATTCGAGGAAGCTTGTGTTTTCGTCGTAGCCGAGTTTGGCGAGCAGGCCACGGGTAATAATGATGCCGTTTTCGTTGGGGCTGTTAAAGGCCCGCCCGATGGCGTTTTGCTCGGCGCTGATAATTTTTTGGAGCATGGGGTCATTCCAGGGTATCGAGCGGCCATCGAGGTAGGTGGTGCGTGGGTATTCACCCGAATAGTCGATAAAGGGAAACGAAAAGGTGTTGTAGCAATAAATGGTGTCGATGCCAAAGTTTTGGTTTGTGCTGTCGTTGATCAGCCCTGCAATTACGGCATCGATTTTTGCCTGTGCATCGCCGCCCTTGTGCAGCACGTCCACGGTATTCACAAAGGGGTCTTTCAATTCATTTTCGAGGCTGTTGAGCTGGCCGCCGGCAAAACCAACTATGAGCAACGTGATGAGCAGGGCAAGGGTGAAAATGTAAAAGTTGCGGTTTTTATGCCCCAGCAGTTGATCGCACTCTTTCCTGAAAAATAAGCTGGCAAAGGCTTTCGGGAGTTTTAAACGGCTATCAGGCATGCCCGGGCTTTGCCCGGCAGTATTTGTAGCGGCATCATCAGAAAAGCCAATAAATATTTTCATTAGCCAGAGGCCAATAGCCGAAATAAAAAGCGTGAGCCTGCGGGGTTTGGCAACAAGGGGGATTTCTTTGTCAGCATTTACCTTACGCTCCGTACTTTTTATTAATAATTTATTTATCTCGCTTCTAATGGCTTCATCACTTTCTGTAACCTGGCCGTTGTTGAGCTTATGAAAGTGGCTTTCGCCTGTATCTTCCAGGGTTTTTACAAGGATGTGGTCTTCGATGATTTCGTAATAGCTATTCCCGGACGAAGGGGTAATAAGGATAATCCGGTCGGCATATTTCAGGGCAAGCTCAATATTGTGGGTTACTATGATGGCTGTTTTGTCGGGGTGAGTGCTAATTTTATTTTTGATGATCTCCATCAAATCCCCGGCATTTTTTTCGTCAAGGTTGCCTGTGGGTTCATCGCCAAACAGCACTTCAAAGTCGGGTTGGGTGGCCCGGGCAAAGGCAACGCGCTGTCGCTCGCCACCCGAAATGTTGCGTGGAAACCTGTTGCCGAATTCTTCGGGTAAATTCACCAGCTTCAATTCGCCCTGTGCATCCTCAAAAGATTCCTCACTAATTTTTTTGGTGTCGATCAAATCAGCAATTACAATGTTTTCGGCATTGGTGAGGTTGTGCATCAGGTTGTTTTCCTGGAAAATGAAATTGAAATTATCGCGGCGAACGCGTGTTACTTTCGGGTTGTTAAGGTAAGTAGTATTTTTATTTTCCTCGCTGTAATTCCAGAGTTCAGCATAAGAGATAATGGAATTATTATCGGCAAAATACCGGATTTCACCACTCACAATTCTATTGGCCATCAACCCAAGTGTTTCCAGCAGTGTGCTTTTCCCGGAGCCTGAATTTCCCAGCAACACCACGAATTCGCCTTTGTTTATGGTAAGCGAACCGATATGGAGCACACTGTTCGACTGCTTGCCAGGCCTGGTTTTGCTTAAGGATGGATAGCCACAGTACAAATCTTTGATTTCGAACAGCGGATTACCATTTTTACTGCTTAGGTTTTCATTTTTCATTTTCCTGATACAGATTAATTCAACTTGCTATATTCCTGCGCCTGTTTCATCGGGCTTTTCATCGTGGGGGAAAACATCTCCCGGAATCCAGTAGTAAACATTACTCTTCCCCACTTCCCTGATCATGCTTTTGTAATTGCTTCCTGTTTCGATGATTTGTGTAAGATGCATTAGTGTAAGCCTCATATCCCGCGAAAATTCCATCAACTCGTCATCAGTAATATCGGCAGGATCTTTCACTTTGTTTATCGTCCATTGGCGATAGTTTTCTTTGGTGGGCAGGCCGGTGATGATGAATAGTAAATCGCCGAAAGGTTTTGCATTTACCTCCTGCTCGCTAAGGTTGCCAATATACGATTCGAATATTTCCTTTACGGATGTGGCCACCCTGTTGCGGATGATATTTGGTGATTGCGACTCGTTGGTAGCCAGCACGAGGTTGCGTATGGTCTCCTTGAGGCTGTTGAGTTCGGTTTGTTCGATAAAAATTACATTTTGGAAATTGGGATATTTTTTTATTCCATTCTGGAAAACGGTAAAACCCTCCTTATAGATTTGTCGTTTTTCGGAGAGTATTTTTTCGATGTCATCAATGGAGGTGCCATTGGCAAGCAGGTCATACACAATACTTGCCGTAGTTTCGCTAACGCTGTTTATGGAGTCGCCTTCGAGCAGGGAGGCAATTTCGGTAATTTTTTCGTTTATGTAGCCGTGTATTGTTTTTATGTTGGTGGTAATGCTTCGCCGCAGGGTATCGGCGGTAATCGAATCGTTGGCATGGGGTGTTTTTAGGTTTCCAAAAACCGGGCTATTGGGGCTAAGGCGGAAAGAGTTGCTGTTTCCGGCCTGGATAATTTGGATGGGCTGTGCCACAGCAAGGTTAGTTTCGCTTGCTTGCCGGGCATCGCGTTCCTGTATTTTTTGGGCAGTACCCAGCATCAAATACTTCATTTGCTTTTCAAAAACCCTGTAAGTAGTATCCTGTTTTATTTTATCAGGCCGGTGTACCTGGTAGGCCAGCAGGTTGATGTTGCGATCGGCCAGCTTGGTGATGAGCTTCGCTTCCTGCACAAAGGTTTTTTGCCTGGCCGGGTTTTGATGATCGCCGGCATCGCCAATTACAATCAGGTAGTTGGTTTGCTTAGGGTTGGGTACATAAATGCTCAGGGCCTTATCCATACCATAATATACTGCCTCGGGCAGGTCTTTGTCTTTACCATAAAATTCAGGGCTCATATATTCCTTTATCCATTGTCCCAGCCCGTTAATATCTTCGGTAAGTTGATTTGAATGGATTTGATAAGGATTGTCTTCGGCTTCATCCCTGTAAAGCACAGCGCCAAACCTAAACGCATTCCTTGTTTTTTTATCTTCCTGTTCTTTGTTGATAAATTTCATGGCCGAATCGATGGCGAGGCCTACAGATTCGGAATAAATTTCCATGCTGTAGGTTGCATCTATAACAAAAATCACATTAATCTTCCGTTGATTTTTCTCTATCTCAATCACCTCCTGTTGCAGCGAAATCATCTTTTCCTTGTCGAGGACACCTTTGGCTGTTTCGATATTTCCAATAATTCCAATACGCTGGGGCTGAAACTTATCAAAGCCCCCGGCAATTTCCTGGTCATCGTTTAATATCGGAAAGCGGTCGAACTTGCCCGGTTGCCGGGTTCGGTAAACGGGAGTTTCGATGTATGCCACTTTTTGAAACTGACTAAGGCTGGTAGGGTCATCTATTTCTGCATACTCATCGGCGGCCTGCATATCATCAAAAATGATGACACCCCGCTTTGTTCTATTCCGTTCATCAAACCATTCGCGTTCGTTTGCCGCAGCGGGAAACCAGTTAAGCTCCCAGGCAACCCTGTGATCCCAGGGCGTAATGTGTGTTGTGGGTACCCAGCCTATAATTACCGTGTCGGATGCCTGCCCAAAATTGAAGTTGGGATCGGTTCCAACCAAAATGTGGGTGGGCGTTTCTTTATAAACATACCTGATTTGGTAAGTACCCGCTGCCTCAACAACCTTTCCCTGTGTTGAAGGGCTATCGTAATACTGTGGTTTTTGCTTTAAGGCTTCCAGATTATCTTCTTTCCAAACATTGAGCACCATAGCTTTTTTGTTAAACCTGTAAGGAAGGGAGGTCAAACACCTCGACCACATCAGCAGCTTATCCTGATCCACAAAAAAAGTGGGTCTTCCGGAAATCAGCCTGCCATTGAGAATATTGCTCGGCTCTGTTACTTCGAGCCTTTTGCCCTGGATACTTACCACGGTTAGTTCTTCGAGGAAAGCAAGGGTGCGCGATGGGCTTTGTGAATTCGGGCTCGCATACGCCGGATTATTGGCCCTGTCGGAAAACACCAGCCAAATTGTTTGCGGTGATGTGGGGTCATCAGCATGGACAATTCCAACATCTTCTGCAGGGTTAATATATTTTTTTGGCACCTCCCATGCTTTGCGTTGTGCAAAAATTTTATGGCTTATGCCGCAATTTATGATGAGGATAAACATATAGAATATTAGCAAACTTTTTTTCATACCTTTAATTTATTGGATGAAGAACGATGTTTTTTAATTGAATTGATGTGCTGCCTTTTTCGTGCCAGATTATCATTTCATCATAATATGGAACGGGTTCTTCAATACCACTGATGTATTCAAGTCTATTTACCTCCTTCGCATCAAAGTATATATTGATTTCTACAATCATCTCCTGATCAGGGTCGATAGCCCTTAGTAGATTTTTCAGCCCACGCTGCAGCAATTCTCTTACATAAGCAATGTCGGCGATAAAGAAATGAAGTTTCACTTTGCGCCGTCCGGGGGCAAGTTGCTCGCCCAACAATACTTTTAAATCATTGACAAAGTCTATGGGGTCATACTTTTGAGTGAGAAAAGCTATTTTCTCTTTTGTTCGTGCTTTGTCGATGGAACATCTCAAACAATTGTTTATAAGTTCCCCGCGATCATCTTCTGCATGGTCATCATTCCAGATATAAGTATAACACGATTCATTTTCATTTTCCTGATCCAGCAATTCCATTATCCGGAAGTATTTTTTATAAACGTCTTCACGATTTTCAGCCAGGCTTTTCGCATCCTTGTTAACATTATAAACGATTACATTGAGCGGTGGTATGGGTAGCAATTCCAGTTTATTCGCTGCGTGTCCCGGGGGCATATAGAATAATGAATCCTGAAGCCCGGTGTATTTTTCGGATTGATCCGTGGTAATATTGTATCCAAACTGCTTGTAAAACAATGCTTCTTCATTGCCCGAAGAAGCCGCCGTTTGTATTTTACCATGTTTTCCCAAAGTACCCGTTTTGCTTTGTTGCCCATTAGCGCCTTTTACGCTGTAAGGGTAGTTTTTAATTTTGTCAGTGGGTTCAAAGCCGGGACAGCAATCGTTGGGTGTGTAATCAATTTGAACCGTGTGTTCACTATTCGGGATTTCCGAACTTTCGTTAAGGGGGGTATTATCGGATGAAGCGGCAGGAGCAAACAGCGCGTCAACAAAAACTTCTTTGTTTTGCTTTTGAATTCCTTTTTGCTGTTTTTTAAACCTGATGCCCGGGATAAAGGACCGGTTAATATTATTGATCGAAATGCTGATACCGGCAGTAAAGCCAATGGTGTTCATTTTTGCCTGCTCGGTTAAATTTAACAGTGGTTTGGTAAAGCCACCTTGCTCCGACAAAACAAAATCGGAAGCCACCGGGTCAGTCATTTTATTTAATCCCATACTGAAATTTGGCCCAAAGAAAATACCTGTGGTATTGCTGATTTGATAGCGAACGTAAACTTCGGATTGCCATGAAAGCAGCAGATCATTGATTTGGGGATTGTTGCTTTGGGTTTTCGAATCATAAGAGGTAAAACCATAGGATGGTAAATCTTGGAAATAAAACGTTTCGCCATAAAGGTTTTCATACAGACCGCGGTATTCAAACTCACCATTGTTTATTTTATAATTCTGTTGGAAGATGTAGGAAGCCTTAATGCCGGTGGAGGCGGATATTTGCCATTTTTTATTGAGCAAATATCGCCACGAAATCATCAGCGGTATATCAAGGGTACTGTAATCGAGGGTTTGCGTTAGGCTTTTACCATAAACCTCACGGATGTATTCATCGCCATCTTTATCCGTAGTATAAAAAGATGTTTCATAATTATCGAGACTATACTCAGTGCTTACCTTCGAAAATCCCAGTCCGGCTTTGAGCATTATCAAATGCTTGTCCCATCCGCTAATTAAATAGTTTACACCAACAAGGCCATGAAAGCCAATTTTGGAGGTAGTATTGATGCTCACATCCGATTGCTTAATGGCTGGCATTGAATAATCGGGTGTAAGTTGAACAAAGAGTTCATCAGGTATTTGATCGCGATACCAGGCATCCGGTTTTAGGGAGGTATTTGCGTTATCAATTTTTAGTATTCTGAACTTTGGTTTTGTGTCGTCAGTTTGGTATTTGTAATAAATTGCTGTAATTACAAAGTTATTGACTAAGGAATCTTTTCCAGTTCCGCAGTCTCGTTCGGTTATTCGGCGTACCTGTGCGGTGATGATATCAAAAGCTGGCTGTACTTTCCTTTTATTTATCGTTAGATTATAATGAGCATAACTGATCAGGCAACTATCGGACATATTGTTTACCATTTCCCGGTAATTGTCCCAGGTGATGTATGCTTCATTTTTGTTAAAATCATCTACAACAGTTACCTGATTGTTGTAAAAAGAACTGTTTAATACGTATGTGTTCCGGCTTTTTTCAAAGGCTCCCTTTTCGTTCATTCGGTCTTCGAGGTTTACCATGAAGTTGTTGAACCTGTTTTTTACGAGGTGATCGGGTATAATTATTTGCTGTGAAAAACCGGTGGGGAAAAACCCGATGGTGAGGAGGATAAATAGCAAGGCTCGCGTTGCACCGGAAATCAAATATTTTATGGATGTATTCATTTTCTGAGGTAAATTTAGTACACAATAATTTTTTTGACCGTCCTGTATTTATTATCCAATATCAATTCGGTAAAATACACGCCTTTTATAATTTGGGGAAAGGTGATTAGTTTTTCGTTTATCATCTCATAACATTCAATCTGATCGCTCCAAACATTCTTTCCCAGTTGATCTTTGATGTTGATATCTATTTTATTGAATCGGAAATTTCCGGCTTTAATATAAAAATGATTATTTGTCGGATTTGGGTATAAAGTAATTTCAGGCACAAAACGGTCGGACACTTCCTGATTCAATTCCAGCGATTTTGTCAGGTCACATCTCAGCGTATCGGTGGAGCACGAACTATAGGAGCGGTTGAGCACAAGCACCCAATAATCCAGGTTGCCATCAATGCTGTCGTACTCATGGTAAGGAAGTGTGTCGGTTTTAATCACTTTACTGTTGTAGCCCCATTTGTAAAATACTTCCGCCGGGTTGCTGTTGATGCACAGGATTATATTACTTGTTGGTGCTTTGCGAACTATCCAAAGTGAATCTGTGTCGCTTTCGGGTGTTTGGTTGGGGATAATTAACACCTGGGTTTTATACTCAAACTCACAGGGCATGGGGTCATCAGGGTTGTTGGAGCTGAGGGTCAGCACAACTTCAACCTCTTGTACGACTTCGGTATTATTTTTCCAGGAAGTAACGACTTCGTAAGGCATTGGGTTTATTTGCTCTACAAGCACATCATCCAAATTAATGGAGGCATCCGTTTTGAAGTTCCACGCATAGTTATAGCCCTCAGTATTTTCAACCCAAAACATCACATTATACTCAAAGCTGCAAATAACCGAGTTGGTTTTTTGCAGATTTATTTCTGGCCGAAAAATGAGTTCGATCGGCTGGGTAATCGAATCCTTCAAAAGGTGTGAAAAATCGAAGGCCGTGAGTTTAATTTCTACGAGGTCGGTTTCATTGCTTAAACCTTCGAATGTGTAAACAGGTTCAAAAACCACTGAAGTATAATCAGGGTTTAGGTTGCCGTTAATAAAAACCTCCCATACATAAGCATCGTAATCCGACAGGTTTTTGATAATCACTTCGTGTTGGCATCTTTTTTCAATCGAAAACCCGATGTCAGTATTTTGAGCCGGGCTGTACACCGCCGGAATAATAAAAAAGCCGACAGCCCATAGTATGTTTAAAAATTTCAAAATCTTCATTTTATGCTGTGTTTATGGTTTAGCTTTTATCGCATTAATAATTAATTTTATTTCTGTCGGTAGGCATTATTTTATGCCATCGCACGCCAAGTGTAAATCCAATCATGTTTACTTTTCCGCTCAGGCCATTGTTAAAAGCATTGCCGGCATACCCTTTATCATCGAGTATTAGCATGTCCGAAATTGTTGACCCCTGCAATGTTTTTGTAATTCCATACTGGAAATAAGGGCCAAAATCGAGGTAAAGCGGATGGGTATCCGAAATCTTCGTGGAAAATGTAATGCCAATAATTCCTGAAAAGGTTAAACTTTCGAGGCTTGTATTGCGATCGGTTTCAATAAGCGAAACTGCCTGATTGGTAGTAAAACCATACTCAGGCACATCTTTTATCAGGTAGGTACCAAACACAGTATCGCCTTCCATAATTTTGGCCAGGCTCTGGTAGCTTACCAGGCCGGAGTTTTGTGTAGTACCTGACGAAAAGTTGAGCGTGGAAACGATTCCTGCTTTAAGATCAAAAAATGATTGTTTACCGAGTTTGTATTTTAGATGGCCGGTAAGGGGGATGCTCAGGCTCGAATAGCTGAATGATTGCTTTAGCCCGGTGGCCGATTTATACAGGTCGATTGTTCCCAGCACCGAATGTTGGTATCCTGCAATTGTATCATCATAACGGCTGAGTGTTGCTGTATTTTTTATGTAGTGGTATTCCAGCCCTAAGCCTAAGCCCCAATTCACGCTTTGGGTGGTATCGTAAAAGAAATAATCGAGGGATAAGCCGACACCATGTGCAATTTTAGGGCTAAAGCTATAGGCATCGTAAGTGGTGTTGTCGTTTCCGGGAAAAATCGGCGAACCAACGTGATAGTTCAACTTGTACGAAAATGTACCTGGCTTTAGGTCGAGGATAAATTTTAGCGCTGCCGACTCCCTTCCAATGTGCGTAACAAAGGATTCTTCAAATTCCACATCGTTGAACCCGGAAAAATCAATTTTCGATTCCAGAGGGATTATGATGTTGATAACACAGGATATCTCATCAGGCTTAAACCAAATTTTTTTCTTGTTTTGGATAGTGTCTCTTGTTTCTTCACCATTAATTATCGTATCTCTTATTTTTTTTTCGGTAATTAAATACTTTGCCCTGATTCTTTCCAGGGTAGTTTTTACTTCAACATAAATATATTTATCTGTAATTTTCCTGCATGTAATGTCCCTGCTGTAAATTTCTTTGAGGGGATAAAACTCGATACATAGTCTGTCAACCAAAGTGGTGTATTTTTCGGGGCTGATTATTGCATCGCAATGTTCGGCAAAAAAGAACATATTGCCATCAACAGTATTTATGGTCTTTTTAGAAAAAAGCCCTTTGAACAGCATGGCCTGGCTATCGGAAGGAAGGTTTCTTTCGTCCGCAACATTGAGCACATTTACCAATTGATCCACTTTATTATTTATCAATTCGTTGAGTTTCTGCTTTGCAGGAGGGGTAAAATATTTAAAACATCCTTCCAGGTCAGGGATGGCTGTTTTGATTGTTGCAATTTTGAATGTGTCGGCCGGGTTCTCAAAATAAATATCAGCAATCAAATAAATCCGGCTTTTTGAGAAAGGCCTCCTAGTAATGAAGTCTTCGTTGCCCCGGGCATCAAAGATTCGTATTTTTTTGTAAATCCCCGAAAATGTGGATATTTCAAAAGGGACCGCGATTATGTAGCCATTTCCACTTTTGCGAATATCCATATTATGTTGATAGTTCAGGAAGTTCTGATGGCGGTCATTTTTTAATCCATCCATTGAAATGAAAATATCGGTTTCAACTTTTTCGATTTCACTGGAGGTGACAAAAACTGCACTTTCATCAAAAAATCCGTAATCGTACAGGCGTGAAAAATATTCAACATACTCTTGCGGGGAAAGATTTCCGCTTAGAATGATTCCTTTTCTCATTGCCACCACCGAATCGGGGCTAAAAGCGAATGCCGGGATAACATTGTTTTGATAAGGATTGGCAAAAACATTTTTGAAAGCCTGTATTCCCGCCTCATTTGGCCTGTTGTCTTCCGGGTCAGAGCCATCATTCAAATCCAGGCTGTTCACAAAATCCCCGGCAATGAGTTGTTGTACCTTTTTTACAATTTCCGATTGTTCATAGTCATTGAAATCCTGGGCAAACACCCCGGGAAACCATAAAATCTGAAGTGCGATAAAAAACAACAGGCCTGTATTGCGTATTTTCATTCTATTCATTTCTCTTGAGTTTCTATACTTATCACAACTTTCGTAATCTTTAACACTGGGTTGATTATGTTGGTCTTTATTCATCAGGCATCCGGTTTAATAAAAGTAAACATCCGATTCGGTGTAAGAACTGCGTAACCTGTCAGTGATTTTTACATAATAGCCCCCCTCAATGTTTTCACTGCCGATGAAAATGTAAGGCTGGTTATCATTTTCATTTATTATTTCACCATCCTTAAACCATGTATAATCATAATTTTCAGTATCGTTAACACTGCTAAAAAGTATGTAGCCGTTGCTTGCATCTCCCCGTATGGTGAGAGTTGGCTTTTCGGGTGCAAGGCCGTCCACGGCCACCAGATGTTGGATGGTATAGTCATAATCATAGGCACTGCCTCCATATATAGCTTCAATCCGGGTTTGTAACTCTCCGGTACTGCCTTCGGTCCACTCAACGTAAACCGAATCCCCTTGCGCTTCAAGAATTTTGCCGCCAATCACATTCCAGGCTTTCAGGAAATTGCCATTGTTGCATTGCCCAACCCAGTACCAGTCTTTTGAATTTTTCCAAAATATTTGTTCCGGCCTGCCATAGAATATTTCACAAGGCTGAAGAATCTCAATGGGGTATGAAAGTGTGGCTTCATCAGTAGTAGTACCGAGTGTATAGCTAAGGGTGTATTCGCCGGGCGGGGTAGCCACAGGGTTTAAAATGCCGGCGCTATTGATAAAATCACCTTCGTTGCTGCTGTATTTACCACCTACAGGATTTGCATAAACCCGGAAGCTTGAATCTTTTGGCAGATAGGCTTGAGGATTGTTGGCATCGAGGCTTGCGTAAACCAGCCTGGTGTAAGTTGGCCTTTCCGTCCAAAGAAATTCATCACTGTCGATAAAGTTTACACTGTCCTGTGTTTCCAGTGAAAAGTTGAAGATAGACCCGCTGTTAAATGGCCGGGTAAAACTCCAGTACCAGGTTGACCCGTCCTGCTGAATATTGTCGATAGCATACTTTTCGATGCCATCAAAAATTGTAATTTTTTTGATGTTTCCGGTGGTATCTTTTACAAATCCTTTGAGCAAGTATTCGGGCTCAGTATAAATGGTGTCGAAAAGAGTTATCACCTGCAAATCGTAGGGAGGTGTGTTTTCGCGATAGCTTAACAAAATTAAATCTGATGACAAGATATCCCCCACCTCAGTAAATGATTCATCAAACCATGCTTTTAGCTGGAATTTGTGGTAAGCAAAATCATATTGACTTATCCCAAAGGCTGATTTCGGAAATTCAATGGCTGTTTCATGCAAAGCTGTAATAGCCGATAAAGTCAGGGTATCAGTTACAGGCAAGGCATCCTGATAATAATAATGTAAAATGTCCATCCTGATATTTTCGTCCACGCTCAACGAATCATTGTAAGCTAATTTTACTTCAAAAGCGATTGAATCATTATAGATTTCAATTTCGGTGTTGAGGTAGCTATACAACTGTATCGGTTCAAGGTTTTGATATTCAATGGAGGTGATGGTGGGTTTGGGGTGGAATAAATAAACTGTTAATGATGTATCCTTTTCTACTTGTGGAACTCCTTCAAGCTCAAACCATGATACTAAAAATATTTCATGCTCACCGAAATCATAATCCAGTTGAATATCAAATAATGTCGGACTCGCCGGTATAGTTATCTCAGTACTGTTATTTCCTTGTGTTTCTCTGCTTTCTTCCTGGATCATTTCAAAATCACCATCATATTTTTTCCATGCCTGAACTTTAATAACTTCACCAGAACTTAAATTATCATTGTATTCAACCTTCGCTATAAAGGTGATACTATCCTCAAAAGTCAAACGGTTGGCTGTTGGGTCATCAAGATATAGTGTATCAGGATATATAAATTCCTGAAAATATGTTTCTTCAACTTTGGGTTTGGGATGATTCAGATAAATACTTGCGGAGGTCATCGTATCCTTTTCTGTTACACCTACAAGATCGAACCAGGCCTCAATGTAGATTTCATGGTCGCCAAACTCATAATCTAAAGGAACATTAAAAACTTCCTGATTAACAGGAATAATGAGTTCATTACCTGAAGATGTTACCCCATCCAAAACCCCACCTTGTTGCACAGTATCGGTATCATAGATTTTCATAACCCGCGCTTTGATCGTCTCTACTTGGCTTAAGGGATCGTTATATTCAACTACAGCCCTGAATTTTATAGTATCCTCATATACTTCAGTGTTTGCCCCTTGTACGCCGATAATTAAATTATTAGGCGAGTCCAACTCAAATTTCACAGTATCAATCTCAGGTATAGGATGGCTCAGGTATAAAGTATCGGAGGTGACAATATCAAGTGTAATGGTATCATCCAGATAAAAAGATGATTCTAAGTAGTATCGATAATCACCGAAGTTATACCCTAAGGTATCAATAAATAACCCGTTTTCAGGGAAAATCAGCTCATTGTTATTGCCTAGAGTAATACGAATAGAATCCCCAAATTTTATAGGCTCACTGGTTTCAAACTTCTTCCAGGCCTGAACCCAAATCTCTTCCTCCAAACTAAATGTATCTTTGTACATTACCTGTGCCTTGAATTTCAAGGTATCATTAAACACAAATTTGTTTCCATCAGGTTCATTAACGTATAGTGTATCGGGACTAACAAAACTGCTAAACGATATAGTATTAACTTTAGGCTTAGGATGAAACATCAACAAGGCATATTCACCATCATTATTATAAATTTCCGGATTAGGCAAGTCGTTCCTAATAAACCATGATTTAAAAAACACCCTGATTGAATCGTCAAAATATGGATCAAGTGTAACTGTAAAATCAGAAAATGTAATCGAATTACCTTCTGTGGGCTTTGACTGTGTTAACGAATCCACAGCCTCTGTATTACCTCCAATAATTTCACGATAGACTACGGTTTTTATAGAATCACCTAAAATTTGATTATCATTAAAATCAAGCTGAAGATCGAATTCAATTTCATCATGGTAAATGCTATCGTAATTTACTGTACCAAGATAACTTGGTAATACAGGGATGAATTGATGACTTTCAATTATTGGCTTCGCCCTGTAAATAAATAAACTGTCTGATGAAACAATGGAACCGGAGGTTTTGGTGAAATAGGCTTCAAAATGAATGGAATCATAGTCACCTGCAGAGTCTCCATATTGAAGAGGGAAGTTGAATAAGCTGGAATCCATGCGAGGCATAAAAATACTTCCTTCTCCCCAAACTCTTGTGGAATCAAATAACTGTTGACCATAAAGATCTCCGTTGAAATATGCCTTCAAAATTACTTCATCTTTCACACTGCAAGTATCATCATAGTTTATTTGCATACGTACCTGAACGACAGTGTCGAAAACGGCGGTAGGAGCAGCAGGAGCGATAATTTCATTGGAAGGTTTCCCAATGCTGGTTTGGTATAATAATTCTTTCACCTCGGGTGCCGGATGGATAATTTTTAGCGTATCCGTGTTACAAGAGAAAAAGGTATCTGCATCCAAAAGATCGCGGATAAACCTGGCCTGAAAATACACCAGGATGCTGTCGTATCTGTCTTCCAGTGGAATAATCAGTCGTTCCTCATTTTCTGGCGGAATCATAAGGTACAAACTATCCGGGTGCGATTCCCGCTCAATAGTAATACTATATGCAGTGTCAACGCTTTCAATTTGCCCTTCGCTGTAAATTTCGCGCATGGCAATAAGCTGTATGCTATCGTTAATGTTTATGCTATCGTTGTACCAGAGCTTGGTTCTGAATCTAATGGAATCGGTATAAACGGTTTGCCATCCATCAGCAAAAAGGTTTTCAGGGTATGGATTTAAATATTCAAAGTTTACAACTTCAGGTTTTAACCGCTTAACATGTAATGTATCTGAACACTTTTCAGGATCTGGATATTCATTATCAAAGTAGGCGCAAAAATGGATAGTGTGTTCTTCGTAGTCCGGCAAATCAATCGCGATTGAATCAGTGCTTGGTATCAGGCATTCCGGAAAGTTTTCTTCATTTGTGCTATCTGAATATACCTCCCCATAAGGTTCACCATCAAGGTAGGCTTGTAAATTAATTTGCTCCTCATTGCTGAATGGATCATTGTAGTAAATCAACGACTGAAATTTTACATATTCATCAAAAAACGTTGCCGTAATAATACCACTGGTGTCGATGTTTGCTGGTTCCCACGCATAATATTTTACTAAATCAACTGCAGGAGCGGGATGGTAGATAATCACCGGGTCATCGCAGATTTCAAGAGAAGCCAGTTGTTCATCTTCTCTGAAAAATTTAGCCTCGAAACACAGTTCTAGATTGATGTTGTAAAGTGGATCTAATGGAATGGTGAAAAAGTCGCTACCAGGAATTGTTATTATCGAGCCTAGCTGGGTGATCCCGGTCTCTGTGTGTTCATAAAATGGGATAGGATTCCCTGTTTCGTTCATTCTTACAGTTACTTCAATCGAGTCACCGGAGTTAACATTATCATCATAAGTAAACTGGAGTTTGAATTCAATTGTATCATCAAAAAAGGTATTTAACTGTGCTGTATCTATCCCAGGTGTATCATCCACAAAATCATAAGCTATAAATGCCGGTTTCTTTCGTTGCACATACAAACTATCAGAAACATAAACCAAGGAATCGTTTCCCCCAGGGAAGTCTGTGAAAAATGCTTTGTAATAAATGTAATGTGGTTCGTAATCGGGAAGTTCAATACTATTTTCATTAATATTGGCAGGAACAATAATGTTGTCATTTAAATTTGAAACAGCCAGGATATTATCTATTATTTCATCATCCAGAAACACGACCATGCTAATAGATTCATCAAAACTAAGTGTATCATTAATTGTAAGTTGAGCCTGGAAATTTACAGCACTATTAAATGTTTGTTGTAGCATTAGAGTACCTTGTTGGATTGAGTCAGGTAGGATTTCACTAAAAGTTCCCGCAACAACCTGTGGCATTGGGTGGTAGATAAAGAGAGTATCATCGGAGACAAAGAAATTAGTAGCACTTTGAAAGGTTGTAAAAGTAATTTTGTTCAATCCATACTGTAAAGGAATCTGAATTCTCCCTATTTCTTTACTATCCCAACAACCACTCATAGAATCATTGCTGGGTATAATGATACATGTACATGTATCATCAGGGACTTGTTTGGTTTTGTTGGTAAACCAGGATGTATCTATCCCATCAGAATGATGATGATATATGGTGTCGGTAATAGTAGTACTCCCAGGAAATTGTACATCTTCAAAAATAGCCTTAGTTCTAAACTCAACGATATCCGGAAAATAAATGACTGTTTCATTTGTAGGAACACCAGGGGATAATTCAATAAAAAAAACTTCTTCAATATCTCTTTCACCTTTTTGTGCAAATAACATAGAAGAGCTCTGGAAAATTAATGTGAATAAAATTACAAGTAATAAGATATCCTTTTTCATATCAATAGGTCTAAAAATTTGAGCGTATTACTATCGTATAACTATTTTCTTAATAAAGGTATGATCGTTTGCTTTTATGGTAATTACAAATAATCCTTTTCCATATTCTGATAAATCCATCCTATGTACCATATCACTACCATTCATTGTTTGATGGCACACAACATTAGCAGTCATATCATTAATTTCAACGGAGAAATCCGCATCACTTTTAGACAAAACTTTAATAAAAATTTCACCTTGTGAAGGGTTGGGGTAAATCACAAAATCATCCGATTCATCACTTCCTATAGTTTGTATCTTAAAAACATTGTTACGTTCGTGTTTTTTGTTTACATCATCCAAACCATCCTCTATGAAATCTTCATTAAAATTCACAACCTGAGAACAAATATTCTTTACACCGTCCTTCTTCACGACAAGTGTAATGATCGCACTTTCCAGTTTTTCACTGTAAGCATACTCATAATCCAAACTACCATTATATACCATGTAGTCGGTATAATTTCCATCACCAAGTAACCAGCGATATTCAAAGTTCACATCCGCTGGTAAAAAGTTATTGTATTTTTCCACAATCTTTATTCTACGTGTTTTTGAATCAACAATTCTTGCAACAAAATCAATTTTCAATTCAGGTGCTTGTGGTACAAAGATATGTTCAGCATCTAATGCCCAAGGCCCTCCGCTTATTCCAATATCATTTCTGTCACTCCCACATGAAGGCCATAATACTTCAGGCGGGGGATTGCTATTAGTTAAATCCTTAAAAGCAATACTGTTATAACCCGTATCAATGCAAACTGAATTTTCACAATTAAGATGAAAATCATTGGTAAAAATAAAACCTGGCATAATAGCCTGAACAAAATCAATATTTGTAACATCATAATTTCCCGGGAGAACATCAAAATAGCAATTGTATGTAATTATGTCATTACTGCTATTGCTTTCATACATAATCCCCTTACCTGTACTGGAAATATTATTCCCAGAAAAAATCGTATTGTAAATCATCACCTTTTCCGGGTCTGTATTGGGTGAAAAAAAGATACCGCCCTCGTTATCATGATTTATAATATCACAGTTAATAAAGGAACATGAGCTTTCAACAGAACTATTCACATAAACACCAGCATAATCATTAGTTGAAACGTTACTGAAAAAATTACAATTAAGAAATTCAACGTTTTTGCTTTGAGAAATATATGCACCACCACCCCGCAGATTTTCAATACCAAATGCTCCTTTATTAAAGGATACCATATTCCGCAAAAATTTCAATGTATCATTATTACTGGCGAATAAATCCACATATATACCACCGCCATCATTTTCGTAGGTATTGTTCTGGATTGTGTTATCAACAATTATAACCTTATTACTGCCTGTGTTTGCGTAGCTATGAGAACAGTATATTCCACCTCCCGTCTTCGCATAGTTATTTACTATTGCATTATTCTCTATTGTAGAACTTTTTAAGTAATGTGTGAAAATTGCCCCACCACGAGTAGCAGTATTATTTGCTAATAAATTGCCCTGAATCAAAACTGAGGCAGAATCAACATAGATGGCACCACCAAGAGAGTCTGCAATATTATTCACAAACTCATTGTTTTTAATAGTTGCCAATCCATCAACATCATTTCGCTTTGATCCAATCAAATTTTTGATTGAAATTGCACCTCCATTATATGCAGATCCTAATTCAAATGTATTGTTTACAATACTCATAAAGCTATTATTCTTATCATAAATCGCAGCTCCACCATTAAAAATAGTAGTATTATCATCATCATCAAAATAATATGATTTGTTATTATAAAAAATATTGTTTTCGATGAGTGTAGTTAGGTTGATATCAAGTCGGGGGTAAATCTCACTGTTAATAACCCCACCATCCTCACCAATAATTGTGTTATTTACAAAAGTATTGCCTATTACTTCGTTATAAATATCTTCTATTAATAAGGAGCTTTTGTAATTTCCATATTTTATTACGCTGGATTTCGTGGTGTCAGTTTCGAATCGATTCAAAATAATTTTGGTTTCGCAATAATTTACATAAATACACCCTTGGGTGAAATCCATAAAATTATTGTGGGCAATGCTAATGTTTGCATGGACTGCATAAATTGAAGTTCTTGACGCTACATTTGTTGTTGGCAAAAAAGGGTTTTTCCTGAATTCATTGTTCCAAATAAAAGCATTTGTTGAATCCAGCTTATTGTTTATACCTTTAATTTTAATCTCTTGAATAAAGATAGATTCAGTTAAGGAATGACTTTCGATGAATTTATTACCGTTAATTACTACAAAGTTGGTATAATCCGTATTGGTAGCATAAATGATGGAATAAAATAATTCTCCATCAGGGATAAATTTTGTTCCTGTAAAAATATTTTTCAAGACCTGAATGTCACACCCATTTCGTATGGTGATAATTCCATTATGATTGCATTCATTTTTGCTAAAAACATTGTTACTAACAATTGCAGAAGTATTTATCTCAAAAGCAATCAATCCTTTCCCAAGGTTCGAAGGAATGTTACTTTTAAAAGTACAGCTGTCAATTAATAAATTTGAAGAGTTGATAGCCCCAATTCCATCCCTATTGTTTTTAAAATAGCAGTGCTTGAACTCAATATTGTCAGACATGGAAATATCGATTCCACTTTCAAGACGGGATTTTTCTACTTTAGCATCTTGATTCCTCTGGATATTGTAAAACTCACAATATTTAAACTTTGAAGACACTGTTCCACTAATTAAATTAATTCCTTTCCAGTATGAAGCAACATCCAATCCCTTAAAAACAATCGGTTCAGATAAAGTACCAACTGCTTCTACATTCCCATAGACTATCAGCTTTGAATTAATATTTTCGAAGGTTACGGTAACGCCCGGACAAATCTTAAGGGTAGTTCCAATATCTACCTGAAATTCTTCATGTATTGTCGTATCTACACACCACGTTATTACCGTTTGACCAAACACTGTTCCCCCAGTAAATAAAAGCCCAAGTAAGACAAGAAAAAAAGAAAAGGTAATCTTAGTCGTTAATCTTGGAAACCTAAAATCTCTTTTAGAAAGGAGTTTGTAAATATCTTTTTTCATGCAATTAGGTTTTAATAATAATTCAAAATGCTGGTTTAAAAAATTCAATGTTTATGCTTTTAGGTAATATGTTACCAGAATTTTCATTTCTTCAAACAATAAATCGAATCAAGAAATCCCAATTTGGTATCAATTTTCTTTCATAACTGCTTCATCTTTTTCAATACAAATTTGTGTAAAAATTCTGAAACGAACAATTTAAATTTGATTTTCGTTATATCTATAAAAAGTACAAACGTTAGGTTTTTCAGGACGAACGTCAGGACTTATCGAATAAACGTTAGGATTTAGCGCCTGAGCGTTTTTGAATTTTTCTTGTAATTTTTAGGGATTCTAAATAGTGTCCGTCCATAAAGTTGGCCATTTTCAATAATCTAAAAAAAATGCCTCCCGCAGATTTCGCTGATAGGCGCAGAATAAATCTGCGGGAGACATTACTAAAAAGATAGCCCCTGAATAGAAAAGCGTTTTTTAATTCAAGTAAAGCATGATTTTTTAAAACATTCATGCACCTTAATTTTTTAAAAAGAAACCCAATCCTACAATACCTGTTAATGTAAAACATCAAAGTTGATTTCACCCATTCCCCCCAAATGTATTATTTTCGCGGCGCTTTTTAATTGTTGGAAAAAAATGAAAGCTCGTTCATTAATATGATTTTGATGGTTTATTAGAGCTCGTCAATAAAGTCGCCATCCGCCACGCACCCCTCTAACTCTCCGCCAGCTGGCGGAAGAACCAGCCAACGCACTGGCAGCGAGGGGTCTCCCCTTTAGGGGATTAAGGGGTAGCGCTGGCAAAATCAGAAAAACATCAACATTATGGACAAACACTAATTAGTGTCAGTCTTTAAAGTAAGTTTTTTTGAAATATCAATTGCCATCCCGTAAGCGGGACAGGCTATCCTTTAGGGTGGAATAAATTGATGTGATGAATACCCCCGCCTTTTCGTTGTCAATGCCTTCGGCATTGACAACGAAAAGGCGGGGGAGGCATTGCTAAATTCATTAATCCCGGGCTAAAGCCCGGGGCAAGTGAAAAGTATCGACTTTATAGACAAACACTAATTAGTGCTTGTTAGGATTGCTGATTGATTTATTAATCAAACTAAAAATGTTTTATGATTACTTTATTAAAAAAGGAAGTAAACGGTTTCCTGAGTTCGCTGATCGGGTACATTGTTATTACGGTGTTTCTGCTGATTAACGGACTGTTTTTGTGGGTGTTTGCCTCCGATTTCAATATTCTCGACTTTGGCTATGCCAGCCTCGAAGGACTTTTTATGATAGCGCCTTTCGTGTTTCTGTTTCTCATTCCAGCCATCACCATGCGCTCGCTGGCCGATGAAAACCGGAGCGGCACCATCGAGATGCTGCTCACTAAACCACTGACAGACTTGCAGATTATCCTCTCGAAATACCTGGCCGGGCTGGTGCTGGTAGTCTTTTCGGTAATTCCCACACTTATCTATTTTTATTCGGTTTACCAGCTTGGTTTGCCCAAAGGAAACATCGACATGGGCGGAATGTGGGGCTCATACATCGGCTTGCTATTTTTGGGGGCTTCGTTTGTGGCCATCGGAATTTTTTCTTCTTCGCTTACAAATAATGTGATAATCTCCTTCATCCTCGCGGTATTCCTGAGCCTGTTTTTTTATGTAGGCTTCGATTTTATCCATTCACTTGAGTTATTTGGCCCGGTTGATTTACTTATTAAATCGCTTGGAATTAATGCCCATTATATTTCGATGAGCCGTGGCGTTGTGGATACGCGGGATTTAATCTACTTCGTTAGCCTGATTGCATTTTTTATCTTATTAACCAAACTAACTTTAGAAAGCAGGAAATGGTAAAAGAAAAGAACGGAAAAAAGCTTTCTTCGGATAAACAGCGCAATATTAAGCTAAGCAATATTACGCAATTAATGCTGGGTCTTGTCGTCATTATTCTGGTCAATGTTATCAGTGCCTACGTGTTTACGCGCTTCGATCTGACTACAGAAAAACGATACTCATTGTCCACGGCAACCAAAGAAATGCTGAGCGACATCAACGATATCGTGTATTTCAGGGTTTACCTCGATGGGGAATTTCCGGCGGGTTTCAAACGCTTGTCGCGCGAAACACGGGATATGCTCAACGAATTCAGGGCCCACAATAAAAATATTGAATTTGAATTTATCAATCCTTCGGCCAGCAGCGACAACAGCGAGCGGCAGGGCATATATTCGATGCTTGTAGAGAAAGGCCTTGAACCCACCGACTTGCAGGTAAAAACCAAGGAGGGTACATCACAAAAAATTATTTTCCCCGGGGCCATCGCCACATATCGCACAAAGGAAATGGCCGTAAACCTGCTTTCTTCAAAACGTGAAACTCCGCCTGAAGAAATCCTCAACAATTCCATTCAAAACCTGGAGTTTGCCTTAGCCGATGCCGTGCGCAAACTGGCCGATGACTTCAGGCCAAAAATCGCGTTTATCGAAGGGCATGGCGAACTGAACAAACACGAAACTGCAGATGCTTACCTGGGGCTGAGCGAATATTACAGCATTGAACGCAAAAGGCTTGACGGGAAACTTAACAGCCTTTCGGAGCGATTGCAGGTGGATTCGCTAACCACACGCATCAGCAATAAATATGAAGCGATAATAATAGCCAAACCGGATTCAACTTTTAGTGAAAAAGACAAATTCATCATCGACCAGTTTATTATGCGTGGCGGCAAAGTACTCTGGCTCATCGACCCGGTGTTTGCAAGCATGGATAGTTTACAGATAAATACCGAAACCATAGGAATGGATCTTGGTTTGGGATTGACTGACATGTTTTTCAAATATGGATTTCGTGTAAACAGCGACTTGGTGATGGATCTCAACGCATTACCAATTCCTGTTAAAGTGGGCGATGTTGGCGGCCAGCCCCAGTTCGACTTTTTTCCGTGGTATTATTTTCCCATCCTCACCCCCATTTCGGATGACCCCATCGTGAAAAACCTCAATGCCATCAAAACTGAATTTATCAGTAGTATCGATTTTGTGGAATCTGCTACGGATATTGAAAAGGCAGTCTTGCTCACAAGCTCCCGCTATTCAAGAACCATCAACACGCCGGCTTATGTTACCTTAAGCATTGTTGGGCAGCAGCCTGATGAGCGATTGTACCGCAAAGAGTTTATTCCGGTGGCTGCAAAAATTGAAGGCCGGTTTGAATCGCTCTACAACAACCGGATTCCTCCTGAAATTGTTGAAAATCCCGACATCGACTTCAAGGCCACAAGCAAAGAAACCAAAATGATTGTTATTTCCGATGGCGACATCATCCGAAACCAAATGCAACTGAGCAATGGAAATTATTTACCCTTGCCACTTGGTTACGACAAATATACCCGCCAGCAATTTGGCAACAAAGAACTAATCCTAAATGCCATGAATTATCTTACCGATGATTCAGGCTTAATTTCGATACGTTCGAGGGAATTGCAGTTACGGATGCTTGACCGCACCAAAGTTGAAAGGGATCGTGTATTTTGGCAGGTAATCAATACTTTATTACCGGTTGTACTTGTCATCATTTTTGGTATCATTCTCGGAATAATCAGGAAACGCAAATACGCCAAATAATCTTTTAAGTTATAATGTAATGGGTAAAAAAGCATCTCAAAAACACCAGCATAACTTGCGTGATCAGCATCGCGAAAAGCCAACCCCCGGCTTTATGATCTGGATACCTTTCATCTTTGCTTTTGTGCTTTATGGCAACAGCATTATGAACGAATACGCACTGGATGACCTCCCACAAATTGTAAACCACCGCATGGTTCAAAAAGGCTGGGGCGGCATTGGCGAATTACTTACCACCAATTATTGGAGTGCATCCGATCAAAATTTGGGGTATTACCGCCCCTTGGCACACGTTTCTTTTGCTGTCGAAAATGCCATCTATGGCAACAATCCACACCTCATGCATTTAATCAATGTTTTGTTGTATGCCCTTACGGGGATGGCGCTGTTTGTATTTCTATCGAAATTATTCAGGAGAATGCCCTTTTTTGTATTGGTGGTTACTTTGCTTTTTATGGCGCATCCGGTCCACACCGAAGTAGTGGCAAACATCAAAAGCCGGGACGAAATTCTTAGCTTTCTCAACAGCATCATGGCCTTATTGCTTGCTTACAACTACGCAAAAAATAAGTATATTCCAACGATGGCTTTATCGCTGATATTTTACTTCCTGGCGCTCATGTCCAAAGAAACAGCCATGACAACACTTGCCGTTGTTCCTTTTATGTTGTATTTTTTCACTCCAAAAAAGGGTGGAACAATTGCATCCATCACCCTTTCGTTCGTTGTTGTTTCGGTCTTGTTCCTTGCATTAAAATACAGTATGATCGGTACATTATCCGGCACACCGCCCAACGAAATGAATGTTTATCCTTACAAAGAAATGTCGGGCAGAATTCCCACAATGCTATTTATTTTTGGCATGTATTTGTGGCGGTTGGTAGCTCCGGGCAGATTGCTTTACGACTATTCATATAATCAAATTCCGGAGGCGACCTGGTCAAATCCCGTGGTATGGCTTGCGCTGATAGTCCTTTTAGGACTTGCATTTTTGGCTTTTAAAAACCTGAAAAAGAAAAATATCCTTTCTTTCTCGATATTCTATTTCGGAATCACACTTTCGGTAGGCCTTGCCTTTATCATTACCCGCGGGGGTATCATGGCCGAACGTTTCCTTTATGCGCCTGTACTTGGATTTATCCTTTTGGTAACTTACCTCCTTTTTAAACTATTGCCACGCGAACGCAAAACAAACCGCATCATTTACGATTTTAAACCCATGGCCTCCAAAGTTTTTGCTGCAAGCCTGGTTGTATTAATTCTGTTTTACACAGGCCGTACTATTGCCCGAAACCCGGTTTGGAAAAATAATTTTACACTCTTTTCGACAGATGTAGTTTATGGAGGTGAAAGTGCCCTGCTCAGGAAACATTATGGCAGCGAGCTGATTAATCAATCAGTTGCAGCAACAGATCCTGCCGAAAAAGATTCGCTGATGAAAATCGGTATTGCAGAGGTTGAAAAGTCGCTGGAAATTAATCCGCACTTTAGCGAAGCCTGGTTTAAGTTAGGCTATGCTTATTACCAAATGCGTGATTATGATAAATCAATCGAATACTATAAAAAGACCAACCTGAACAGTTCGATGAATTTATCGAATATGGCGCTGGCTTATTATATGAAAGGTGAAAATGGAGAAGCACTGCGCCTTTTGCAGCGTTCTTTACAGATCAATCCATACAATTCCACAGCCCGTTCAAATTTGCCCCTGGTTGAAAATGCCTTTAACAATAAGCTAAAAACGATGCAGGATGAAACATCATCTGACCCCAGGCACTATTTTGATCTGGGAAACCTTTTTGTTGATGTTCAAAATTATTCCGATGCTTTGGTTCAATATCAAAAAGCCATTGATCTTTCACCGGATTATAAGGATGCATTGCTTAAAAGCGGTGATTGCTATTACATGCTAAAAGATTATGGAAAGGCAACCCAGCCCTTTAAAAAAGTATTGGAATTCGATCCCCAAAATAATGAAGCCATCGGAAAATTAAGTCATTTGTATGGCTTGCTCGGCAATACCGAAATGCAGCAATTTTATGCCAGGAAAGCAAATGGGCAATAATTAGTAGGATTTTACATTTGTTAGCATAAGTTTTAGGGGAGATTTTTTAATTCGTATTATGAAAAGAAACTTAATTACAATATTGTTAGTGGCTATCCTTGCCCTGGTGGCAGGAATACTCTTCATTAACAACAACAAAGGAACACTGAGAAGCGAGGTAGGCAATTTTGCTATTGATGACACGGCTTCCGTTACCAAAATTTACATGGCCGACATGCAAGGCAACGAAGTTTTGCTCAGGGAGGAAACGTCTGGTAATTGGTCATTGAACGACACGATAAAAGCCCGAAAGGAAGGTGTAGAACTGCTGTTGAGCACAATTTCCAAACTTGCTGTTAAAGCTCCTGTTTCAAAAACCACCTACAATACAGTGATAAAACGCCTGGCAAGCTCCTCAGTAAAGGTTGAGATTTACCAGATTGTGCCGCGGATTAATCTATTCAATCTTGTTAAACTATTTCCAAAAGAAAAACTAACCAAGGTGTATTATGTGGGCACTTCCACGCCGGACAATATGGGTTCGTTTATGCTTATGGAAGATTCCGACACACCTTTTGTTGTTTACCTTCCGGGATTTAAAGGTACTGTTTCGGCACGCTTCACTGCATTTACCAGCGACTGGCGCGATCATACCATTTTTGCCAAAAAACCGGCACAAATCAGCTCAATTCAGGTGGAATTCCCACAAGATCCAAAAGAATCGTTTCGTATTGACAAATATGGTGATTATGATATAAAACTCACCCAGCTTAGCACCGGTAAAGTATTTATCGGTTTTGACACCACCCGCGTTATCGATTTTATCAACGCGTTTCGGAATATACGTTTTGAAGAATCATTTCAGCAAGTAACAATGCGTTACAAAGATTCGATTACTTCTCAGGCTCCGGTAAATATTATTCAGCTTACGGATAATAATGGTAATACACAAAAAGTATTCACCTATAGGCGTGCTAATATTGCCATGCAGGAAGATCTGGACGGAAACTTACTGCCTTATGATGTGAACAGGCTCTATGCCTTTTTGGCTAAAAACAATGAGTTGTTGCTTATTCAATATTTTGTTTTCGATCCGATTACAAGACCGCTTTCGTTTTTGTTGGGCAGATGGTCAGAGTAAAAGAGATAAAGATTTTAGTAATCCGGGATTAATAACTCTATATTAAAAAACGTTCCACTAATCCCATTTCACCTCATCGTACTCAATGAGGCAGGTCATCATTTCCACACCTTCGATAAACTCGGTTTGCTCTTTTACAACATCGGGATAGGAAATATTGTTAGGGCAAAAAACAAGGTAAACAGCGGTTTTTAAACCCAGGCTGTTGGCATAATATGCAAGCTGGCTTTTTCCTTCGATGAACTTGCCCGGGCTGTAATAATTTTTGGTTTCGATTACAAATTCGTTATTCCCGATGTTGATTATCATGTCTGTTTTACCAAGTCCTGTATTGGCTTCGCGGTAGATTTTACCTTTCAGCTCGTTTACAATGGCATGAATAAATGTTTCGAAACTGTAGATTAGCGCAACTTCTTTGATGGATTTGAAATTTCCGGTTTCATCCTTTTCGCGGAATACCCCGAAGCCCCGCCGCTTAACATAAGCCTTGTAATTCCCGATAAATCTGTCGAATTTCAGGTTTCCTTTTTCATCGAAATAATCAGGGGCATACACGGTTTGGGTTATCTTGCTTTGTTCGCCGTTCATGTAAGGATAAAAAGCATCGTACAGGCGTTTCCTGTAAAAAGGAACCCAAAAGGTTACAAAACCATTTCCGTCATCTTTGATTAAACCATTAGTGTGCAAAAGTTTTATACTTGGCCTGTCGATTAAGAACGGTATTTTATCATTTGTAAAAAGCAATCTCTCAACAAAATTACGCTCTTCAGTGGCCTTATTCAGGATGTTTGCAAAATTTTTATCGATGGCAATTCTGAGATACCAGTCTTCAACGTTCAGGTAATCATCGTAATCGAGTAGTTTTTTAGTGGGAAAATTATCCACCAGTTTTTTTGCAAAGCCATTCACAAGGCCGGGTTGATTTGCGGTAATCTCACTAATTTTATCTTTCACCTTAACATGAAACAACTGCCCGGTTTCGCTTTCGTGCTGCCCAAGCAATTCATATACCTCATCGTTGGTGAAGTAGGGAATATTCAGGTTATCGGCAATATTAAACGGGCTCGCATTATCGCTAACCACACCCACAATATTTGAAACCCCAACCAGGATTACACTTTTCAGGCAATGGGTTTCGCGCGAATGATAAGCGTTGCGGATGGAATGTAAAAAGTCGCTGAAATAGGCCTGATTGATCCCCTCAACCTCATCTATTATGAGTACACATTTTTCCTGTTTTTTGGTTTGAATCAATTCGAAAAACTCAGGAATTGTATCAAATTCATATTGCACCTTCCAAAATTCGTTGACGTTACGCTTGAAACTACTAATGAAGGTTTCAATTTTTTCGTTTCTAAAATTCTCAAAATTGATGTGGGCTACCTTGTAGCCTCTGTCTTCCAAACTTAAAGCAAGCTGCCTGAAATAGGTGCTTTTGCCGGTTTGCCGGGGAGCCCAGATGGTAAAATATCGCTCATTCTCAACCAGCTTTATCCCTTCAATAATTTCCTTTTCCCGCATTATGGTATAATGCCGCGATGGAATATTAGGACCGGATGTGTTAAATTCTCTCATTTTTATCTTCGCTAAATTTGTTTCAAAGTTAAAGATTTATTTAGATTTTGTTAGTTACTTAGAACATTCATATAATTTCCTATGTCTAAGTAATACCAATCCCATCGTTTCAGGATTCACCACGTTTCCCTAAATTGGATATTAACAAGTTGGAGTCTGCCCCTCGCCACACGAGCCTTCGCACTACCTGTTCCGATACATCGGAATTCATACGATTCGATATGCACTCAGATGAATATTGGGGGTTAATTTTATACAAGATAATCCAGGGAGAAATAAAATAAAAAAGGCCGTCCTGATGGACGGCCTTCGCACTACTCGTATTTATTAATCAAATAAAATAAAGTGTTTTTTATGGGAAAGTAATTTCACCGGGGGCAGTCATTTTTATAAAATAAGCTTTACCGATTTGCATCGACCCTAAAGTGTTGATGTTGTAAAACGGCCAGAAAATTCCGACATCAGCAATTTCTTTTATTACAACAACATCAGCAATTACATCGGCAAAAAGAGCTTCAACATTAACGGGTTGGTCGCTTAAAACCGGTATCAGGTTCCAGCCTGCCTCCAGTTGCAGGGTTTTATTTTGCTCGATTATGCCCGTAATATTGAGGCTTACATCTTCAGTTACTTTAATTTTATATGCTGATTGGCTTTCCCAGTCAACGATGGTGTTTAACCCTCCACCGGGGAAATATACCTCGGTCATGGTTTGCATTATCACTAATTCATCGTTGATTTGGCTCATCAGCGCCTCAATGTTCGTATCATCGGGCAGGCGGTAGCTTGAAAGGCTGTTCCATCCTGCATATAAGGCTATTGCCTGATCTCTGGAACAGGCATCGCAGGCGCCAAAACAAACAGGATCGATCACCTGATCAGTTTCTTCAACCAGCAAGGCTCTGTTAAAACCACCATATCCGTCTGGTACACCACACGCTTCGGGTACACTTTCCTGGTAATCGTAGCTTGGCCCGTTTAGGTATTTGTATTGATGATTATCGCCTGCGATCAATGTCAGGGTTATCGCGTACATTCCTCCGCCCATAGCAGTCATTTGTGTTGAGCTTGCATTATAGTCGTTGAATGATCCGGCTACAAAAACACCCTCAGACGATACAATCTCGTTGCTCATGTCAACCTGGAAAGTAATGTCAACAGGTAAGGGTTCGATGCAGGCAGCGCAAGTACCAAAACAAACCAGATCGAGTGTTAGGTCTTCTTCGGGAATGGTAAGGTAACGGTTGCCGCCACCATTGATGCATTCACCCGAAATAATTTCTGCATCGTCCCAGGTAATGCCATTCATATATTTAAACTCAATCGAATCGCCAACGACAAGTGCCGTAGTGTAGGTGTAAATATTGTTCTCGGTAAGTGTCATGGGTGTTGCAGCAAGTGTCCAGTCCTGGAAAGTTCCAACGATAAATATTCCTTCGTTTGAAATGTCTTCATTGCTCATGTCCACATTAAAAATAACATTCGCAGTGGGTGGAGGAATGCAAGGGCCACAGGCAGCAAAACATACTTCCGAAATTATCAGGTCTTCGCCGGGAACGGTAAGCTCGCGGTAGCCTGCTGTATCGGCACATTCTTCCGGTACAGTTTCTTCGCCTGCCAGAGTATTCCCATTTACAAATTTGTAGCTGTGCTGATTGCCTTCGGTAAGTGTGAGGCTTGCAGCATAAATTCCATTGCGGAGCAGTGTCATCTCAGTTGCCGTGGGATCGAATGCATTAAATGATCCAATAAGATGGATGCCATTTGCAGAAACTTCCTGCTCGGTCATATCTACCTGGAAGGTAATTTCCACTTCAACTGGTGTGGGGCAAGGGCCACAAAGTGCGTAGCAAACTGTGCCTAAAGTAGTATCCACTTCAGGTGTGGTAAAAAAGCGGTTGTTATTAAAGCTACATTCAGCGGGCACAACCTCATCTTCTCCCCATTCATCTCCATTTACAAATTTATATTCCTGATAAGTGCCTGATTGTAAAATAGCGGTATAAGTGTAAATTCCACCACCGGCATCAGTCATCAGAGTTTCTCCGGGAGCCCAGCCCTGGAAGCCTGCGGCAATGTGAACGCCATCAGGGGAGATTGTTTGTTGTGACATATCCACCTGGAAAGTAACATCCACATCAACAGGGGTAACACACTCTTCGCACGAGCTAAAACAAACCAGCGGAAGGGTTTCGTCAATCGCGGGAACATCGAGGTATCTGTTAAGTCCTCCGAAGCCGTCATCTTCGCCACATGCAGCCGGAACTGTTTCTTGTCCATCGAATGTATTGCCATTGATAAATTTATATGTATGGTGTACGCCACTTACAAGTTCCAGCGTTACCGAATAAATGCCATCGCCAATATCTGTCATAGAAGTAGCTGCCGGATCCCATTCCTGAAACGAACCTGCAATGTGTACACCCGCTGAGTCCAATTCTTCGAGGCTCATGTCAACCTGGAAAGTTATCATGGCAGTGGGTGGAGGAATGCAAGGGCCACAGGCAGCAAAACATACTTCCGAAATTATCAGGTCTTCGCCGGGAACGGTAAGCT
>CAZQIV010000024.1:0-14786 GCA_964593705.1 uncultured Lentimicrobiaceae bacterium | reverse complement strand
GATGGATGCCATTTGCAGAAACTTCCTGCTCGGTCATATCTACCTGGAAGGTAATATTAACATCAACAGGTAATGGACAGGGGCCGCACAAGGCATAACAAACTGTATCCATAACTGTATTAACATCAGGCACGGTAAAATACCTGTTCCCATTGTTTGAACATTCTTCGGGCAAAAATTCAGCATCATCCCAGGTAATGCCATTCACAAACTTATATTCCTGGTAGGAACCGGAAGAAAGGATGGCTGTAAATAAATAAATGCCACCGCCTACGTCTGTCATTAAAGTTGCTCCGGGATCCCATCCCTGGAAACCGGCGCCAAGATGAACACCATCAGGAGAAATATCCTGTTGAGACATATCTACATTAAATGTTATTTCAACATCTACCGGAGGCGGGCCACAAGCATAGCAACTGCCAAAACAAACAGCTTCCAAAGTACTTGTAACATTAGGAATTTCAATATAGCGGTTGCCTCCTGCGGCACAATCCGGGGGAACAGTTTCGTTGTTAGCCCAGGCAGTTCCGTTTATAAATTTGTATTCATGATAATCACCTACACCTAAAGGGAGGGTAATGGCATAAACACCATTTGCCTCAGGAAGCAATTCTGTGGAGCCAGGATTCCAGCCCTGAAATGATCCGGCAACATGAACACCATTTGGTGATACTTGTTCGTTGGACATGTCAACTCGAAATGTTATATCAACAATGGGTGGATTACAGATGTTACAACTTTCAAAACATACAACATCCAAAGTAACATCTTGCTCCGGAACCACCAAAAAACGGTTGTTGTCATTTCCTGTTACACAAAGGCCAGCACCGCTTAGGTCTTCAACTTCATCCCATGTTGTGCCATTGATGTATTTCCATAAAATGGTTTCGCCCGGGGTTAAAGTAGCAGTGTAAGTATAATATGATCCAAAAGGAGGTGGATTCATTTGCGTAGCAGCAGGATCCCATCCCTGGAAGCTTCCGGCAATATGAACCCCGTTTGGTGAAATGGTTTCTACTTCCGCCATGTTTACCTTAAAGGTTACCTGCACGGTTTGTGCCGAGAGCAAAAAACTACCGGCAATAAGAATAGCCGTTAGTGTTAATAATTTCTTGTAAAGCTTTTTCATAAGGTTAAGTATTATAGGTTAGTATTAAGATTTAAATTATTCGATAATCAATTTGTGATATTTAGATCCTTTACGATTTTTAATAAGCAAATAATATATGCCTTTACTTAAGTGCGAAACATCCATCGTTTTTCCTCGTGGAGCCTGATTTATTATCATTCTGCCTTCAATTGTAAAAATGGACACATTGAGTGCATCGTAAAAATAAATTATATGATTGGCCGGATTTGGATAAAAACCGGACTCACGGACATCAGAGCCCAAATTATTTTCAAAGCCAACCAGATCGCAACTTACGCAATGTTCGAAGCAAAACGCTGTAAGGGTATCATCATCATTAGGAACAATCAAATAGCGATTTCCACCATTTGAGCAGTCTCCCGGAACAATTTCTGCATTGTCCCATCCAACACCGTTAATAAATTTATATTCCTGGTAAGTGCCTGAGGATAAAGTGGTGGTAAATGAGTAAATATTTTCTGTAAGCCACACCATTTCCGTAGCTTCCGGATCCCAGCCCTGGAACTCTCCCGCGATATGAACGCCATCCGTGGAAACAGTTTCCAACTCCATATCAACCAGGAAGGTTATCTGAACATCGGTTGGTGGCGGGCCGCACGGGTCGCAACTTCCAAAACAAACGGCTGTCATAATGGTATCTTCGGCAGGGACAGTAAAAAACCGGTTTCCGTTTTGTGAACAATCTGCCGGAACGGTTTCTGCATCCGCAAAAGTGTTTCCGTTGATGTATTTAAATTCGTGTGAAGAAGCTTCTTCAAGCATTAGGGTTATTTCATAAATACTGCCGGTGGTGAGGGTCATTTCCGTTGAGCCGGGATTCCAGTCCTGGAAAGTTCCGGCCAGATGTACTCCATTTGGTGAAACATCTTGGTAAGTCATGTCAACCCTGAAGCTTACCTCATGATCAGGCAATGGCGGCAGGCAAGGTTCGCAACTTGAAAAGCACACCACGCTCATCACGGTATCGTAGGCAGGAACGGTAAAATACCTGTTAAAGCCTCCTTGTCCATCGTCGATGCCACATTCTTCAGGAACGACTTCGGTAAAATCAAAACTATTGCCGTTAATAAATTTATACTCGTGGTTGGAGCCTTCTTCAATCATCAAAGTAGCTTCATAAATGTTATCGGCAACAAGCATCATTTCAGTCGATCCGGCATTCCAGCCCTGGAAACTACCTGCAACATGTACGCCGTCCGCCGAAATATCCTCATTGCTCATGTCAACTTTAAAAGTAACTGAATGATCGGGCAAGGGCGGAACACAAGCCTCACAACTGCCGAAACACAAAGCAGGCATTGTAGTATCGTTAACAGGTACGGTAAAATATCGGTTGAACCCACTTACTCCATCCGGAATTCCACATTCCTCCGGAACGATTTCTGAAAAATCAAACACATTGCCATTGATGAATTTGTACTGATGTTCGAATCCTGATTGGAGTGTGAGGCTTACCCCATAAACGTCATCACCCACAAGGGTCATGGGTGTGGCATCAGCAATCCATCCCTGGAAAGTCCCGGCAACATGAATGCCATCGGGCGAAATCTCTTCATTGCTCATATCCACCTGAAAAGTTACATTAACATCAACCGGCGGTAGGCCACAGGGACCGCATGAAGCGTAACAAACCAGATCAATCAGGGTGTCGTTCCACGGAAGTGTAATGTAACGATTGTTGTTCGAGCTACATTCTTCAGGTATATTTTCGGATTCCTCCCAGGTAGTTCCGTTAACAAATTTGTATTCCTGATAAGTTCCGGATGACATAATTGTTGAGTAGGTGTAGATATTATCTCCGGCATCAGTCATCATTGTAGCTCCCGGATCCCAGCCCTGAAATGCTCCACCAATATGAACTCCATCTGGCGAAATTACCTGTTCAGACATGTCAACCTGAAAAGTTACATTGATGTCGATGGGAGGAGGTCCGCAGGGGTAACAACTCCCAAAACAAACCGCCTCAAGGGTAGTTGGAACATCAGGAATTGTGATAAAACGGTTGGATCCACTGGCACAGTCCGGAGGAACGGTTTCGTCAAAACCCCAATCGTTGCCATTGATGAATTTGTATTCGTGATAATCACCCGATCCAACAGGTAAAGTGACGGCATAAACACCATTCCCAATCGATAACATTTCTGTAGCGCCCGGTTCCCAGGGTGGATCCTGAAAACTTCCGGCTACATGTATTCCATTGGCCGAAACAGTTTCGTTGGACATATCCACCTGAAAAGTAAGCTCAACCAAAGGAGGATTGCAAACATTACAACTTCCGAAACAAAAGGCATCCAGAATAATATTTCCGGCAGGAACCGTTAGAAACCTGTTTCCATTCAAAGCACATCCTGCCGGAACCTGCTCGTCCATGCCCCAGGCATTGCCATTCACAAATTTGAATTCAAGGCTTTCGCCTTCGGTAAAATCAGCAGTATATTCGTAAACGAAGTCCTGTGCCAGTATCATTTCGGTTGCCTCGGGAGCCCAGCCCTGGAAATTTCCTGCAATGTGTACTCCAAGTGTCGAAACTGTTTGCTCCGACATATCTACCCTGAAAGTTACTTCCACAGCCTGAATTTGAATGAAGCTCAATAAAAAAACTATTGCAAATACGAATTTTAAAAGTTTTGTTTTATTCATTTTTTGAATTTTTTAATGGTCTGATTGTGAAATTATCCAAGCTCAAAAGTAATTATTGTTTTACGAATTTTTTAACAACAGTTATTTCATTTTGATAAATATAAACATAGTAAAGGCCTGAATTAAGAAATGAGATATCAACAGCAGGTGTAGCTGTTTGATTTTCAAAAACTAAATCACCCTGAGAGGAATAAATTTTTATCTGCGTTTCCTTTTGAATATCATTAAAATATAAAATGTTTTTGGAAGGATTTGGATAAAAACCAATGGTATAATTATCTAATCCCGATAAACTAAGCATATTTATATTGAAAGAGTGAATCTGTGTCATGCCATTTTTCGTGAGCTTTATCAAGTCGGTTTTTTGCTCAAAAATGATTTTCGAGCCTCTTTTGATTTTTATTACCAGTTCATCTCCTTCAACAAAACCATCTTTAGTTAAGGTAGTAAGATCATCTCCAAATATTGAAAATCCTATGGGCATCTCCGAATTTTTGATTTCAATATCGGCAAAGTGTTCACCAACGGAAGAATGGAGCAAAAGCATATCGCCGCGAAGCAGTTGCCTGCTTGCATTGCTTCCGATTACAATGGTATGCGATGAAGGGCTGGGTTTCATTTCCTTAAAATTAAAATTAAATCCTTGCTCCCTTGAAAGCGTTTTGGATTTCAAACCATCGCATTCGGGGTAAGTTATCGAAAGTGGTTCTGCAAAACACGCGGTATAACTTTTGTCGGGTTCGAGAAGGTAAAGATTTTGGAAAACTCCCGGCCAGAAAAGTTTAATGCCGGCTACCTCCTTAACAACAACCAAATCATCAATTACCCCGGCAAATAAATCCTCAGGAGCAATGCCACACTCGTTTAATACCGGGATGAGATACCAGCCGGCATCATCGTAATTCAAGGTTTTATTGCTGATTGAAGTTCCTGCGATTTCAAATTGCTGATCACCATTTACCTTGATTTGATATCCTGATAAATAATCCCAGCCACCACTTAAATCGATGGTATTTATGTTTTCTCCCGGCCAGTAAAGGGCTTCGTAGTTTTGAAAAACGATCAGATTTTCATTTTGAACCAAATCACTAAAAATATCTTCAACCAATGGGTTCTGCGGGTCGAGCCATGTAGAAACTCCGCTCCAGCCATTGGGAATAATAATGGTTTGTGTTTCCAGGCTTTCAATTGTCAGGGTGGCGGTATCACTTTCTTCCGATCCACAGCTATTTTCAACTACACAGTAATAATTCCCCTCATCATCCATGCTTACAATCTGTAAAACAAGTTCGTTGGTATTTGCACCGGTAATTTCCCCGTAAGGGCCAAACCATGTATAATCCAGAGGTTCTGACCCTTCGGCTGCAATAGTAAATATCACCTCCGAACCTGCCGTGGCACTCTGACTTAATGGTTGAGTGGTGATTTCAGGGGCAGATAAAATGCTTACCATCACAACATCGCTTGATGAAGACGGGCAGGCTGACAGCGGGAAGGCGGTGAGGGTGATTTCTGCATATCCCGACAAAGCATCCTGAATTCCAGGTGTGTATTGTGTTGAAAGTGTTGTGGTGTTCGAAAAGCTGCCATCACCTGCCGAAGTCCATAAAACTGATGAATACCCTGATGCTGTTCCTGATAATTGAACCGCCTGGCTTGCACAGGTTTCGCAGTCCTCGCCGGCATTGGCTTGCGGATTATCATTTACAGTAATAAAGTCCGGCATATTTAAGGTGCTGTTTTCTATACCATCAGTAACAGTAAGCGAAACATCAAAAGTGCCGGCAGCATTATACGTCACCGTTGGGTTTTGACCGGTGGATGTTTCAGGTGTTCCTCCCTCGAAAGTCCAACTCCATCCGTTAACTTCGCCTGTAGAAAGATCGGAAAAATCAACATTGCCATCTATACAGATGATTGATGAGGATGAAGTAAAGTTGGCCATCAGTACATTGTTCTGAGATATTTCAATTTGCCAGCTTATCGAATCCGCAACATGTCCGGGAATTTCATCGCTCACTTTTCCTACCAATTGATAGGTTCCAAGCATTTCTGCTTGTGCAAGCAGGTTATAATCGGGTGTCGATGCAACTTGTACATTGTTTAGCAGCCAGGCATAAGAAATTTCGTCATTTTCAGGATCGCTGGCAGTGATTGAAAAATCAATGGATTCGCCTGTTTGCATTTGCTGAACAAGTTCATCGGGCAGATAGGAAGTTATTTCGGGAGCTTCGTTTGGAAGGATAAAAGCCTTGTTTGGTTCCATCCCGGCCACCGGCATATCCGAAGTAACATAAGGTGCGTAAAAAGCATAAACGTGAGTGAGTGTCGGGTGATTTCCTGTTGGATTTTGTGGAGGATAAGCGGCAGGTATCATATCGCTTTCCTCTTCCGAAACATGCACTGACAGTGCCACACCATCCGGGTTTCCTAAGGATGCCCATGGGATGGAAATTTCAGTAAGTCCATTACCTGACCACCCTTCGTACGAATCACAGTTATTGCTGGCAGGATAATGCCATAAACCATTGGCAAAGTGATTCAGTTGTATGGAACCACCGCCGCCTTCAATCGCAACCTGATATTCAACTTCGTATTGCGAAGTGTATGATACCCTTCCCCAGGAGCCACCGGATGCACCGCTGTTATTGCCCTGATCGGTATCAATATTAACAAACAAGTCGCCACCACCATTTAAATCAAGGTCTTCCAATCCAACATATAAATTGGTATTATCCCAGGTAATGTAAAGAGAATAGTCATCCGAAATCATCAATTCAGTTTCCGGATCAAAATCGTTGGTGCCATCAATGTCAATGGTATGTGGTGTTGTTCCTGATGGAACCAAAAATGTTGCAGTATTATTTTCTCCGATTACATTACCGTTTAGGTCTTCAACACCGGTAACCGTAATGATGCCTTCATCGCCGGGCTCCCAGTATTCCATGATGGTAAGCCAAACTTTGCGCCAGTCGTCTTGGCGATTCACGTGGCTCACGGTATAAGATCCCGAAAAGCCCTGCAGTGAATAATTTGCTTTGGTTTGTGCAGAATAAAATTCCAGCGCTTCGCTAAATGTAAGTTCGATGGTGTTGTTATCAACCTGGAATGCTGTTGGGTTGAGCGTGGGAGGAAATACGTCCATACTTTGTGCAGCCAGGGTATTCAGTTCGGGAACAGTAGTCCCGGTAGGCTCAGAAGTGTAGCCGGCGTACAGGCGGGTTAAAAACTGATCATTTCCTTTAATTTCATCGCCGAGTACGAGGGTGCCTTCAAACTGGGTGTTGTGGCTGGCACCGCCATCTCCCAACACCAAAGCTACTGTTGCTCCCGATGATGAGTTTCGTTGTCCGCAATAGGAATCATAATCGCCCCACATACGCTGTAAATGATCTTTCCCTGACCAAAGAATATCAGTTAATCCCGGTGAAAATCCGGATTTCACGTAGCCATCTCCACCAAAGAAATCGTATTGTACATCAAGGTAATTCACACCTTCCACAAGTTGAATGCGTTTTTTTACACCATATTGCGAAAGCTCAACAACCACTGTTTCGCCCGAGCTTTGTATTATACTGATGTCGTAGATGGCATCCTGCTGATAGGGATAAACATCAGAAAGGGCTGCCACATGATTGTTTGAGCCATCGTTATAATCGCCATCGGTTTCGGCCCAGTAGGCCATATCAGAGCCAACTACAGAGTATGCTCCGCCAAGATCATCTTTATAAAACAACCAGTTTACTTTTCCGCCAATGCTTTCGAAAACCGCTAAAATATTTTGGTTATGGATCACCACTTCGTCCACACCATCATGATCGATGTCGCTGTAATAGGCAGCCAATGGCGATTCATATTGCCCATCGGCCCAGCGTGCTGCCTCGGCGTAAACATTTGCATTTTTTATGTGCGAAGAATAGCGATGTTCCCATCCAGCAATGCTACCGCCATCAAACCAACCGGTTTCGTGGAGGTTTATCATTAAAATGTACCAGGCCAATTGAGCAAGATTGTTGTTGGGAGCGGTTTGCAGATTATTATGCACATCATCCCAAATATAACCATAAGTCCAATTCGGTTCGTGAAAGTCGGAATGTGATGCCGTAGCTGCCCATTGTGTGTGCCAGGAGTTGTTACTGCCTCCATATCCATCAGAGCCGCCCAGCAATCCATAAGTCCCGGCAGTAATATCAGCCCCCGTACCGTTGAAGTTAGGATTTTGCATGGCATCCACGGTTTTCCAGACATTTACGCCCGGGTAGTTGTCGTGGCACCACCAAAGCACACTTTCGTAATTGTCGAGAAAGGAGGTGCCATCGTGTTCGTTCATCTCCGCGGCCACTTCCCAGTCGGTACCATACACACATATATTATAGGTGCCCATTCCGGCAATTTGATTTTTGGCGCCGCTGGCATCGTAATGCATATTGCCGACAAAGGAATTATTGATCGGGATAACCCGCAGGCTAACTCCCGAGCCATTATTCATCCAATGAATTTTCTTGTTGTCGTAGCCATTAAGATGCGGGCTGTCATCCAAAACCACACCCCAAACACCATGTTGTTCCCAGTTATCACCAAGCCAGTCAATAACACCGGCATCGGGATAAGATCCCGGGGCTAACCAAACACGCTCGGGTATCCAGGCTGTGCGGGGTTGGTAATTATACTGGAAATCTACCATATCGCACTCGATGTCCACCGACCAATCGTTCATATTATTATGCATAAAAGGCATGATGTGCTGGCCCAGGGCTGAGGTCATTATTTCGATTTTCCCTTCCGAAGCGAGGGTTGTTAACCAATCGTTAAACTCCGGGTTATGCCATTGCGCTGCCGGCATGAGCGTTCCCGACATGTGAAAGTTTCCGGGAACACCGGTGGCCTCATGCACCTGAAGTACTTCATCGAAACCACTGCCCTCCAGCCCGCTTTGCCCTCCAGGGCTGCCATAAAAAACCTCGGTGTAGGTTATGCCCTGGTTGCCATGATGCACAAAGGCGCAGTTGCCTTCAGCGTCTGTGGGGCCGCCATCCGAAAGAAAATAGTCAACTACTTTCCCATCGAGAATGACTGCAAGACTAAATTCCAGGTTTTGCTTGTCAATCCTTTTTGCAAGATTTATTTCGGCTTCCCAAAGGTTGGCTTCGGGAGTTCGGAGCAAGTTGAAATTTCTTTTTTGATGAGATAACTTTGTGAGATTGGCATCATCTTCAAATACAATACTGCGTGAGTTCCTATCGGTGAGTTTAATTTTAAGCTCAATATTTTGCCCCATAAAGTTATCGGAAATCACTTCATTATGTTCACGCGCAACCATGTTGTCGAAAGTTACACGCATAATTATGGTGTTATTGTTGGTTTGGGCAAATACCGAACTGATGTCGCCGGTTGTGGCCTGGCAATCTCCTATTTCATCAAAACCCAAAAAATCTTTCTTTTCCCATGATTTGGGATTGCCTGTGAAATTTTGAGCCATAATTCCAAGGCTTAACAAAATTAGCGTTAAGAAGATTGATGATTTCATTATGTAAATACTTTTCATTTGCTTAGAATTTTAGTTTATAAATTTCATTTTTTGAGCTTAAAAGCATTATAAAAAAAGCTAATTTTTTTGTGGCATCAAAATAATATGAATCATTTTATTTGAAAATGCTGATTTCCAAAAAGTAAGCAATTTGAAATATAGTTGTATTTAACTTTGTATTAACAAAAATCATATTATTTTAGTAGCTTCAAAATTTTATTACTTGGGCAAACTAAACAAACGATGATTATGAAAAAAATCTACTTTTTAATTCAAGCAGCAATTCTCTTTTTTCCCCTGTCCTTATTATCTCAAAACGCTATAGTTGGAGAAGGATTTACAGATGGATGGGATAATACCAATTTTGAATATTTTTCGGCTGGTGCGGGCACATCTTATTTACGCACCGAAACAGCCAACGGAACCGGGAATCAGTATTTCAGAATGGGAATAGATTGGGGTGGCACTGTAAAGCAAATTACTGTAACACCCGGCTCGGATACTGAGGTTGCTCCCGAAAATGAAATATCGTTGAATACAACCGGTACAACAAATGGTGCCATGTATATAGATGTTTCGAGTTTATCCGACAATTACATTTTTAAAACCCGGGATGCCGGTGCAGACCCAATTGGTGATTTAATTATTTTTAGGGTGCAGGGCGATGTAAGGGCAATTTCTTTGGTTTCGCAATCGCCATCAACAGTTTATCCCGGGCAGCAAGTTACGGTAACAGCTACTTTGGATGGCACACTCAATACCGGGCAGGGAGCGTATTTGAGATATTCGACCGATGGCTGGACATCATCCACATTTGTTGAGATGGCTCATACATCGGGCAACGATTATTCCGCCGTAATTGATGCTTCCGTAAATATTCCGGCGGCAAGTATTTCGTATTATGTTTTTACTTCCGGCGACGGACTAAGTATTACTCACGGTAATGCTGACTGGTACACCATTAATCTCGACAACAATTCCGGAACAAATTATTCGTACAGTGTACAAGGTAGATGGACTACCACAGCCGATGGCAACTGGACAAGCGCGGCAACCTGGGTCGCGAATGCGATACCTTCGACTACCGAAAGTATGGGAAGTGTAAGCATAGCGCATGATGTTATCCTTAATCAAAATGCAAAAGGTTCGTCTGTTACCATTAGCGTATTAAAAACACTTAGCTCCGAAGCTTCCGGAAACCGTACACTTACCATTGAAAGCAACGGAACTTTTACCAACAATGGCACCTATACTGCCAACGATGGCACAGTGGTTTTCCTCGGGGCAGGAACGGTAGCTGGGACGGTTACCTTTAACAATGTTACCATAAATGGTGGCGTTGACTTTGGCACAAACTCAACGGTTGCCGGAGTGCTGTCGATCGAAACCAACTCATGGGTAAACACAAACTGCCCGAGTTATGGTGAATCATCAACCTTAAAATATAATACCAATAGCAATTTTATGATTGCGGATGAATGGAACAACACACCGCAAAACGTTACCATATCGGGTTCGGGTACAGATGTGCATATTGATGAAAACGGTAAATCAACGACAGGAAACCTGCTGGTTGAAAATGACGCTTCACTCACCATTGATGCAGCCAAAGATTTAACCATCGGTGGAAACCTTACCATTAATAGTGCAAAAGAAAATAAAGCCGCAGGTTCGTTCACCCAAAAATCGGATGCCACAGGCACCGGCTCACTCATCACCAACGGCACAGTGTCGGGCGACATCAACGTTGAGCGATTTCTCACTGCTGGCTGGGACTGGCATTTCCTTTCTTCACCTGTTGTAGATCAAGAAATTGTGGGTGCGTATAATTTTATTGAATTTGCCGGTGGAACTGGTGATAAGAATGTCGATTTTTTCAGGTTCGATGAAACCTTAGCTTACATCGAAAATCCATGGATCAATATTAAAAATCCAGATACCACCCTGAACGAAAGTTTTGGCACTCCCCCAACCAATCCTTTGTTCATTTCAGGGCAAGGCTACCTTGTAGCTTACAAAGGAAGTGATCTCACCAAAACATTTACAGGAGTTCCTAATACAGGCATTACCGGAGCAACCTTAACTTATACCGCCGATGGATCGAAGGGATGGAATCTTGTGGGGAATCCCTATCCTTGCGCAGCAGACTGGGAACTTGGTTCCAATACGAAAACCAATCTGATGAGTGAGTTTTATTACGTTTTTAATCAGGATTTGAATGCCGGAGGTGGCGGGTTCGAATATTTTTCCACGAGCCTTAATTCCGGAAACAATACCGCTAACGTTAATGGGAAATTGCCCGCAGGACAGGCATTTTTAGTCAGGGTTGCCGCCGGCGGAGGTTTGTTTGCCTTTTCGCCTTTCGCGCGTATTCACGATAGCCAGGCATTCCTGAAAAATAAAGTTCAGTCGAACAATGTGCTTGAACTCAAAATTCAGGGAGAGACTTATTACAGCCATGCCAAAATATCGCTTTCCGAAAGCGGGGAACCCGGAGCAGATTACCACGATGCCTATATGCTTTTTAGCATGAACGCGCAGGTGCCACATATTTATTGTGTGGATGGTACCGAAAAAATGGTGATGAATTCCGTTCCTGTTCCTGACGATGAACTTGTGCTTCCTTTGGGTTTTAAGGTGGGCAGTGCCGGCACATACACATTGCAAGCCGAAGATATTGCAGCCTTCAACAGCATTTATGCAGCAATCCTTGAAGATACCGAAACCGGCGCTGAAATCGACCTGCGAGTCGAGGGCAGCTACACTTTTGAAGTTAGCGAACCCGGAATTAACAATAGCCGTTTTGTGCTGCATCTGAAATCTACAGTTGGCATAAATGATTTGAATTCAGATTCAGAAATTGCAGTTTCGGTAGTGAACCAGGAATTGAGAGTTTACAATTTAGAAGCCGGCAATTACAATATCCGGATTTTGGATATTATGGGAAGGGTAGTGATGGACGGGAAGATGTCATCAGAAAATACAGTTCAATTGCCGGGCGGTGTAAAGCAGGGGACTTATGTTGTGCAGGTATCCAACGAGCAGAAAAGATTTGTATGCAAAGTAATTATTGACTAGCTTGACTAGCCACAGGCTTCAGCCTGTGGAAAAAATAGAATAGGAGAGACCCGGGGCTTTTCCCTTGGGGATTCCTAAGGAATCCCCAAGGGAAAAGCCCGGAGTTCTTTTTTTCAGCTTTTAATCCGCAGCTTAAAAGCTGCGGCAAGTCAAATAATTAATTAAAAAAGAATTTCTATCTTTGAGAAAAATTTATTGTGAAATATTTAAAAATTTAAGATTATGAGAAAAATTTTATTCTATGTATTTTTAATAAGTTCGTTTTCTGTATCTGCTGAAGATTGGGGACATAGGTACAGCACTGAGCAAGCCAATCAAAACATTACGGTTGATGTTAATGTTAGCGTTACTGTTTCGGTTGAATGGAATCAAGGTGATTGGACATCTTCCAGCTTTGGTTATGGACTAACTACTGATGGAACAAACTGGACATGGGTTGATTGTGGATGGTTTGAAAATGGCAATGGTGATAACAAACGTTGCAAAACAACAGTAAGTGTCAGCATTCCGGGTAAGTATTATTATGCATATAGATTTATTAAAGGCGGCACAACCAGTTATCAGCATGGAAGCGATGAATGGTCATTAAATGCCTCTACTCTAAGTGCTTCATCTACAATAATTGTTGGAGAGGTAAGTAAAGCTAGTAGTGCTTGGAATTCAACAAGTACTTGGGAAGATGGTACTGTACCTACTTCATCTGATAATGTTGCAATCATGCACAATGTCAGCATTTCATCAACAGATCAAAGCGCAAAGTCTATTTATATTTATAATGATAAAACTCTTACTGTTAATGCCACCGGACAGCTTACAATATCAAATGACCTTACAGTTACATCTGGTAGTAAAGGATCTGGAAATGTATTATTGAAATCAACCTCCTCCGGCACAGGCTCTTTAATCGTTGATGGAAACATTACAAACAATGGGGCCATAACCCTGGAGCGGTATATTAAAACAGGAACACAGGATTTGTATTACCAAAGCTTTGCCTGCCCGGTAAGCGGACTAAGTGTTTTTACTGATGCCGGTCAGTTTGCCTATTACGAAGAAAGTTCAAACAATTGGATAACCTACTGGGCTGACGAAAATCATAATACTATTAATGGTTATTTTGATGCAACATTTAAAACAGGTCGAGGATATTCCATTTATTATAGTACTGCACAGGATAATAAATCTTTCGAGGCTTCCGGCACAAATACACTCAACAATTTGGATTTGACCTTAAATTCCTCCACTTCTGATCCGGAGCTAACTTTTGCAGGAACCAATGCTACCTACAAAGGGTCAAATTTGGTTGGAAATCCTTTTGCCAGTGCTATCAATTGGAATGCAAGCCTAGGATGGACAAGAACCAACATCGGAAACACCATCTACATCTGGAACGGAGCGGTTCAGCAGTATGGCTCATACACTAAAGATGCAGGCTCAGGAACACACGATGTAACCAACGAAATTCCACCTATGCAGGGATTTTGGGTTGGTGCAACTGCCGCCTCACCCGAGCTCGTAATCGGAAAAGCTACCCGTATTCACAGCTCACAAGGCTTGTTAAAAACCCAACCGGTAAATATGTTGAAATTGCGAGTTGAAGGTGCAAACTATTCTGATGAAGCATTGATAAACTTAAGGGCTGATGCATTAAATGGAATTGATGAATTTGACGCATCGAAATGGTTTAGCCCAAGCACTGATGTTCCAAATCTTTATTCGATTGTCGGAGAAGATAATCTTACAAACAACAGCCTGCTAAATTTCGAAAATATTGATTTCATCCAGCTTGGATTTCAAAAAGGCATCGAAAGTAATTATACCTTAAGCACAGAATATCTTGGGAGTTTTGTTAATGGAGAAGTTTTTTATCTTGAAGATACCAAACTTGGAAAAGTAGTAAATCTAAATGAAGAATCATCCTATTCATTTATTGCAGAAGACGGAGATTCACCCTTACGTTTTAAACTTCATCTCTCAGCCACCGCCATCAACGACCCCATCTCAATTAACAAACCCATAATCTCCATCCAAAATAATCAACTCACCATCACAAACCTGGAACCCGGAAAAGTGGAGGTGAAAGTGGTGGACATCATGGGGAGAATAGTCGATTTTAGAACTTTTAACACCAATTCGGCGGTTTCGATGCCATTGAATTTAAAAATCGGGATTTATATTTTGGAAATTCAAACAAATCGTTTTACATTTACCGACAAAGTTTTTGTCAGATAAAAATTTAAGATAATGAAAAAATACATCGCAACATCACTCAGCTTATTTCTGCTTCTCATGTTATTAACATTTGTAACACCTGTATCCGCAGGATCACCACCTCCCCCACCACCTCCGGGTCATGGATCTGGTGGAAATGTACCCGGCGGCGGAGCTCCA
>CAZQIV010000023.1:59989-64366 GCA_964593705.1 uncultured Lentimicrobiaceae bacterium | reverse complement strand
GACTGGAAAAACGCAGCGTAGCAAGTTTTGGAGGGAGAAATCTTACAAATGAATCACCTCCCCGTAAGCGGCGGCGGCGGCTTCCATCACGGCCTCCGACATGGTGGGGTGGGGGTGAATGGTTTTGATGATCTCTTCGCCCGTGGTTTCGAGTTTACGTGCTGCAACAATTTCGGCAATCATCTCGGTAACGTTGTCGCCAATCATGTGTGCGCCCAATAATTCGCCATATTTGGCATCGAAGATAATTTTAACGAAACCCTCTTTATTGCCAGCAGCACTGGCCTTTCCTGAGGCTGAAAATGGGAATTTTCCTACTTTAATTTCATATCCAGCTTCTTTTGCCTGTTTTTCGTTCATACCAACCGAAGCAACTTCCGGCACGGTATAGGTACAAGCCGGCACATTACCATAGTCGATAGGATGCGGATTTTTTCCGGCTATTTTTTCAACGCAGGTAATGCCCTCGTGCGAAGCTACATGTGCCAGTGCTGGGCCATGCACAATATCGCCTATGGCAAAATATCCATCCACGTTGGTTTTATAAAAGTTATCCACAAGTACTTTACCTTTTTCGGTTTTAATACCTACTTCTTCCAGCCCGATGCCTTCGAGGTTTGTGGCAATGCCAACCGCCGAAAGCACGATGTCGGCCACTACAATCTCTTCGCCTTTTTTAGTTTTGATGGTCACTTTGCATTTCTCACCCGAAGTATCTACATGGGTAACTTCGGCAGAGGTCATCACTTTCATTCCGGCTTTCTTAAACGAACGCCCCAATTGTTTGGAAACTTCTTCATCTTCGAGCGGAATTATGTTTGGCAGAAACTCAACCAAAGTAACGTCAGTTCCAATAGAGTTGTAGAAATAGGCAAACTCTGATCCAATAGCTCCTGATCCAACCACAACCATCGACTCCGGTTGTTTTTCGAGGGTCATTGCTTTGCGGTAGCCGATAATTTTTTTACCGTCCTGCTTTAATGCCGGTAATTCCCGGGAACGGGCACCTGTTGCAATAATGATGTTTCCGGCTTCGTACTCGGTTTTTTCGCCTTTATCGTTACTTACTTCAACTTTTTTTCCGGGAAGCACTTTCCCGAAACCATTGAGTACATCAATTTTATTTTTCTTGAAAAGATAGTTTACACCATTACTCATTCCTGAGGCAACATCGCGGCTGCGTTTTACCATGGCTTCAAAATCGGGCTTTGCTTCACCCTGGAGCAATACGCCATAATCGGCGGCATGTTTGGTATAGTTAAAAACCTGGGCACTTTTAAGTAGTGCCTTGGTGGGGATACAACCCCAGTTGAGGCAAACCCCTCCAACGGATTCTTTTTCAACCACTGCTGTTTTCAGGCCAAGTTGCGAAGCCCTGATGGCAGCAACGTACCCTCCGGGGCCGCTTCCTATAACTATCAGATCGTATTTCATATTCTTATGTTTTTATGTGTTAGCCCGCCAAACTGGTTTTACAATTGCAAAAACTTTGATTTTAAGCTTTTAGCATGGCTAATGATTAATTTTAAAATTGGCTGCAAAATTAGGAAAAATGAAGCCGTGGGTTTTTTGGCCTGCTGATGGCGCTGTTAAATTATGTTAACCCCGACGTTGCAGACCTTGGTTTTGACTAACAAAATTCGTTTTAGGATTTTGTTGTGGTTAGAAATAAGAAAGATTAAAACGAATTTTCGGGGTTAAGCCCTGAAATACTCGCATTTAGTGCCGAGACATTGCTTGTTGTTTGCATGAAACCGGCAGATAACTTCCCTTGTTGCGGGGATTGTGATGCCAAGATTTTCTTTAACGAAATCCACGGTGTGAATTATGGCCGTGTAAGTATCCCTTTTGCAGCATCGCGGCCCGCCTTTTTTTGCTATTTCAACCAGGCAGGTGCCGGTAATCATATTGGACTGTTGCCATGTTTTTCCCGACAGTGGCGTGGTTTCGGTGATGATACTAAAAAATATCCCGGTACCAACCCCAGCACCACAATTTCCATGAGAACCACAAAATCCGCCCGGAATTTTTTCTGATCGCTGCCTGCCCAGTTCAAGTTTTCTTCTTTTAGTTTCGGGCTCATCTTTTAAATTATACCACGAAGCCAATAAAACCGCCGGCACCAGAAAATGATGTTCCGGCCCGTGCATTTTTAATTCGGGATGCTTCATCAGCAGGTTAGCCATCTCGATGGGATCGGTGAGGGTGGTATTCCGGCAAAATTTAATAATCAGGTCGTTGGCTCCCGAACTGTGGCAGGTGTTACAAATAAAATGGCCTGATGGGCATTTCACGGTTTCAAAATGTTCTGATCCACAGTAACTGCATTTCATCAATTCAGGATTTGAAAGATAAATCAATTCCTTGCTACAAATTAAACACCCTGAAATATTATTCATGTTTTTGCTTTTTTTGTTGTTCTTTAATAATATACTTTGCATCCATCCTAAGCATTTCATCAATGGAGATGCCTTTTTTTTGTGCCTTTTCCCCAACTTTTTTCAACCAATCAGGATTGTTTTTAATTGTTTTTTCCAGTAGCCTCACATTGTTAACAAAGTTAACCAAAGCAGGATCATTCTCTACCACGTATTCTGCATCAACGCTTACCATCATTTCAACAGGCATATTGTATTTTTGAGCTTTTTCAGCAACAGTTTTCAACCAGTGCGAATCGGAAAATATCGCATTCTCCATATTTTTAATCGTGGTAAATTTAGTGTAGATATCAGGCATATTTTCCTTGAATATCCAATTGGCTTCACCCGTCAGTTGATCGTTGTAACTTTGGCTATTTTTGATGGCTTTCACACGAACGGCGCTATCCCACGAGCTGCTCATCTGTATCATGTTTTTGTAATATTCAGCACCATACCAGGAAAGATAAACTTCATAATTTTCTTTTTCTGCAAGAAAGGATGCTTCTTTGTGGATTAACCCTACCAGGCTTATATTTTCTGCATTTGCCCTTTCCACAAGCTCATCAAACCATGTGGAATAATTTCTTATAACATCTTCCTTTTTTTCGATAATATTACCAGTAAATGGAGGGGTATAAATCTCGTAAAGCTGCTCAACAAACTGCCATGCAAATTTATACAAAAACCTTTCGGTGATACTTAAAAGGATTACATCCTGTTTTTCGACTTCCTTTTTAATATCCAGATCTTTCGTCCATTTTGCTCCATAATAAAAATCGGGATAAACCTTAGCATTGAAATACCAGAAGGAAGTATTGGTAAATAAATTTTGGGGTACGCGGGTATTGAAAATGTTCCAGTAGTAACTGTCAGCAACCGCAAGCACAGCGGGTTTTGCTTTTGTTGAATCATCATAAAAAGTAAAAAACGGATAGGGCAATTCATTTTGTGGCAGCCTGAAAAGTAAATTGCAGGTTTTGCCGGCATCGTAGTCCGAATCGGAAATGCTATCGCCAACAATTCTGTTTTTGACGCTAAAACCGGGCAGGTCGATATTGCGTTTTTTCTCGATGTATCGGATGAGTGTATCCGTAATAAAGCCCATGGTATGTTCGCTCCAATGTATGCCATAAGGCGGATAAACAGGATATTGGATGGTGTCGGAAATTTCTACCAGGTATTTATTCAGATCGATAAAGTCAACTTTAAGATCAGTGGCTTTTTGTTTGAAATACTCGTAATTGGAAATGGAGATGCCGTTTTCGAGATAATGGTCAGGAATAAATTGAGGTTCAATGCGGGCTTTGCTGGGTTCTAAAATCAAGATAAGGTCGATGTCGAATTTTTCCTTTAGATGGTTCTGCAAAAATTTCAGTTTTTCCATTTTGCGGGTAATGGTTTTTCCCCCGATAAAATCACCGCCTGCAAAAGCCCTAATGTAATCGTGTTCGTAAAGAATGTTGCTTTTGCCTTTCACAATGCCTTCAGCATTCACTTCGTCAAAAAAGGTAAACTCGATCTGGTTGTTAAGCCTTACAAAAAAATTGCGAAAGCCGATATGATCTTCAATGTAGCGGTCGAACCCTGCCTGAAAAGTTCCATCTATCCAGGTGCTCCTTGAAAATTGCGGACGCTCGGCCAAAATAAAATCTCCGTTGAGCTTACCTGCATTAAAAAACTTTGCAGCATGTTGAAACAATGGCAAAATGAGCAAAGCCAGGAGCAATACAAAGATGATATTTTTTATTTTTTTATTCATAAATATTTTAAAAATCCTACTATTATTTTACCAATACATTTTCCTAATAATCCATCCGTGCATCTCCCGAAAAATCGGGACAGGCTGTGGCCATTCATCCAATATTACATCCGTGCATCAGTGGCCATCCTTTTCCATATTATATCCGTGCATCTCCCGAAAAATCGGGACAGGCTGTGGCCATTCATCCAATATTAC
>CAZQIV010000023.1:0-59889 GCA_964593705.1 uncultured Lentimicrobiaceae bacterium | reverse complement strand
ATCCGTGCATCAGTGGCTTTTCATCCAATGCATCAGTGGCCATCTTTTTTCAGAATCTAAAATAAATAAATGGATTAAACGAAGATGAAGTGACGGAGGCAATACAAACCATAGTAAAAAGTACCGCCCCTAAAATCATCAGTAAAATAGTAATCCCATTTTTATCCTTATCCATTACTTTCACCCACCACTTTTCAATATTTCCGATGGAAGCGATAAAAGCGAAAACGGCCCCAAAAATTATCATCCAGTTAAATTCCTTATCAAATAAAATATTTTCTCCAAGCCCGTCAAAGGCAAACATCCTCCCCAAATAATCGAAAGCAAACGAAAGTGATTCGGCCCTGAAAAGCACCCATCCAATTAAAGTGATAAGGTAGGTAAGGAGGATGCTCGGATACTTGCCGATAAACTTTGTAAAGCGAATAAAAAACATTCGGTCGGCGATGAGGAAAAAGCCATGGAATCCTCCCCAAACCACAAAGTTCCATGCAGCGCCATGCCATAAACCCGAGATTAGGAAAACCATCCAAAGGTTAAAGTACATCCGCGGCAGTGAAACCCTGTTGCCACCAAGCGGGATGTAGAGGTAGTCGCGCATCCAGCGCCCCAGGGTGATGTGCCACCGCCGCCAGAATTCGGTAATATTTTGCGAAATGTATGGGTTGTTGAAATTCTCGGGAAAACGAAATCCTATCATCCTCCCTATGCCGATGGCCATATCGGAATATCCTGAAAAGTCGTAATAGATTTGGAACGAATAGGCCACTATTCCAATCCAAGCCAAAGAGGTAGAGATTTCGCCGGTAGGTAAGGCAAAAATTTGATCCACCTGTTCGCCAAGCACATTGGCAATCAACACTTTTTTTGAAAGGCCAATTGCAAACCTAAAGAATCCAAGTAGTCTTGCATCCACGGTTTCAAATGCACGACGGCTTTCGATCTGGTCGGCAATTTCGTGAAACCTTACGATGGGGCCGGCGATAAGCTGCGGAAACATGAGGATGTACATGGCATAATCCCACATCTTTTTGAGTGGCGCGTGTACTTTCCGATATACATCAACCGAGTAGGTGAGTTTTTGAAAGGTAAAAAATGAAATGCCAATGGGAAGCACTATTTTTGTCCAGGAAGCCGGCTCGACACCCAACCAGCCAAGCAGCACATTTACATTTTCGATTAAAAAGTTGGTGTATTTAAAATAGGCCAACATGCCCACATTTAATATTACAGAAATGGTGAGTAAAATCCGGCGTGCCTTTACCAGCGTGGATTTATGTAACCAATCCACCAGGAAGAAATCGATGAAAATAGAGCCAAGCACGATGAAGATAAAATCGGGCGCACCCCAGGCATAAAAGAAAATACTGGCCAGCAGTGTAAAAATATTTTTTAGCTTTACAGGTAGCAGGTAGTATATGATAAGGAATACCGGCAGAAAATAGAGTAAAAACAAGCTGCTGCTAAAAACCATCTTGATGCATTAAAATTTAACGGCTGCAAATGTAAATAAATTAGTTGCCGTGGGAATGGCGGATATGTTGTATTTGTTTGAGGAATGGCAAATTTTAATGGTTTAAATCAATTGATTCCCGACCTGGTTGAAGAAATCAAAACATCGTGCAATAAATGGCAAAAAGAAGTCAGGGCTTGACTCAAAGTCAAACCCTGACTACTCCCCAATACGATTACAAGCCGAACCCTGACAACTTATCTCTTAAAACCAAAATCCAATACGAATGGCATTATTAAAATTAAGCCCGAAGGTGGTCTCTTTTTTCTCAGGGAATTTTAACGTGATAACCCCATCTTGTTCTACCGTAACTTCTTTGTATTTAGTCGTATTCATACCCAGACCCAATTCTATTCCGGCGTAAAAATGCTTCATAATATAGATGTTGGTGCCGGCCACCAGATTGGCTTTAAACGAATGATACGCCCTTTCGTTAACTACGAAAGCATACACAGGATTGCCCCACTGGTCATAAATCATTTCGTCAATACCCCAGCCATTTTCGACTTCCGTTTTTACCAGTTCGAATCCTTCATTTGGATAATTATAATTATAATTATTAACTTCATCATTGTATTTCGCCGATTTGGCTTCATATCCGATATCAATACCAATGTATGGTGATACTCTTGAATTTTTAAAAAAATGCCAGGCAATGCCGGCATTGATGCCCCAAAGGGTATAATCCATTTCGTATTTATTAAACTTCATAATGTCGTTGCCGTCAATTCGGTAAACCCTCGGGATCTCATCATCTTTCTTTACCCGATCGAAGTTGAAACCGGCACGTAGCGCGAGTTGGGGGCTGAAGAAATACCGGGCTTGAAATGATTTTAGATCGATGGGGCCATTTTCGCTAAAGGGCAAAAAGTCGAGCTCAAGGGCAATATTGCCTTTGGTGGGTCTAAAGTTCGGAGTTTCGCTATCCGATTGTGCGTATCCTGTAAGTGAAATCAGGACGATTAAGAATATGATAGTTTTTGTTTTCATAAGATTTTTTTATTTTTTATATATTTGCAAATGTATAAAAAATAAAAAAACGATGATAACAAAAAAAAGTTTCTATCCGCTACTGATGATCTTCGTATTCCTTTTTTCTGCCTGCGAAAAGGATGACGATAAAACCCTATTGTTTCCAGGTAAATCCAAACTGGATTTTGGGTATAATAATAATATGCTCGAATTGAGCATGGGAAATATCGCGGATCAGTCGCTGGATTGGTCGGCTACTGCCCAGGATGATTTTCTGGTGCTGGACAAAACATCGGGTACGCTTGAAGCAGGCGAGTATCAAACCCTTTCTATCAGCCTGCAACGCGATATAATTGCCGGCGATTCCGTGCTTTCATCTATTAAATTTTCGTCCAATGTCGGGCAGGATATTCATGTTGGGGTATTTATACATAATTACCCGGAAAACAAAATCCGGCTTTCATACGGCGTAAGTGATATGGTGTTCGACAAAAGCCGCCAATTGCTCTATATCTTGCCAGCGGCTGACAATGATTTTATCGAGGTTTTCGATATTAGCAAAAAAACCTTTAGGAGGATTGATCTGGATTTGACTGTTTTCTCAAGCATTGGTTTTATACAACTGATGCCCGATGGCAAAAACCTGATCATTTCACAATACTATCATTTTCATATCCTGGATGTTGAGACGGAAAAGATAGTTTATTCGCATGATTTTAATCCGATAATTATAAGTGCAGTAGGTACGCCCGACCAGAGGATTTATATTTCGTCCGACAGCTGGGGTCAGACTTTTCATATCCTTGATTTGAATACATTGGAATTATTTCCCCAGAGCATAAGCCTAGAAGGTGTTTATCTTCAAGCACATCCATCCTGGAAGTATCTTTATGGAATTGGTAATCATGAGGAATTGATGAAGATTGATATCCAGGGTGGTATGCCCATTGAAGTTTACTCCAATTATAATTACCAACAGGTTGATCGGCTTTGGATGTCCGGCGATGGCACAAGGATTATTACATCCGATAAACAGTTTATCCATATTGACCCCAATTTATCGGGATATGATGTGCTCGAAACGGAAATGATTTCGGTTTCATCTTATCCATATATTCTTGATTTTGCTGAGAATCAGCAATACAATGAATACTATTTAATATTTAGAGACTCCTACCAAGATCATACCCACTTGTATGCCTGCGATCAGAGTATGAACTCCCTGCGCAAAATCACTCCCGAACCCTTACTTGTAAACACCAACAGTGGCGGATACGAATCGGTGGGAGCTATGCCACTCCAGGTTTTTAGCAATCCCTCAGACAATTCGCTTATTTTGCTCACCTACGGAAGGGTTGATTACGATGAGGTATTTGCCATCGAAATCCTAAAAAACAGCGAAAAATATTAGGGGTAGAATAAAATGCATTACATCTTTTTGAAAAAACAAAACCATCAAAGCCAAACAGTGAATTATTTCGGATAATAAAATGTTTGCAATACATTTTTATAATTCCAGCTATCTTTTTAGTACCTAATCTATAATATTCTGCCATTTTTTGGCAGAATATTATAGATTAGGTACTAATGCAAAATTTAAAATGCATTGTCGTTAATATGAAAGGAAGATGAATAATAAAGCTCCTAATTGTTAAATATGCATTTATAAATTTTGCCGACTAACTTGGGCAAACCAAAACAGGAATACACCATAAATTTTACATGATTACCTTGTTTGGTTTTGGCTTGTCCAAGTTAGGTAAATACAATAAGTCGAACAGGTTCGCGGTGCGTTGTATCAAGGGCAATTGGTTTTTTGTCTAAGCCGGGCTTGGCATTTTCAGCGTGAGGGCTTTAAAGTCGTTAACGACTTTAAAGCCCTCACGCTGAAAGCTGCCCAAAAAGTCCCCGGAAAGCCAGGCAAAAATACCGATACCCCAAGAGTAAATGCAGGTGCGGAGCACCCAAAATCTTTGTAGCCAGGATTCACCCTGGGAAAATGGTAAGGTGCGGAGCACCGGAATATTAAAACCGGGAATGGGGTTTTTGGGTGTAGATATTTCGGCACAAAGCATCTTTGGTATTTTCAAGTAAACCCCACAGCCTGAATCCTGACAGGTTTCAAAAACTGTCAGGATTTCAATAACAAGCCTACTCCTGACAACTTCTTAAACTATCAGGTAACTGATTATTTTACTCTAAGAAATAGAGGGTTGGAATATTAATAAACCTTGTCAAAACTAATAACTATTAAACAATGCCGAAAAAACATCCCGAAGCTTCGCGATTTGATTTCATATTTTTTCGAGCATCCCTGCCTCGCCTTAACAAAAGCCTGCGCTGGCGGCAAGGGGGGCTCGAAAAGTTCAGAAAAATATCCGTAGGACTCCTTTGGAGAAAATTTTCTACTTTTCGGGATAACAATTAACCCATTAACCGGACTCTCTACCTGCCCCCCATTTTAATCAACTTCCCGGTGCGGATATTGCTGCCTGATCTTACCTGGTAAATATAAATTCCGGGGTTGATTGACTGGCCGTCCTGCGTTTTTCCCGACCATTTAAAAGTGTGGTTTCCGGGAGTTAATCTTGCCGAAACAAGTTGCTTAACAAGTTGTCCGATCAAATCATAAATATTGATGTCGATGTCAGCTTCATTTTCAATATCAAGATTAAAATACGCCTCGTTAATAAAGGGATTTGGATAAGCAGAAATAATGATATTGTTTTCTGTTTGTGCGTCCATTTCCTCAACACTTATAGTATAATCCTCCAGGCCAAAAAACTCAAGAATCTTATACATGTAGTTTTTGCGTTCCGTGGCATTGTTTTCATCTCCCATGTTCCCAAATTCGTGGATGGCGCCAATGGTTTTATAGACCCATGCAGGGTTTGCCGTTGCAATGCATTTTTGATCATCACCATCAGCATAAAAAATGGGGAATGCAGGTTCGATAGGATTCATCAGGCAGGGCAGGTAATTGTTTGTTCCTGAAAAGTCAAAATTCAAGCCTTCGGTAAAAGTTCCGGATACGCCGTTCATTTCAGTAAAACTGATAAAAGAATTCGACTGGGCACCTGCCCTAAACTTTATATGCAAGGGTGTTTGTGGATCGAAAGTCCATGTCATTGTGCCTTCGAGGTAAATATTGCCACCATCGTTAAGATAAGTTGCCAGTTTTGATGCTTCCTCTGCAGTGAGTGCATTGCTCTGGGATATAGTTCCCAGGCACACAAACACCGAGCGGTACATCTCAAACTCTTCGGGCAGGGTGGTGGTTGAAAATACATCAACTCCCAGTTCCAGCATACTGGCCAATATTGCTTCAGCTGATGCGGGATTTGACCCTTTTCTAAAAATAACCGCCGTATATTGGCCTATGGTGATTTGATTTGTTTGTTCGATTAAATAATCAGGATCAAAACTCAGTGCCAGATTGAACACTACAGTATCGGCCACATTGATATCGGGACTGGCACTTACCGAAAACTGCACCGACTTTTCTTCTCCAGCAGTCATATTGCCAAAAGATTGAAGCGAGCCATTAACCGTGATCAGTTCATTTTCGCATTCTAACATAAGCTGAACATTTTCAATATCCAATAATCCGGTATTTGCTACTTTTATCGAAATATCAACCGTTTCACCAGGATCGAGCCTATGGTTGTTATCATCCTGCACCAGAAACGAAGAGATGGCCATTGACGGGGCAAAGGCTTCAAAATTCATTTTCCCTATCCAGTCGGCTTCGTCAGATGAGAGTGTGAGATCGGTCAGGAAATTAAAGTTATTGGGGCAGGTTTGTTCCACTTTTAGTGTAAAAGCATTTTCAATTGTTTTACTTTCATTGGGAGCAATATCTCCAAAAGAAGCGCTCGCGTTGATGATTTCAAGGAAGGGGTAGTCTGTAGGAATATTGGCGTTTACATTGTGAAAAGCGTTATTAAAAATATTTTTCAGGGTCAGGTCAATTGTAAATTCTTCCCCGTTTTCAATCATCCCATCATCACCTGAATTAATATCATAACTAAAAATCAATCCATCGGAAAGCTGGAAGGTTTTCGTGTTTGAAATTCGCATGTCATCGGTAACTTCAATGGTGATATTGTAAATGCTTTCTGTTATTTCAGGCGTTCCCGATAAAATTCCTTCATTAGAGATATTAAAGCTTTCTGGTAAAAACTCAGGAATCAGCACATAAGATGAAACACCGGGAACGTTAATGGAATTTGAGTTTTTAAGCAGGGTATAATCCGTTTCATTGCCCGAAGAAGTGCCGGCATACCAAACTACATTTTCGTTCATTTCGATACCGTTGTAATAAAAATTGATCAAGCCATCATAATTAAGAACTAAAGCAAATTCGCCTTCACCAATTTTTTCATCAAAATAATACAATGAACCTTTCCATCTGAAAGCTGCATAAAATTCGTTGCCCTCAAACCACATTTCAGGGTCATCGCGCAGGGGGTCGTTGTAATACTTCACGGGCCTGAAGTTAAAAACCGAAATATTTCTCACTTTTTTGAACAATAGGCCGGGATCGTTAAAATACGGCCAGGGGTAAAGATCGGGCTCAAACATTACGAAACCATCTTCGTGCATGTAAATGGTGTCGTATTTTTTACTATAAAACGGGAACTCAAAATCTATTTTCTTAGCAGCAAAATGTTCGTTTCCACTAAACGGGAAAAGTTGTACCTCATCAATTTCAGGCATGGGGAAGTCAAATTGTTGTTGATGATAAGGTGTCATCAAATTCCATTGATAAGGTTCGATGCCGTTTTGTGCTTCGATAAGTGTTTCGTAATTACTGCCAGTTGTTGCGGCGGGTAATTCCGGGGTTGTTATCTCAGGTTTATCAAAATCAGGGGCATGAGTAACACCAATCATGGTAATACCATTTTCAGTTAATGGAACTTCAGTTTGTGAACATGGGATTTCCAGTGTACCATTGTTATAATCCATGAGCGTGAGTCCGATAATTCTCCCGGTACCCTCATTAAACGGATCGGTTTCGGTAATTTGCAAAAAGAATTTGGCCTGCTGTCCCGGATTAATGTAGCTGAGCAATGGTGTAATATCCAAACCGGTTTCGAGGTATTTATTCAACTCTTCCTGGCGCCTGCCCTGCATAAAATTATGGCCACCCTGATAGTTGAAAATTGGAAAGTGCATTACATGTTCAGGGATAAGTGCTGAGGTATCGGTGGCGATACCTGCCGTGATTTTCATCTTCCCGCGCGAATCATGTTTGATGGTGAACTTAAATGTAAGTTTGGGCTCATAAGTTTCTTTTACATCCAGCACATGGATGCAATGATTCCAAATACCGCCCTCACCCAGGTTATCGGCCAGGGTTTTATACATCATATAGCAAAAGCCTGAATCTGCCCAGTATAGGCCATAACTGTTCACGAATTTTAATCCGCCAATCTCCCAATCTTTCATATCAACTTTGCCATCCTCATTGATGTCGATATCATTGGTATAAAAGCCGTCACCGTTATAATCGTACCTGATGCTGTCGTGGTAGCCAACTATGGTCATGGCATGGGTTGCAACAGCCGGGAAAGCTGTCATGGCATATTTTCCGGCTTCGGGGCTATCGTCGGGAAGGATTTTATATCCCCAAGGACTGGAGGCATAAAAGCTTGCAACTCCACCCGATGCGGAGCCCTCCAAATGATTTTGAAGCCAATGCTTTAAAGTGAGCAGTCCGGTTTCGTTGTTTACTTTTAAATGTTTCACACCCCTTACCCTGTTGTGCATGGCATTGTAATACTTATCGTAGCCGGTCATCCATTCTGTGCCGCTCGTGTTGTCCATGCCGCCATAATCAAATACGTTTGGGTTTCCGGCAATTTTTAAAATTTCGAAGCTATGTAAATAACTTACCCCATAATAACCATCCCCGCTATTCTGGAAATTCCAGGTAAAATGTGCAGGGTATTGATTTAGTGTATCATCGGAAGGAAGATTGCGTAGGCGGTTAATCTCATAAGTAAAATTATAGGCTACCCCGCCGGCTTGTCCACAGCAGGCACTATTTTGATTAAAAACCGGCCTGAGGTAGGGCGATGAAGAGTTATCATGAATGGGAGGGAGATCCCGCTTTTTGGCTTGGTCAGTCAATATAAGTTCCGGCAAGGATTCGGACAGGATAGAGTCGCTTTTTGTCATCAAAGCAATTTGGGAAGCAAGCTTCACAGTTTTTTGCTTATAATAAATGCTCTGTGAATTCGCGGGTTTAAAAATAATTAAGATAATGAAGAGTAAATAATATCTGAAATTCATAAATCCTATTGTTAAATTACGATGCAGAAATCGGCTTGAAAAGTAACTATAAAATCATCGAATATTTAATGATAAAAGCCTTTGGCAAAGTTCAATCAGAAAACGGTAACTGAAAATGATAATTGTCTGGATTGTAAAATCTCCGCCTAATACGAGTCAGACATTTTAGCCTGAAAAATTCATGAATTTTTCACTCTGCAGGCTAAAAAGCCTGCAGAGCCGAATTTCCTTTGGAAATTCGAGGATTAACCCTCGAAAATATTTTAAATAAATATTTTCGACCTTCGGTGATTAATTCACAAATTCAACGAATTTGTGAATTAATCAGGTTAGGAATAAATTATTCAGCAATTCACGAAATACACCAAATTTAAGTTCGTTATTAAATCCGTTTAAATTTGAAACTGGATCATGAAAAAACTATTCATCACTATTATTTTGCTAACAGGGATTTCCGCTTTTTATAGCGCTCATGGCCAAAGAGTGATGGGAGTTTTGATTGGTGGTACTAATTTAACACATGTTGAAGGTGACGATGTATTTGGTTTTAGGAAATTTGGCATTAATGCCGGCGCTGCCGCAGTAGTTCCTTTCGGAGATAAATGGACATTTTCGATCGAAACCATTTACACCCAAAAAGGGAGCTACCACAAAGAAGGAGGGCGGGGCATGGATTACCGGTACCGGCACGATTACAATCAGTATAAGCTTGTCCTTAATTATGTTGAGGTTCCGGTTTTGTTCCACTATATCGACCGCACCGGATTAAGGGGAGGCGTGGGTTTATCATACGGCAGGCTCATCGAGGTAAAGGAATGGGAGGACAATGTGCGAATAGCTACAAGCACACTCAATGACGGGCCTTACGATTTGAATGATTATTCGGCCTTGTTCGATGTACAAATCCCCATTTACAAGCAATTAAAATTTAATGTCCGTTATTCATTTTCACTTTTTAAAATAAGGGAACGTGAGTACCTCAATGTTGATCCCGGCGAAGAAAAGATTAGAAAACAATACAACCGTGTACTCTCTTTTAGGGTTTTGTGGTATTTCAACGAAGAAGCATCACGTCAAAGCAGGCTCAGGTTTTAAACTACAACTTAGAATCCTAAAGGCGAGATTTTAAAAATATACGATTTTAGATTAACCCCGATACGTTACACTTCGGGACAGGCAGATTTTAGATTTAAGATGTTGGTGTGTATCAATCAAATCTAATATCTCCACCATCTGAGTCCTTCGGATGATTCCCGCAGGTGCGCATAGCCGTCAAGCTAAACATATTCCCCAAATAAGTTTTGCAGGCTGAAAAGCCTGTCCGTAGGTCTCCTGCGGAGGAACATCAAAGAAAAGATCCTATTGCCAAAAAGTTTACCAGGCTGAAGGCCTGTCCAATGGACACCTTCGGAGGGACAAATATATTGTTGCAGGCCTTCAGCCTGCGGATACAGATGCTTTGGTGTTAAAAAGGAGCGGTGCTCCTTCTTTTGATATTAAAGGCTTTCAGCCTTTGTTATAGTATTTACTAATTTTAAAATTACAAATATTTTCTTAGCCTAACGGCTATGCGCATGTTCGGGATCAATCTTAAATCAAAAAAGGACGCTTTTATGGATAAGCACTATTTAAGATTCGTAAAAATGCATCTCTTTGATGTATTCCCAAACTCCAGGTGGCATCATGTACCTAACATCCTTTCCATCCTTGATTGCTTTGCGAATGAAGCTTGAAGAAATCTCCATTAAGGGGGCAGCGAAAAATTTTATGGATGGATGGTTTATGTACTTCCCCGGGACAGATCCCGGGCGATTGTATAAGTAAACGGAGTAAAATTCGAGAAGGACTTCGTAATTTTTCCACTTGTGAAACGACTCAAAGATGTCAGAACCTGCAATCAGCACAAAATCCCTGTCGGGGTATTTTTCGTCTAACCAGGTAAGTGTGTGGATGGTGTATGAAGGTTTTGGCATTTTAAATTCAATATCCGATACCCTGAGACCGGGATCGTTTTCGATGGCCGTTTTCAACAGCATCAATCGATGGTGATCGGGGAGTAAACTGTTTTTATCCTTCAGCGGATTTTGGGGTGATACCACGAACCATACTTGATCAAGATCGGTAAAATCGCGCATGTAGGCAGCAACAATTAAATGTCCGATATGAACAGGGTTGAATGAGCCGAAAAATAAGCCGGTTTTTTGTTTCATCTGTATAAAATTAGCCACGGATGCACGGATGATATAGAATGATGTTTCTCCATCGGAGTCCTTTGGACATTTATGCCCCCCGAATGATCGGGGCAAGCGTGGGTGTTAATAATTATCAAAGCCTGCCCGCCCTCATGGCGGGAATATTTCATATTTCTTAATTTCGTCCTAAAAAAAATGTTAATAATTGAAATTATGTTTCAAAACTAAATATGCCAAAATATCGTTATGTTAAAATATTTTAGTATTTTCGGGGCAAAACAAATAAAAACTTAATGATGGATCAAAATTTACTACACTTAATTAACACATACTATCATGGAACGTTTAAAGAAAAACAAAACCGTAAATCAGCTCCTTGAACTCCTCTACGAAACTTTTTCGGCTGAGGATATCAACAAAGATTCGAAATTAGAAAAACTTAGAACGAAACTCTTCGAAATTAAACTCAAAACAATTAATGGCGGAAAAGTTATGGTTGACAATTCTGACGAGATTTCGAATATGCTTATAAAATCCTGAATTTAAAAATGCTTATTTCTGATACGATTTAAGCATTTTTTTTACCTTCCTCAAAAACAGAAAAGACCCTGAGATGGTAACATAATTTCCATTAATTGCTACCCTCATCTTTTGGGTTGACCACATAAACAAATTATAAAAAGTCGGCTTAAAAACTATTTGATCTCCTTTCTTTACAGGCGACTTAAATCCAAACCGTTGAATAATATAGCTCAACAGCTTGTCTGCTCCCCTCACATCTTCAAATTTAATTTCCACGGCATCGCGCAAAAGCGAAACAGTAAAAATGGCAATAAAAATGATGTTGTAAAATAACATCCAAATATTGCTTAACTTAAGTATGGCTGCATTAAAAGTGATTTCGCTAATATAAACCAGGGCATTTACAATAGCAAAATCCAATACAATCATTAGCCCAACCGAAACTATTAAAGCATCAACAAATGAGAACTTTTCGGGTGGAATTTTTGTAATAGATTTAATTACAATGTTACTGTGTTCATTTTCGATGGCAGACAATTTTTCGATGGGATACTCATCAGGATAAATAGAAGGAAGCATTGAAACGGTGTAATTTTCTGCAATATTTTTAAGCTTTACATTTGATATAATTTTAAATTCAGCATCGAAAGTTTGCCCAAGTTTGGAATGCGCAGATTGCGACAGGCAAACACCTCCCGGAACGCAAATCTGTTGCAGCCGTGCGGCCACATTTACATCGTTTCCAAAAATATCTCCATCGCGGTATAACACACTACCAACATGAATTCCTGTTCTCACCAGCAATCGGTGGTTGGAAGGTTTAGCTGTATTAAATTCTTTAATTTCTTCGCCGAACATTTTTACAGCTGTGTAAGCATCCTTAACCGAAGAAAAAACCGCGAGAATACCGTCACCAAGCTTTTTGATAATCTGCCCGTAGTTACTAGTAAAAATTTCCCCGGCAATTCTATCGTGAAACTCAAGCACTTTCATTGCCTGGTTTTCATCGCGGTTCATCATTTCGGAATACCCGACAATATCGGTAAATACAATTGTAGATAGTTTCCTTGTAGGTTCTGCTTCCATATTTTCAGGCAATAAATTTTTCAAGCTCCCGGTAGGTTTGCTTTACTGCTGTTTCAAAATTATCATTTACTATTATGAGGTCAAACCTGGGCGCAAAAGTTAGTTCATATTCGGCTTTTTCAATTCTTTTTATAATCGTTTCTTCGCTGTCGGTCGATCGGTCACGCAGGCGTTTTTCGAGTTCGGCAAGCGAAGGAGCCTGGATAAAAATCGCAAGGCAACGGTCATTGTATTTCTTCTTGATATTTAATCCGCCAACAACATCAACATCAAAAATAACATGCTTTCCTTTTTGCCAAATACGTTCAAGCTCCGATTTCAAAGTGCCATAATAATTTCCGGGATACACCTCTTCCCACTCGATAAATTCATCGTTGGCAATTTTGCTTCTAAAATCTTCGATCGACAAAAAATAATAATCTTTCCCATTGGTTTCATTTCCCCTTGGCTTGCGGCTACATGCCGATATTGAAAATTCGAGGCCTAAATCCGATGCAAGGATTTCTTTTACTATTGAAGTTTTTCCTGACCCCGATGGTGCTGAAACAACGATTAATTTCCCGGTCATACTATCTATAAAATATTGAATAGTTGCTCTTTAATTTTTTCCAGTTCATCTTTCATCTGAACCACCAACTTTTGAATATCTCCATCGTTGGCTTTTGATCCGATGGTATTGATCTCCCTGCCAATTTCCTGGCTGATGAAGTTTAGCTTTTTCCCATTGGCGGTGTCGGCTTCGGCCAGGGTTTGAAGAAAGTAATTACAATGATTGCTCAACCTCACTTTTTCCTCTGTAATATCAATTTTATCGATGTAATAAACCATTTCCTGCTCCAGTCGATTTTGGTCTATCTTTTTTTCCTCGAAATATTTTTCAAGATCAGCTTTCAATTTTTCTTTAATTCTCACTATGCGCTGATCTTCGTATTTGTTAATATTTAACAACAAAGCAGTTATGGTAGCAATACGTTCGGTAAAATCATTTTCAAGGACTTTTCCTTCTTTTATTCTGGAATCATCGGATAAGGCCACGGCCTGATGTATAATTTCTTGCATTCCTTCCCACTCCTCTTCTTCAAGCACATCAGGAACGGCCTGTATCACTTCAGGCAATTTAAGAATCGTAGCAAGTATCTCATTACTGTTTTCAATACCAAGGTTTCTTTGAAGCCCGATAATCTCGTTATAATATTGCGTGGCAAGTTCCCTGTTGATGGCAAAATTTACATCAGCTTTCGAATCTTCAACATTAACAGTTATTTCAATTTTTCCGCGTTCAAGTTTTTGCTGCAAAATCGATCTTATCTGAAGTTCCTTTTCTTTATAAACAGGTGGAATTCTCGATAACATGTCGAACTGTTTACTATTGAGTGTTTTCAGTTCAACAGTGAATTTCCTATTGTTTACTTCACCTTCGGCCCTGCCGTATCCGGTCATTGATTTAATCATACCTAAAAATATTTTCAACAAAGATAAATTAAAACTGAACAAATAAGGACTCCTGTACCAAGGATTTCGCCATCGCTTATAGGTTTTTGTAGTATAAAAAACGAAATTATTTGTGTTAAATTAAATTTGACTATGTCAAAAAAATGTATTTTTACGTGCCTGATTTTTTCAAATAGCACTAAAGACAGCCTAAATGATTAGAAGCATCATTATAGAGGACGAATATAATGCCCGTGAAACACTTAAAATTTTACTTGAAAAGTATTGTGATAATGTTGAACTTGTAGGTGAAGGTCATGATGTGAAATCAGGGTTGGAATGCATAAAAACATACGAGCCTGATTTGGTGTTTTTAGATATTGAAATGCCCGATGGCGATGGCTTCGACCTACTAAGCCAAATCAATGGTTTTAAGTTTGATATTATTTTTACCACCGCATATTCTGAATTTGCGGTACAGGCCTTTAAATACAGCACTGTTGATTACCTGTTAAAACCAATTGTACATGAAGAACTGATAAAAGCTGTTGACAAGGCAGAGTTGGAACTTCAAAACAGGGATTTAACACAAAAATTCTCCAAACTACTCGCGTATAGTAATTCCGGCGGCCCGATAAAAAGAATTGTATTGGCTACAAAAGATCAATACAATCTTGTGAATGTTTCGGAAATTATTATGTGTAAATCCTATAAAAATTACACCATCTTTTTCCTTGAAAATGGCCATAAAATAAAAACCTCCAAAACATTAAAAGATTATTATGATACGCTTACCGAAAGCGGATTTATAAAACCCCACCGTCAGTACATGGTAAACATGAAACATGTGCAGTCGTACCTGAGGGCTAACGAAAACATTATAAAACTTACCATGGGATTTGAAGTGCCGGTATCCTCACGAAACAAGGATAAAATCCTCGAAATTATCAACCAAATTTAATTACCTCTCACTTTAGGTTTTTGATTTTTTAGTAACTTATAAACAAGTTCTCCCACCACTGCATCATATTCGATGAATTTGAAATGATTTTTTTCGAGAACACTTTTGCTGGCAGGATTGTTCTTAATTGTTTTTGCAATTATACCATTAACATCATTATTTACAAAAGCCCATTTTACCAGACCATGCAGCGCTTCAGTAGCAAAGCCGTTATTTTGTGCTGGCTCAATGATAGAATACCCACATTCCACCATCCCATTTTCATCGGGCAAACCTAAAAAGCCTCCATTGCCAATCACAATTCTTTTGTCATTTTCGGTGGCGACAAAATACCACATCAACTAGCCCCTGGCCTCCGGCATATCAAAAATCCTTTGGAAAAACCATTCCATTGTATTTTCATCATTTTCAGGAGGAGGCCAACCAAAAGGGAACTCCGCATTTAATAATAATGAAAGACGAAAAATATTAGACATTTCAGCCTCAGCCATATCGAGGTTTCCGGCAATCAATTCAAGCCTTTGGGTTTTGATAACAAAAGGTCCGGCCATTATTAAAGTTTGATTAGTGATGATGCTCCGGTAATATTTACATTGCCAATTTCAGGATTATTATGATAACGTAACACTGAGACTCCACTTAATGTTACATCCAAATGATCGGTAACATGAATAGTTCCGTCGGAAGCTCCGCTTAAAACAAAATATGCTGATTCGGTAACAAAATTACCCATATTCAATTGGCTGGCACCACTTGCTTCCAGGTAAAGATTGGAACAAAGTCCGTTGATATTAATAACACTTGCACCTGACAAAACAATGTCGCAATTATCCGCATCAAAATTACCAGAAAATGCACTTGCTCCCGAAAGCTCAATATCAAAATCATCCAAATTTGTTGGTGTAGAAAAGCCATTCATAGAGACCGCAATTGCACCACTTCCTTTTAAATTTTCGATTGTTGGCATATATACTTCGGCTGTCAGAATCAAATTGTTATAATCGTGCCCACTTTCCAGATCAATGATCAACCAGTTGCCGGAGCGCCGGACTTCGAGATAATTCACAATATTATCATCCACATACACCACAACACTAAAAGAGTCTGATTTTACAATAGACAATTCAAACGCGTTGTTAACTTCAACTCTGTTGAAATCTGCAAATGAGTATTGAACATCTACTACATTTCCCGATCCTTTTATCATACTATACACTGAGGATTCATCGCATCCCCAAAACTGGGCAATTGCTATTGCCATTACAACCAGTACAATCACTTGCTTTTTCATTTTAATATGTTTTTATGGTTAATTACTTAAATACAATCTAAAGACAGGAGAAATTTGCAAGGGTTTAAAAACTTTTGAACTATTCTCCCTTAGCATATCTTAGATTGCATAAAGTAAGCAAAAAACAGGGCCCCTAAAGGCCCTGAAAAATGAAAAAACTATCCCCAAATAAAACCCAACTCAAAATCAAAACTTTGAGAAAGGTAATATTATCAATACAATTGTTCGTGGCAATCGGTGCAAAGTGAAACCTTCCATTCTCCATCAATATCTACCGGGTGCTGAAATTCAAGTCCCTGCATAGTAGAATCGATCACCAAATTATCGGGAGGCCCCTGAGCTTTGATTATGTGACAAAGATTACAATCACGGCTTATCACTCTGTTATCGGCAGTTGTATGCCGATCATTATGACATCGTGCGCATCCAACAGTTTCCACATGCCCAAGATGACTTGGATAAACATCCCATCTGACCCCCATGTATGGAAAAATATTTTTATTGAATTCTTCTTGCAGCGTATTAACTGCCTGAGTTAACAGGTGTTTTTGTGTTTCAAAAACTTCCGGATAATTGTCCTCGTAATAAGTCATTAATTCGCTTTCAATGTAATGCATAGCACTATCCTTAGTTGGGAATTCAGGCGTAACAACTTGCATGCTCATTAATTTTATTTCAGGGAGGTCACTCGAAATTCGTCCGGAGGCAAGCGCATCATCAACAAAATCGATGGGATTACGATAATGGTGCGACGGCCTGTTATGGCAGTCGATGCAATCCATGGTCCTAATTTTATCTTTGTACAACTCGATGCTATCAAGGGGGTTGTCGGCATCCTCATAAACAAATACTTCGTTGGTTTTTGTGTTGGTGTATCTCACCCAGGGAATTTCATCGATCTGTGGTGATGTAGCAATGTATTCAATTTTAACATCAGGATTAATATGCCAGTGTATTCCTTCCTGCAAGCCCAGAGCGCTTAAACTTGGACCAGTTTTAATATTAAGATGAATATCCCATTCCGAATTAGTTTCATCTGCCAGATAATGCCTTTTGGTAATAAGCTGTCTGGCATAAAATTTTTCATGCCAGTGGCACTGTTCACATGTTTCCCTGGCCGGCCTCAAATCCTTTATAGGTGTTTTTATTGGTCTTGGATAAACACCGGCCGTAACCGCATATAATTGATAAATTCCAGACATTTTTGATTTAACATACCAACCTGCTCCAGGCCCAACATGACAAGTAACGCAGGATACTTTTGCATGCGATGAATTTTGGTAGGCTACATACTCAGGCTCCATAACTGTATGGCAAAGTGTGCCACAAAATTCGACGGATTCGGAATAATGAAATGCTTCATAACTTCCTATGGCGCTAAAAAGTAGAAAAATTGTGCTTCCTAATCCAAAAATAAAAACTGCTGTGCGTTGAGATGGCTCATTTAAATTTACAATCGGGAACTTAAATTCTTCGTCATCACCTTCCAGCTTTTTTATCTTCTTTGCTTTCCTGATTGCTCCAATTGGAATCATGATTAATCCTATGATGAGAAATACCGGAAGTATAATAAATGTAAACAGTCCAGTGTAATTATCACCAATCCCGAAGATAAAGGATATGGTCATCATAAATATGATCAGCATCAAGCTAATGAAAGCCAATGCAGCTCCTGCAGCGGTAGTCCAACTATAAAAGGAACGAGGTAGCTTCATTATCTAAATATTTAAGTGTTTGTATTTCATAAATTCAATTTATTAATATACTAAACAACTTTGGCCAGTACAGTCCAGGTCAAAGAGACTCTGAAATTATAATTTTAAAACTCAATAATTCCAACTATCGCTATGAGAAATTAATTTCGATTTAATAGTCATCAAAATCATCACTCGGCTAACCAGTAATCCAATTTAAAAAATTATAATTCCTGATTAGCCTAAAAATGATGTTCTATTAGATACTATGAAATATTTGAACTATTCTTTTGCAGGATTTGGATGTGCAATTTTTTTCAAATACTCAGCGTAGTTAAAGCCTTTAAAAGTTGGGCTTTCGTCGTTGTGACACTTTATACACGTCTCTTCAGTAGGAATAATCAATCCTTTTTCAAGTGATTTTTCCTGACTCTTCATAACGGCCTTGGGGTAATATCCTCCGCCTGCACCATGACATGATTCGCAAGAAACGCCTTCTTCAGCTTTAAGCCCGGCAATTAAATCGGGATCTGCTGCTGCAGCTGTAGAGTGACACTTCAGGCATTTAGGATCGTTGGCCTCTTCACCTTTTAAACTTGCCATAGCATTGGCATGAGGGCCTTTGGACCATAGTTTATACTGGGCTCCTGTTGCTGGTTTGTTGTGACACATTTTGCATTTTTTTGCGCCAACAAAATCAAATTCCTGTGCCATCATGGCAATATTTCCCATAATAAAGAGAAAGCATGCAATTAATAAACTTCTTACTAACATAATTTTAATTTTTGGTTGCGAATTGCTTTTTATCTGTCTAAGTCTTAAATCCTGAAACTATTTCCATTTTTGTTCCAGATTGAGTTTTCAAATTTAATTCAAATTCAACTGATTATCAATAACTAAATTTTGATTAGTAATAAATGTTGGTGGTTCTAATAAACTCCCATCAAGAGCGAATACACAATTAGAATTATCATAATTACGCCCAATCCCAAGAATAGGAAACCGAAAAACTTTACAAATTTCATCCATGTTGAAGAAAAATCTCTTTCAACCACAACTTTATCAAGATTTCCCGATTCTACCAGTTCTTTATATTCTCGTGGACGATCTTTTTTGTACTCTTCTAAAGGCACATGTCCAGTAAAAATTACCGTATCCATTGGAAACGATTCAGGTCTTAAATGGGTATTAAAGAAGTGAATTGTAAAAATTAGTCCCGATAACCCAATAACTGCAACGGCCCAAAATACAGCCATGTAGTCAAACTTTTCCCAATAAGTCCATCTTCCGTATTCGGGTCTTGGTCCGCGTTCCAAAAACCATTTAATGGAAGCACCCAAATCTTTAATATCCTGCATATTAAACATCAAAGAGTTTTTACCAAATAGAAATTCTTTTGTACTAAGTCCCTCTATGGCTCTTAACTGAAACAATGTGCCTAAATGGAAAGCAAAATATCCGAAGGTGATAACTGCTGCAAAGCGAGTAAAAGAGCACATAGTTGTCGTTGTGTGTGGCATGTGTAAGATAGCCAGTGAACCCAGGATTGGCATTCGCATGACATTGCTTACGTGTATTTACAATGTTTTTGTAATTCAACTGTGAATTGGGATTTTCGATTTTAAAAATGCTATGCGACCCATGGCAATCTGAGCATCGTGCATCTCTTAAATCGCCAAGCTGGTATGCTTTACCATGATAGGTTTCTTTATAGGTACGCGAATCGGTATTCAGTGAAGACAAAATATCGTGCGATCTATGACACGCTTTGCAATCAGGTGCATAAGGTTCATTGCTTTGTGTATTCAACAATCCCGAAAAAAGAATCATAGGTGTGATCAAGAATGCAATCAATACATAATGGAATTTTATGTACTTCATAAACATATTCTATTTTATTAATGCCATCCATTTATCATGCTTTTAAAATTACTTGTAGTAGTTTTTCCTATGGTGCAGAAGTAGATGTGAATAATCATAAAAACAGAAAGTGAGAACCCGGCAATAATATGAGTAAGACCGGTAAGGTGAAGACCACTCATACCAAACACCTTATGAATTAGTATTTCGGGAAAAATTAACCCGCATCCACTTGCAATCAATATTGGCAACAGAAAGTACATTGCACCCACATAACTGAGTTTCTGTAAAGGGTTGAATTTGCGCTCAATGCTAATTGGATATGGTGCTTTCTTTTTGGTAAAAATACCCAAAGTATAATATCGTATCTGATAGAATAATTCCTTATGAAAGCCGCTTTTTGGAATTTTGTAGTATCCTCCGTTGGCAGAAAATATATTTCCAAGTAAAAATATAATGTAAGCTATCGAAAGAATTACACCTGAAACGTTGTGCATTGATACGGCAATATCAAACCTGATCATTGAATAAACTTCAGCAGAATATTGCAGGCTAAGGCCTGAAAATAGTAAAATTAGAAAAAACAAACCGTTGCTCCAATGCCATAACCTGATCCAAATTGGATATAAATAAATTTTTGTTTCCATATTATTTTGTAATAAATCTGAGTACTGTATGAATTAAAATTCCCATCAACACAAAGCCAATTATAATAAGGCTTGCCACGTTAAGGTAAAAATTGCGGTTTGCCCCGATAATATAGTGGTCGCCTAACATTGTAGCATTGAAAAAGCCAAGATCGTTTCTCTTTTCAAACGATTCAAATTTGTACAGTGTCGCCATCAACAAGGAGTTCTGCGAATGGCAATCAGCACAATTACGCACGGCCTCTTTCTTTGGTAATACCTTATGCGCTATTAAAATATCTTTATCAACCTCTGTATGACATTCAATACATCGAACTTTGCTAAAATGCAAAGCCTGGTTGGGAAGCCACTCGTGCGTTTCTAAAATATTTGGATTGGTGAGTTTTGAAATAAGCTGGTATTTATCGATGTCTGCATGGCAACTTAGGCAAATACTATTATCATAAACAATTACCTTTTTTATGTTTTTGTTATTACGTGCATTTAGTTTATAGGTATGCGGATTATGACACTTCCAACAGGTAAAGTCATCGTTATGGAGTATTGAGTGAACGCTTTGCTGGAAATCTTCTTCGATTTTTTCGAAATGAAACTGTGCAAAGGTTTCATCTCCGCCATGACAATCCATACACGAAAATTTAGTCTCCATACGGAGCAGACCATCATGAGGAAAGTTTTCATAATCGCTGGAATGGCAGTCGGTGCATAGAAATGTTTTATGATTTGACTGATAAAACTGTGCAGAGTCCAATACAAAAAATGGGTTCATTCTATCACGAACCCCCCTTTCTGCCCAATCGTTATAATAAGAATAAAAACGGTCGCCGTGGCATTGGAAACATTTTTGGTTCTCAATTACATTTTCAGGTATTTCCTTTCCTTCCTGACTAAATACAGGTTGATTAAATAACAGGCTTAGAAATAGCGCTGTAGCTAAACAAAAAAGATACTTGTACATTAATGATAAAAATTTTTTAAATTAAAATCCCCAGAGTCTCGTAATTGTAAACCCGAACATGAGATCGGAAAATCCATTGCTCAGATCGAATCCGTTATTCATGTATAGTTCCTGTGGCAGTATGCCGTTTGATGATGTAATATAGATTTGAAAAGCATGGTAACCTGTTGATACTTCATACCCTATCCCAAAGTTTGGCTTGGCAACCTCAAAGTCTTTCTGCTCGGAAATAGATTGGATTTTCAAGGGAATATCATACTGAAAAACAAATGATGACTGGGGTGAAAACTTTATTCTTCCATTAAACCCAACACCAAACACATCGTGGTTACCGGTGGAATCGGTAGAATTAAAGTGTGTAAAAGAACCTGTGGCCTGCAAAGTAAACCAGTCGTTGAATTTTCTTCCAACAATTACCTGCGAAAAATAGGATAGGCGGTTTGAGGATTTGTATTCTGTGCCGAAAACACTTTTATTTCTGCCATCGATTGCCATATTTGCATACAGTGTAACAGCTACAGGCATGGTATTCTCGCGTGTTTGTTGCAAAGCAGCCCATTTAAGATTAAAGTCGCTGTACATATTTTTCAGGGTCAGGCCATAGCCAATTTGTACATTATCCATAATGCTATAGTTAAAACCATTACGGATGTTAGCCCCGGGAGCATACAGTCCGTAAATATCCTTAATACCATTGTCCATTGTTCCAAACCTGTGTTGGATAACCCATTCCAATGTGTTTTTTGGATGAATTAAACATGTTTGGTTGTCGATAAGTAAACTGTGTTCAAACGGAGTCCGTACCGGTTTATCTTTTGGTTTTGCTTCTGCTTCATCCTGAGCGAATACCGGGGTAAATCCAAATAGTAAAATAATTAGTCCTGCTATATACTTTTTCATTGATTTAAAATTTTAGTTATTCTACTTAGTTGTTTTTTGCTCCTTGAGTTATCCATTGCAAAATTATTTGAGCTTCAGCTTCGGAAGAATACTTAGTACCATGACTGCCGGTAACTGGATGTGGGTAAGTATAGATTTTGCTGGCGTCAGGACTTGCGGTACTGTACATTCCTTTTGTAGTAAGGCTGTTGTAAGCATTTGCTGCCGTAAGGTCGAGAGATGAAATACCTCCCGACTTATGACAGTTTGTGCAATTGTCAGTCTCCCAAATAGGCGCTACCTGAACTGAAAAGCTTATGGTATCGGTTGGATCGGGAGGTTCAGGCCCCGGTTCGGGTTTTATAAAATCGTATTCACACGAGGTAAGCAACCACACAAAAAGAACAATCATTGCAAGATGTAATATTCGGGTTAGTTTCATAGTAATTAATTTTGGGAAATAGTTACTGAATTAAAAACAGGCTTCTAATCCTAATCAGCGAAATCTGCGGGAAACATTACTAAAAAGACGGACATAATTAGAAGCCCATTTGTTTTAAAATCTAAAAAGGATTTAGAAAGCTGCAATAGAATTCTCTAATATCTTTTTAATGTATGAAGGATTGTGTACCCCAAGACTTCTGTCTTCGGTTAATGCTTTGTAGTTGAGGCAAGCGCCTGCAACAACTGCCTGATAAGTTCCGGGGATTGGGCTGTAGCTACCTTCGGCGGTAATTCCTGCTGCATCCAGTTTAACTTTCAAATCGACTAAGAGTGCAGCAATTTGGTCTTGAAATACCTGGGTTTTTTCAGCCAGGGTTTCTGCATCGTGGCAGGAGATACATCCGGCATGGTTAACATTGGTTGAGCCGTGATAATAATAAGCAATATTCATGGTGTGCCCGCCTGCTTGTGCGCCAAAAGGCTCGGCCATGTGACAAGTAACACAAGCATCGGCAATATTTGTAAAGTGCTGATGATTCGCGTTGTAGCCTGTTCCTGGTTCAAATAATCCGGCGGCAGCTAAAGTGTTGGCTTGAGGACCATGGTGAAGACCCCAATATGGAGATGTAACAACGATTTCGGCACCACCTTCTACAGGGAATGGATCAACTGTTCCACCCTGGTGGCAACTTGCACAAAGATTTGCTTTACCAAAATCAACAGTTGAACCACCTGTATTGCGGAGTTCTGTTGGCCCTTCAAATGTAAAGACCAGGTCGGCAGAGGTGTAGGTATCATGAATTTTATGACAGGTATAGCAGTTTGGTGGATTTGGATTTGAAATCATTGCTCCTTCCGCCATGTAATCATAAGAACCATCGATATTCCCTAAAAACCCTTGACTTGTGTGGCAAATTGCGCACTCGCCTGTATTTCTTTCATAGTTTCCACCCAAGGCATGTGTAGAGTGACCCCATTGATTTTCAATTGCAAAAAGCACCTGGTTGCTGCTATGACATTCCACACACGCTGTTGTTCCATCGGCACCTTCAGTTCCGTTAGTTCCGTTTGTTCCATCAGCACCGGCCGGGCCGGCAGGGCCTTCTTTTGTACATCCTGCTGCCACTACGAGCGCCAGAACCATTACCATAAATAAGTGTGCTATATTAAATTTCTTCATTAATAAATATTTTAATTGGTTATAAATTAAATTCCATCGTCAAAAGTACTGTTAACAAATTCACGCAGTCCATAATTGGGCTTAGTATTTTTCTGCCATAAAAAAGTATTTATTATCCTTCATATTGACATATATCAATACTTTGATGATGAAGGCGCTTAAAAATCACTAACTAATTGATTTAATGATTACTTTTGCATATTGAAAAAGAAGTAATGTTTTATGATTCAATTTAAAAAATCGGCTATTTGCGGAAACTGTAATGACTGCAACCGAAGGTCTCCGCTCTTCAAACTTCTAAACAACGAAGAGTTGTTAATGATCAACGAAGGGAGGTTCGAGGTTTCGTACAAAGCGGGCGAAATGATCTTTAAACAAGGTTCCGCGTCTTCACACATCCTAATGCTCACCAGCGGCCTGGCAAAAATTTATCTTGAGGGAAATAATAATAGAAATCTGATAATAAAGATAATCAAGCCAATCCAGATGTTTGGAGGCCCCGGGATTTTTATCGATAGCAGAAACTATTACTCTGCCACAGCCCTTGAAGATACGACTATCTGTTTTATTGTACAGGAAAATTTTAAAAAGGCCATCCGGTCGAATCCTGACTTTGCCGAGCAGTTTATTATGCACATCAATAAAAATGCAATTTTTACATTCGGCCGTTTTGCTGATCTTACTCAAAAACAAATGCCCGGCAGGGTTGCCGATGCTTTGCTGTATTTGTGTAAGGATATTTACGAATCCAATAAATTTAAAATGTCATTATCACGTCAGGATCTGGCGGATATGACAAGCCTTTCAAAAGAAAGTTTTATCAGGATATTAAAAGAATTTAAAGAAGAGAATATCATCACCTTAAATGGTGATGAGATTGAAATCACAAATTTGGAACGGCTCGAAAAAATAAGTGCGGTTGGTTAATTTCAAAGTAATTATAATACCAGCCTTATCCCCAGCGACAGATTAATAATTGCGAATAGCTCTTTATCGGTACGTGATTCGGTTAAAGTTTTAAAATTAAACTGTAAGGTATCGTACATAAACTCCGAATCGAAAACAAGCCCAAAACATGGAGAAATATCATACCTCAATCCGACACCTGCCATCCAGGAAAACTTCCAATCGCGTGCTGACGTAATTTCATAAAAAGAAACATCAACACCAAAAAAATCAGGCTTAAAGAGCTGGTAAGGCGTTTGTCCGTAAAGCAACCCAACTAAAAACTTACCTGTAAGCGAAAATTTATTGACCAGTGGAAACTGAATGTATGGGCCGGCCATTGTGGCAATGGTAAGAAAGGATTCAGAACGAATATAGACATCATCCAAAAATGGATCAGATTGAACCAAAGCTGCTCCTAAGCCGGAAACATCGATAGGATGAAAATTTACTCCAACGGAGGCACCAATTCCATAATGAGGTTTGAAAAACCATACTCCTTCGGCAGCAGCCTGAAATCCGAGCTCGGCAAAGGTTCCGTTATCTAATGATTTTAATCCAAAATCACCAAAGGGAATGGAAATACCGGAACGAAAACCAACGAATGAATTGTTGTTTTGAGCATTTAATGCGGTATTAAAAAATAACAGGAAGAATATTACCAAACTTAGCAGAAAATAATTGGTCAATTTTCTTTTCATAGCTATAGTTTCTTTGAGTGTAAAAGTACTGCCTTTTCAATTAGCGCCAATTAAAACCCATTGCTTTTGAGATGCTCCTATAAAAAATATGGATACAGATTATTGCCCACATTATGAAACAGTTTTTCTATCAAGGCATACCATATACTAAACTATTTGAAAACAAACCCTTTTGGTTCGCACAAAAACACTTATCTAACTGGTTTTTGTTAATTTTGCTACCATTTTATTTACTATGGATTTCTTCAATCGAAAAGTGGTATGGATTACCGGGGCATCATCGGGCATCGGACTTGCATTGACAGAACTTTTGTGTAAACTGGGGGCAAGGCTCATACTAACCTCCTCCAATGAAGAAAAATTAAAATCAGCGGCTGAAATTTGCAAAGCAAATGGAACAGAGTGTAAAACCCTTCCCTGCGATCTTTCTGATAGTACACAGTTTACCGGCTTATCACAAAAAGCGCTTTCCTTTTTTGGTAAGATTGATGTTTTGATTTTGAATGCCGGAAAAAGCCAACGGGGTAAAGCTGTTGAAACAGAGTTAAAAGTTGACCGTTTGTTGATGGAACTGGATTATTTTAGCAATATAACGATAGCCAAAGAAGTAGTGAAAAACATGAAACAATCCGGAGGTGGACACGTTGCTGTAACCAGCAGTATTACGGGAAAATTTGGTTTCCCCCTGCGCTCGGCTTATGCTGCGGCAAAACACGCTTTACATGGCTTTTTCGAAACCCTGGGTATCGAAGAAAGAAAAAATGGAGTTTTTGTTACCATTGTTTGTCCGGGAAGGATAAACACCCCCATTTCCTACAGTGCCATTTTGCCCAACGGAGCCACACATAATAAGCTGGACAAGGGACAGGACAGTGGAATGGCTGCCGAAGTGTGTGCCAGAAAATACCTCAGGGCAATCCAAAAAAAGAAAAGAGAAGTTTATATTGGGAAAAAAGAAATTTTTATGGTACACATAAAAAGGTTTTTTCCATCAATTTTTTATAAAATTGCAGATTCAATCAAACCAACATAGAATATCAACATGGGGATCAATTTTGTAGGAATACAGCAAATAGGCATAGGTGTAGAAGATGTGTATGCAGGATACGGGTGGTATCGAAAAAATTTTGGGATGGACATCGAAATTTTTGATGAAAAGGCCATTGCGGAGTATATGTTGCATTACACCGAAGGCGAACCACGCGAGCGCCACGCTATTCTTGCACTGAATATGATGGGTGGCGGTGGTTTTGAAATTTGGCAACATACCGGCAAAAAACCTCAAAAAGCACATCACAACCTAAACCTTGGAGATATCGGCATCAATGTTTGCAAAATAAAAGCTGTGGATATTCATAAGTCGTTTGATGAAATGATACAAAAAGGGCTTGACCTCCTTGGCGAAGTTGTTGAGACTCCAAACGGCATCAAAAACTTTTTTGTAAAAGATCCCTTTGGAAACGTTTTCCAGGTTTTGGAAGAAGTGGACAGGTTTTACAAAGGCACCTCCAAAAATGGCGGTACTTATGGGGCAATCATTGGTGTTTCGGATATTGATAAATCGCTGAAAGTTTATAAGGATCTACTGGAGTACGACAATATTGTATATGATCAATCCGGAACTTTTGAGGACCTCCGGGTAAATGACGGCGGCGGCGAAAAGATGAGGCGGGTTTTACTCACCCACTCCAAACCTCGCAAAGGTGCTTTTTCTCAGTTTTTTGGGCCAACCCAAATAGAGCTTATCCAGGTTACACACCATAAACCTGATGTGGTTTTCCATGGAAGAATCTGGGGCGACCCCGGGTTTATTCATCTGTGTTTCGACATTACCGGCTTTGATGCATTAAAGGAAAAATGCGCACAGGCAGGCTTTCCTTTTACTGTTGACAGCCGCAGCCAAATTGAGGGTGGCAACAGTTTCGACATGGGCGATGCAGCCGGGCACTTTGGTTACATTTCCGATCCCGATGGCATACCCATCGAGTTTGTGGAAACCCATAAAATCCCGATTATCGAAAAGCTTAACATTTCGCTTAACCTGAGCAAGCGAAACCCGGACAAACCACTCCCGCGCTGGATTTTGAAGGCTTTGGCTTTTAAAAGGAAAAGATGATTGGGTAATCGAAAATCGTTCGTGCCATTGGCCTCCTTCGCTTCGTTCTCTCAAGTCGCTTAGTTCTCTCAAGTCGCTTAAGTCTCTTAGTTCGCCTACTTCGCTTCGTTATCTCAAGTCGCTTTCTTCGCCAACCTCGCTTCGTTCGCTCAAGTCGCCCTTTTCAATCATTAAATTGTTTCTCCGTAGGAGTCCTTCGGACCAGCATCATATATTTTGCCGATGTTTCAATAAAAGTTTGCATCTTTGTAACTGTAAAAAAATAATTGTAAAATGGGAAAAGAAATTGAAATTAAAACCATCCAAAAGTATTCGTACATGGCTTTTTCGTCGCGCTCAGGTAAAAACGATATTAAAGCAGTGATCATGTTAACCGATGAAAGTAGTTTTTTGGGCTACCTCCACTTTATGACTGATGGTTGCCAGCTACCGCAAACCAAAAAAAAATACAACCTGTATTACTACTATTACCATTTTAGCGACATGCCTGTAATTGTTGATATGCTTAGGAACGAGGCACCGGTTTATATTTTCTATATGGAAGAAAACAAAGAAAATTGCAGAATTTCGACTACCTTGGAATTGGTGGGTGAAGGTGAAAATATAAACCAATGAAATATTTCAGGCTTTTAAAAGTTAACTCACAAAGTAAATAGGTAAATATTAAATTTGACAAACTGTACCATTTTCCGTTTCAATAGTATCACAATATGAAAAAACACATCATACTTATCCTCATATTTTTTTTAGCATTCCAGGGTTTTTCGCAAAATGTGGATGAAAGTACCCGCAGAAAAGCAAGTGCCATTTTTACTGTAATCAACGATTTTTATGTTAATGTACCCGATTCGGTTGATAACAAGTTTTTTAACCTTGGTGTAGATTTTCAAGGATTGTACGATTACAGAATAGGGAAAAGTAATTTCAGCTTTGCCTTTGGCGTTGGTATTGGATCGCACAACTTTAAAAGTGATGCCTTTGTAGTAGAAAATGACAGCAATGTTTCAGGGCTTCGTCCAATCAGTTCAAAGTACCCGGGCAAAAATTACAAAAAAAATAAGATTTCATACACCTACTTTGACATTCCCCTCGAATTCAGGCTAAGAACCAAAAGCGACATACGAGCTTCGGTAGGTTTTAAAATTGGCTTCCTTATCGACAGCCACACCAAATACCGTGGCGATGATTACCTGCTTGGCACCACCGATAATCTTTTCGTGAAATTTAAAGACATCCCGAATATCGAAAGTTTCAGATATGGTGTTACGGCAAGGTTTGGGTGGAAGTTTATCAACGTTACAGGATTTTATTCACTTACCAATCTTTTTACCAAAAACAAGGGTCCCGAAATTTATCCAATTTCAGTTGGTATTTCGTTGATGCCTTTCTAAATTTGGTTCAACTGCGATTTTAGGAGAAAGACTTATTTTATATTACATGGCTACTATTTTGGTTGGCAGTCCATAATTCAGCCCATTGCCGACTATTGGATAAAGACTGTGGACTCAAAATATCAAAAACAATTGTTGAGGTGTTCAATTAAATACTAATACCAATCATCTGATAATAATTTTGCTACAAATAAGCCGAACCATTTTTCATCAAATTAACTGAATTGCCTTTCATTGGAATAACCACAAAATTGTTGATGAAAGTTTTTTAGGGATAAGAACACGGATAACACTGATGAAGCAGATTAACACTGATCCGTGTAAATCAGTTTAATCCGTATCATCCGTGTTCAAAAATAAGAAACACAAATTTGGTGTAATTAATACGTAAGCAGTTGAACATCTCAAAACAATTATATTTACATACAAAATTCCACAAAAATGGTGGTAGGATCTTAATTTGATTAACTTATTACAGATAAAGGTAATGAAGCATCATTACCACCGCTCCTGTTAAAAAGCCGAAATAAATATCTTGAGGCCTATGCTTTTCGAGAGACAGGCGGGAGAAGCCTATTAGTCCGCCCAGAAGAAGTGAACAAAGTATAAAAAAAGTAAGATTCACAGCCAATGTTAGTTGCAAGCCGATAAACCCTCCTGCCAAAGCTCCGGCTGCAAGCATATAAAGGCTCACATTTTTCATGATAATGATAAAAATGGAGACTACTGCCAGGCTTGCCATTCCCAAAATAAAAAGATTGAAAATGGGGGAAAGGTTTATCCTATCCAGCAAATGATAGGTAAACAGGTAAAAAATTGCGGTGACAGCCAAAGGAACAAGCCGTGTATCTTTGCCTGCCAGAATTCCTTTTCGTTTGAGCATGGCCGACAAAATATTGCTTAACAATCCCGGGAGAATAAATGTAGTAATGGCCACGAGTCCAAGGATCATCCAGCGTGCATTTTCAGGAATTGAAGTTGCAAAATAGAATTGCAAATTGAATGTGATCATCAAAAAAAAGAAAACAATAAAAAGCGGGTTAAAAATTTTGGATATAATTAAGGCAACTTGTTTTTCCATTGATGGGATAGTGTGGCGGATACAATACTTATTTTAATTCCTTACGCAGGCGGGCTACAGGAATGTTGAGCTGCTCACGATATTTTGCAACCGTGCGGCGGGCAATATTATAACCCTTTTCTTTTAAAATGCCGGTAAGCTGTTCATCGGTAAGTGGCTTAATTTTATCTTCGCCTTCCACACAATTCTGTAATATTTTTTTAATCTCCCTTGTTGAAACTTCTTCACCCGAATCGGTTTGCATTTTTTCGGAGAAGAATGTTTTTAACAAAAATGTTCCGTAAGGAGTTTGGGCATATTTGCTGTTAGCAACCCGCGATATGGTTGAAATATCAAGATGAACAATGTCAGCAATATCCTTCAGGATCATGGGCCTGAGCGTGGTTTCGTCTCCGGTAAGAAAGTATTCCTTCTGATAATTCATGATGGTGTCCATGGTAACGGAAAGGGTGTTTTGCCTTTGCCTTATGGCATCGATAAACCATTTTGCGGAATCAATTTTGCGTTTAACGAAGAGTATGGCTTCTTTGCGCTGGTTGCTTTTTTTACCCTTATCTGCCGAATAATCTTCGATCATCTCCATATAGGTTCTGCTTAAGCGAAGTTCGGGGGCATTTCTTGAATTAAGCGTAAGTTCCAGCTTTCCATCGTTGATGTTAATCATAAAATCCGGCGAAATGTATTGATTGGTTTTAATGGTTTCGCCCATCGAGTTGCCGGGTTTTGGGTTGAGTTTTAGGATTTCGTCAATGGCAGTTTTTAACTGCTCATCCGTGATTTTTGCTTTCTTTAGAATTTTATCGTAATGCTTTTTAGTAAATTCGTTAAAATAGCGTTCGATAATTATAATGGGCAGATCAAGATCTCTTTCAGGATTTTCGTCAAGCTTACGCTGAAGTTGAATGAGTAAGCATTCTTTTAAATTTCTTGCACCAACTCCGGCCGGATCGAGTTCCTGAATCCCCCGTAATACTTCAAGAATTTCGGAAGTTGTTGCCATCACATTTTGGGTAAAGGCCAAATCATCAACCATTGCAGTAAGTTCGCGTTGCAGATACCCTGAATCATCGAGATTACCAATAATAGTATTGGCTATAACTAACTGCTTTTCGCTTAAGCGGCGCAGCCCCAACTGAGCAAATAAATGGTCGTGAAATGTGCTACCTGAAGCATAAGGTATTTCCTTACGCTCATCGTCCTTACTATAATTATTGGCCTGAAGTTTATAGGCAGGGGTATCGTCATCGTTGAGATAATCAGACAGGTCAAACTCATCACCATCTTTGTTATCGAGGTCATTTTCAAAATCCTCCTCCTGATTTTCGTTCAGTTCATCGTTCACCTCTCCGGTGTCCTCAAGTGCAGGATTTTCTTCGATTTCCTGTTTTATGCGCTGCTCAAGGGCCATAGTGGGTATCTGCAGCAATTTCATCAGCATAATCTGCTGAGGTGAAAGCTTTTGCACCTGCGCTAACCTTTGGCTTTGTGATAGCCCTTGTTTACCCATGAATGAAAATTAAATTATTTATGTTTTGTAAATTTAGACAAAATTCTAAACATGAAATTTTTTTTAAGATAATAATTGAAAAATAATTAAAATTCGGCGTTTTTTGGTGTCCGTGGAAACGGGATTACATCCCTGATATTTTTCATTCCGGTAACGAATTGAACCATCCTTTCAAAACCAAGGCCAAAACCACTGTGGGGAACCGTACCATATTTCCTGGTGTCGATATACCACCATAAGGTTTCCATGGGGATATCCATTTCTTTGATCCTGTGCAGTAATTTATCCAGGTTTTCCTCGCGTTGCGATCCGCCAATTATTTCGCCGATGGTTGGGAAAAGCACATCCATTGCCCTCACCGTTTTGCCATCATCGTTTTGCTTCATATAAAAAGCTTTGATGTCGCGGGGATAATCCGAGAGGATAACAGGTTTTTTGAAATACTGTTCCACCAAATAACGTTCGTGCTCCGACTGCAAATCAACACCCCAACTTACGGGAAATTCAAACTTTTTGTCCGCCTTTTCCAGTATCGCAATGGCTTCGGTATATGAAAGCCTTTCATATTTAACACTTACAATGTTTTGTAAGCGTTGCAATAATTCCTTATCGATCATCTTGTTGAGAAATTCCAGGTCATCTTTACAGTTGTCGAGGGCATACTGTACAAGATATTTCAGAAAATCTTCGGCTAAATCCATATTATCATGAATATCATAAAAGGCCATCTCAGGCTCTATCATCCAGAACTCGGCAAGGTGACGTGGTGTATTTGAGTTTTCGGCCCGGAAGGTGGGGCCAAAAGTATAAACCAGCGAAAGCGCGGTTGCCCCGAGTTCTCCTTCGAGCTGCCCTGAAACTGTGAGGTTGGTCGCTTTTCCAAAAAAGTCCTCTTCAAAATTTACACTGCCATCCTTTTTTAAGGGCGGATTTTTTGCATCGAGTGTTGTAACATGAAACATCTCTCCGGCTCCCTCGGCATCAGAGCCAGTAATAATAGGTGTGTGGAGGTAATAAAAGCCACGATCGTTGTAATATTTGTGAATGGCAAAAGCCAGTGCATGACGAATCCTTAAAACTGCACCGAAGGTATTGGTGCGCGGACGAAGGTGGGCAATGGTGCGTAAAAACTCCATGCTGTGTCCTTTTCGTTGTAAGGGATAGGTTTCCTGATCGGCGGTTCCGTACAATATAATTTCGGTGGCAACAATCTCAACATTTTGTCCTTTTCCCATCGACTGCACCAATTTTCCGGTTACAGAAATCCCTGCACCATTGGCAATACCTTTCAACAACTCCTGATCAAAATTGTCGCGTTCAACAACAACCTGAATATTGTGGATAACCGAGCCGTCATTTAAAGCAATAAACGAAATTTTTCCGCTTCCGCGATGTGATCTGGCCCAACCTTTAACGTTTACTATTCTGTCGTACTCAGTACTTTTGAGCAGTTCAACAACTTTTGTTTGTTTTATTTTTTCCATCATAAAAAATGTAATGTTACTTTTTTGAAGGCTGCAAAAATAATCACTTTATGATGAAAGGATAATTTCTTTTGAAAGTTTGGATGGGAAAAAGAAAAATGGCTGGATATGAAAAATGATAAATGGCAAAATAATAAGATTAATTGTAACTATTTAGCTATTTTATCAGTCTCAAATCAAATGGTGTAAATAGCAAATTTAATTTCACCACTTTTTACTTTCATTCGGTGTTATGAGTTTTGGCTGAGAGGAGTCCCTTTTCGTTGCATTTGGGTCTGTATGCTTTAGCCGAATCGCTTTGCTTTTTCATTTCCTTCAAGTCCCATGAGTTCGGGCACCCTTCCCCAGTTGGGGAAGGGACGGGGATGGGGTCATGATGATTTGGTATTCAATTCCACCACCTAAATAATAAGATTAATTTTAGAATATTAATTACGGTGATTTAGTGACATTTATTTTGAAATAATTAGCTGATCAATTCAATGGGAAACAAACTCCTCCTCCAAAGAAAAATGCTGTTCCTTTTTCAGTGAAAAACCAGTATTCGGCATTGGCATAAAAAAACCTAAAGAATCGTAACGAGACCCCGGTGATTGGACTCACTTTGAGATTACCCTTCCTCGCTACAGAATAGTATTCGCCCGAGCGGATATATTCGCCTGAATAAATGCTTTCGTAATTGGTATTGGCCTGATAAACATTTGCGTAGTGAATTCTGCCAATGGCCATGCCCAACACAAAAGAAAGTGTTGGCACCTTATTTAAAAAAATATGAGCCTTTGCCGTAATTTTAAAATTTATCGAATCGCTGTTAGTAACCTTACCCAACGAACCCGAAGGTTCAAGATCGAAATAATCATTCGTATAAATATTGGGATGGTCTATTTCGTGGTCAAATTCCAATTTTGGTGGTTGAAAATACCCCAATCCAATTCCAAACAGATTGTCCACATAAGTAATTTCTCCACCCCACGATTCAGCCCCACGCAAGAATCCGACCCTAAGATGCTTCAGGGTTTTCAAACTAAAATTAAATCGCTGATTATCTTGCTTAACCGGGATGGTTTTTCGCTTCCTGAAATAGCCTCGTTTTTCAACCTTGATCTGGTAACGGCCATAGGGAACCTGCAAATCGGCCGGTGTTTGGTGTAGAAAGATATTTTCGACATAAATGTTGGCACCGGGTGGAGATGAGGTAATTTCGACAGCATATTTTCTTGGCTTAAGTTTAAGATCAAACCTTTCAGTTTCCTGAGAAACTGTTAACTCTTCTGCTAAATCCTGATAATTGTCTTTTTTGAGGGTAATGTTGTTTTTTCCATAAGTCAGCAAGATGTTTTCAGGTGTTCGCCCCATATAATTTCCGTCCATATAAATATAAGCCTGGGAAGGATAGGAGCTTAACCTCACCGTTTTTGTATGCTTCAATTCTTCAAAAAGCGACACCCTTTGATTTGGCAGTACTTCCACGGTTTTATTGGTTTGAAGGTAACCTTCACGTTGGATTTCTATTTCATACAATCCCACCTGCAAAGAATCCATAAATGGTAACTCGAATATTTGTGCTCCATTTATCCTAAGGTCTGCATCGGCAGGCTGTACATCAAGCGTCAGGAAACCCTGTATCGGCCTGAGTATAAATTCAAGTGTCCCGTTATTACCATTTGTAATATCAATGGTTCTTTCTTTATTTTTAAAACCTTCTTTTATAACTGTAATTTTATGCTTGCCAATGTCGATGCCACTTTCGGCACTGAACAATTGCTGATTGCCTGTACCAAAAAACTCATCATCCACATAAATTGCCGCATCCGGCGGATCAACGGTAATTATCAAATCTCCCCAAAGTGGTTTGAGCCTGATAGTGTGGGCGATATTTTCGTTGGGATGCAGTGTTAATATGGTATCAAGGCTTTCATAGCGATCCTTTGAAATAGTAAATGTGTATGGGAAAGCAGGATAATCCGTCAATTCGGCCGGAGATGACATAAGCAGTCCCGAGAGTTCTTTAATCTTTAGCTGAGCCCCATTGGGTTCGGTGTTGATAATCATCGACCCGGTGGCGGCAGAGCCCTTTTCAAGATTGGTGATTTCAAACACGTAAACTTTTGAAGAAACCACGGGAATTTGAATTTGATAGTGAAGGGTGATAAATCCTTCTTTGATAAGGGTAATCCTTTTTTCGCCCGGTGAAACATAGAGCCAATACTCGCCATCATGAAACCCGATATCCTTAGCCAGATTTTTCCCACAATCGAAACTCAGGTTTCTTAAATCCGTTCTCACTTTAATAATGGCACATTTTTGATCGTTAACATCCAGGTACTCATATTGGATGGCTGAAAGATCGGTGGGTGCAGGTTTGAAGGAACGAACCACAAATTCGTCAGCATAAAGTGAAAGTGAAGCGAAAATAATTAGTAATGTACAGATTTGCTTTCTCATCAAAGAATACAGCTTCAAAGGTTTAGCACGTTCAAATTTGCAGATTAATCAATATTTGTTATGTAATTGCTAAGGTTAATTATTCCGTCATCAATTGTAAAAACGTGCCAACTGTTGCCCCTGCCCTCTTCCGGGACCGAAACCTGGTATTGCAATTCGTTGTTGGCATAAATTTTTATTACAGCCTTCGATTTGGAAAGTTTTTTACTGTTGTCTTTTGATTGATTGCTAAAATCGTGTACCCAAAATTCGTAATACGCATCCGTTTCGGTTTCACGAATCGTAATAGTTTCAGGCCCCCAGCTATCCCTGTCGTCCCGATCGAGACGTGCTTCGCCATCATCAGCAGCTTTCATGTTGCGATAGGAAATATGGTATTTTTTGTCCTTGGTAAGATGCGCATCCAAATCGTCAGGATTGCGCCCCCAATCGAGGATGATGCGCACATTTTCGAGCGCCATTTCGGGTGAGATGGAAATACGGTTGTAAAAAATTGTACCGGCAACAACCTCAGTTTTTACATCGGTGGTAATGTATTCATCGGCTGTGAATGTAATCAGTAAAACCTGGTCGTCCATCCGTGGGAACTTTACTTTGCCTTCCTGGTCGGTTTTAAACTCCCCAATATTTTCGATACTCACAGTGCCGTCTTTTATGGGCTGGCCATCGAGTGCATTATAAAAACGGACTGTGAAATTATCACTATCCATTTCATCATCAAGAATATCTTTCATTTTATCCACCTGCGAAAAGGCTGAAAAGGCTACAAAAATTGGAGCAAAAAGAAGTAGAATTAATTTTTTCATAGTTATGTGTTTTGGATGTACCTACAAAATTAGAAAAAAAACATTGCAATAGTTAAGCCGAATAGGATCCTGATCTTTTATTTTTTATTAATTATCACTAATATCCGACTAAAAATTGCAGATTCTTCTCCGCCGCTTGGAGGATCAGAATGACAAGTACTTTGTAACAGGCTGATTTTGGTATGCAAAATAGATTTCTCAGTCCCCGAAGGGTCGGGATTCCGCATGTGCGGGACTGCACTCCTTCGAAATGACATGATTTTGCAAGAGACTGAAAACCTGCTATTAAACAGACCCCCGCCTTGCCGCTGGTGTGTATGCAATGGTGCAAGCGAGGCAGGTCTCAGTCGCAAGCTCCTTCGAGGTGACAAGGCTTTGGGAGGAGGGGGGTGGTTGAAAGTGGGCGCGAAGCGCCCACTTTCAACCACCCCAAAAAAATCCCTGCGCTTTGTCATTTCGACCAAAAAACGCAGCAAAGCAAGTTTTGCCGGGAGAAATCTGTTTCATAAAGTTATCTCCTCATTATGCCTAAATTTTTTGGGTGAAGCCTCGAAATGACAGGGCTTTGGTAGTTTTGTTGGAATATTAAGGGAAACATTGCAAAATCAGATAAATACTAATTTTAGTAATATTGCACTTTAATAATCAAAATATGGGGAATTCGTTAGAGGTTCTTGATCATATCCGGCTCAATTTTTCGGCAGGAGGTGTACATACACTTAATATTGCTTTGGCGTTTATTATGTTTGGTGTTGCCCTTGACATTAACCTCTCTCATTTTAAAGCCGTCATTACCAAGCCTAAATCATTTATTACAGGTGTGTTTTCGCAGTTTATTTTACTTCCTGCCTTAACCTTTTTGCTTGTAAGTTCGCTCAGCCTCACAGCCACCGTGGCATTGGGGATGATATTGGTGGCTGCCTGCCCGGGTGGAAATATTTCTAACTTTATGAGCGCCGGGGCAAAGGGAAATATCGAACTTTCGGTTACATTAACCGCAACTGCCACACTTTTGGCAATATTTATGACCCCATTCAATTTTACACTTTGGGGCGATTTATACATTCATCATTACAATAATGAAGCGGGTGAACTTTTACGTCCCATCACCATCGACAAAATGCAGGTATTTCAAACCGTGTTTTTGCTTTTAGGTATCCCGGTAATACTTGGTGTGCTTGTTTCGACCAAGTTCCCGAAGTTTACAGCCAAAATCAAAAAACCGATTAAAACCACTTCCATAATATTTTTTATAGGATTGGTTATTTTCCTGCTTGCCTCCAATTTCGATCACTTTAACAATTCAATAAAACTGGTATTTTTTATTGTTCTTGCTCATAATTTCCTTGCCCTCGGCACGGGTTTTATGGCGGGAACCGTAATGCGAATACCTCAATCCGACCGGCGTTCACTAACCATCGAAACCGGAATTCAAAATTCCGGACTGGCACTTGCGCTGATGTTTAATCCAAAAATATTCCCGCCCGAAATGGAGCTTGGTGGCATGACCATCATAGCTGCCTGGTGGGGAATTTGGCATATTATCAGCGGGTTGACACTTGTATTTTTCTGGTCGCGAAAAAAAGTTATTTTAAATGAAGCATGAAAATTATTCATTAGGCTACGATTTACTCAGGATTCATGCCAGGCTGTTGCATCATCTGATTCATCGACGTGTAACGATTGTCGGGCTTAAAAACATCCCGAAAAACACACCAATCATTTTTGCCCTTAACCATCAAAATGCACTGATGGATGCCATGGCTCTCCTATTGTCGAGCCCGCATCAACCTACATGGCTGTCCAGGGCCGATATGTTTAAAAACAAATTTGTCAGCCGCATTCTGTATTTTTTAAAAATGAGTCCAGTTTACAGGATCAGAGACGGGAAAGACAATCTTGGCAAAAATGATGAAGTTTTTGAACTTTCCATCAGGGTATTGAAAAACAACAAATCACTGGCAATTTTCCCGGAAGCACAACATACCTTTAAGCGGCAATCGGCCGCACATAAAAAGGCTGTACCCCGTATTGCCTTTATGGCCGAGGAACGCGAGAATTTTGAACTGGGAATCAATATTGTCCCCATTGGCTTGTATTACGATTATTATTATAAATGGAACCGGGAATTGCTAGTAACTTTTGGCGAGCCAATAAAGACGAGTGATTACAAAACCCTCTACCAGGAAAATCCCGGAGCTGCCGCCATCACTCTTCGAAATGATATTTACGCGAAGCTTGTCCCACTTACCATCCATATCAAAAGTAAAACACATTATGAAGATTATGAGATTTTGAGGGAAATCTATCGCAATGAAAACTTAAAAAAACTTCCGACTGAAACAAAAGTCGAAAATGAAAAAATATTTATTTCCAAAGTTGAAAAGTGGGAATCTGAAAATCAGGAGCAAGCCGACGAGTTGTTTTCACAAACTGCAACCTACCGTCAATCACTGAAAAAACAAAATCTTGACGACCGTGCATTTTCAGGGAAACCCTCCTTAATAAAAAACATAGCCTTTGGTTTTTTGGCAGGTTTTGCATTGCCGCTGTTTTTGTATGGATGGTTAAATTTCTTTTTGGGATTTTATTTACCCTCCATGCTTGTAAGAAAAAAAATAAAAGACAAGGTATTTTGGGCAACGGTTGAATATGTATTATGGATTATCCTGATTCCGTTATTTTCGTTGATCCAATGGGGTCTGGTTTGGATTTTAAACGGCGACTTTTTAGTTTCACTGATTTACTTTTTCACACTGCCACTGTTTGGAAAAATAGCCCTAAACCTCAACGATTTTTATGTTCGATTCAGGCAAGAAATAAAGGTGATGACTGGCGGGCGAAAAATCGTGGACATCAAAAACCTTCGAAAGCTAATTGTAACTTTCATTGGCAATATCGTTTGATGGTATGGTGTCGTGTGGGATTGCAAGGCGATTTGCTAAAATATCCTACCTCAAAAGTTGCCATCACCATAAGAAAACTCATTTAGACAAATTTGCCGGGTAGAGTCCAATCCGCCAGCTGGCGGAACAGGATTAATGGGGCTTCGCCGAATAATCATGCCTGATTGTTGGCGGTTTATGCTTATTCCTTTGTCCAGTTTTCAATTTTTAAATTCTGTATTCTATTAAATTCCTTTTCATTATTTGTGACTAAAATCAATCCTGCACTTTTAGCATGAGAACCTATCAAAGTATCCAAAGGTCCAATTGGAGTTCCTTTCTTTTCTAGTTCCGCTCTTATCAATCCGTATTCAATTGTTGCATTGTAATCAAAGTCAATTATAGCAAGAGGTATTATAAATTGATTTAACGCACTGAGATTTTTTTCAGGATTTGAACTTTTACGTATGCCAAATTGTAGTTCAGCTAATGTTATAGTAGAAATTCCGATACTGCCGAGCGGGAATCCTTTAAATTTTTAAGGACGATTTCTGGCTTTTTTTTGATTATGTAAATACAAATATTGGTGTCAAGTAAATATTCCATTAGTCAAATGATTCACGTTTTTGATTATCAGGTTGGTTTCTGTCCGTCATAAAGTCCGTTGTGAATGTATCAAGGCTTTCAATAAGGTTCTGCCAGGGATTGTGAAAAGGTATGATATAAATAGAATTACCAATCTTTTTAAGATATACCTTGCTGTCATTGATTTTAAGCGTATGAGGAATCATAATTGCTTGAATTCCTTTTTTTTCTATTATGTCAATTGTTTCGAATTTCATATTTATTTTTTAAAGTTTTTTAGTATCTACAAATTTACTAAAAAATTAATCAAATAAATGTTTTGTAGCAAACACAATGAACACTAACGTTCCGAAAATATGACCCGCAGCCGCTCACTTGCAATAAGGTTTTTATTGTTTCGTATGTTTTCTTTTCTCCCGATAGCTATCGGGATCATTTTTCCAGATGAACGCTAACCGGCTGTGCGCCACGATTTGCTGTTGGGGGTATGTGCTTTCTTCTTCCACTGTCTCCCAGTGCGTTGGCAAGACATACTCTTTTGTAATTTTTGGTCAAGCGGTAGCTCGTGCAAATTGCAAATGTGTATGGCTTTGGGGCTGGCTAAAATCCATATACTTCCTGTATTAGTCTATGGGATTCATTTTCCAAATTCAAATCATATTTTCCAGTATCCTTTACTTGGTTAATAATCTGTTTAGAGTTTTTTGAAACCATTTCTACAATATTCTTTTGAGGCAATATAAAAGGAATTTTCTTAATATAATTTGATGAATTATTTGTTGATGGGTTTATTGTCCTAATCAAAGTATTACAAGTAGGGGAATTAAAAAATGAAATCAAATAATAAAGCAATTCAATGTCTTTTGGGAAAATTCCAACAATTGATTGGTCAAATAGACGGTTATTAATTATTGCTCCAGTTATTGAGCTTGAGCTTACCATTGGAACACCAATTCCTTGTTTAAAGTAATATGATGAATTTTGATACCTTGCTTTTTTATCCTTTTTAAAAAAACTTACTATTTCATCAGACCATTCCATAAACCAATTATCTGGTTTGAAATACCTTGTATTTCCACCTTTTACAATCGGGACATAAAATTTGTCATCTGCGATTCCATCTTTTAATTCTAAGGAACAGTCATAAGTGATTTTATTTAAATCTATTGCATCGTACCTTTTAGAGTTTCGAATGTCTTTATTAAGTACTTTTAAGTATTCCTTATCATTTCCTGAATAAAAACCAGTAACGCAATCACAAATATCACCTATGGTTTCTTTCGCTAGTTTTATGCAAGATGTAACAACGGAGTTTTCATTTGCTATAAATGCAAAGTCATTATTTTCCAAAATACTTTTTTGCTTGAGAGAAAGTGTAGTTATATGTCCCAATTTTTCAGCTCCAAGTTCATCTACAGAATTATATCCCTTAATTATTTTGAACGAATTATTTTTGCAAGATGATTGATTAAAGCATTTTTCTAATGCAATAATTGACAAGTTAGCATATCCAAAATTTACACCTGGGAAATATGATGAAGGGAATAATGATATTTCTTTTATTTTAGTTTTAGTAAGAATGTATTTTCTTATATTCTTGTGCATGTGAAGGTTAAGATATGTGTCGGGTATAATGAAAACCAATTTACCACCTTCGTTCAGTGATTCTATGCTTCTGTATAAAAACAAAGAATAACTTTCTTTAGCATAAAATCCGTTAAAACGTTTTTTTAATTGTTTTCGTTCTTCTGTATTTCTCCAAGCTCCATACGGTGGGTTTGCAATCACAGCATCATATTTCCCACCCATTGAACAAAGAAATTCTAAATCCATATCGGTTAATGTGTCAGTATTTTTTACTGAGACATTGTCGTGATTTGAATACTTTTGAGACAATTTTGAAAAAGAAGCTTGGTTTAATTCAAGTGCTTCAATATTTATACTTCCGAACTTATTAATTATAGGGTCAATAAATACACCATCGCCAGCACAGGGTTCTAAAACTGTTTCGTTACCTTTAAGTTGTAACAAATTAACCATATAATTCACTATGGGTTCTGATTTTGTGTAATACGCCTGATATACTCTATTTTCACCTATCATAACTACCAAGTTAAATATTGAATTAATTCATTATCTTCTAAATGTTTAACAAAATCATCTTTTAAGTCATCTGACCAGTTAATATGACTTGTTATCCAAGTTTTAATATCATATCCTGTGTATTTACGTAATTCATCGTAAGTCTCGTCACCTGAGAATGCACTCCAAACACCAGAGTTCTTTAGTGTGTCAAAATAATTGTTATTTTCTTCAGAACGAACAAAAATTAAAGGTTCGTAATCATCTTCAAGATTTTGATAAATACTTGCAACAAGTAAAAGTCTGTTGGTATTTCCTTTTTCATTTGAGCCAAAACCACTCTTAAAATCAACAACATACTTTTTGCCTTCGTAGATAAAGTGTAAGTCAAGTTCTAACTGTATTTCCCCAGACATTACTAAGTCCCAGACTTTATTATAGTAGGTAATCAATTGTTCCTTTTCTTCATCTGTTATGTTCAGATTATTAATGTAATCTTCAATTTCATTCGAAAGTTTTTTCTTGACATCTGCAAAAAGAGGTGGAACAAATAACTCTATATCATTAATTGGATAATCAAAGGCTATTTTGCAAAATGGTTCCCAAAGCTCACCTATTCTTCTTGAAAAAGTCATATATTCGTAAGGCCAAACAGAATGGCGAACTTCGAGCATTACAACATAATTACAATAGGTTACCATTAAAACGCTCTCAAGTATTTCTTCGTTTGTCCAGTTGTCTTTTTTTGCATTCTGTTCAATTATTTCAACTATTGTGCTTCTCGATTTAACAAGAAGAGTATTAAGCTTCTTTGCTTTCTTTTTGCATTCAGTATTTCCATACTCTTCATTAACAACTGCCAAAAATTCATTTGACCTATCCCTGAAATAGCCTAGTAATTCAGCTTTGTTATTTCTTATTTTCTTATTTATTTCCATTATGTTTTTGCCTTTTTTGATATTCGATTTTCTGCTCAGCAACTTCTAATACTTCTATAGCTAAATCTTCTTCCAGTAAATCATAGGCTACTTTGTCACTTAACCAAGTAATTAACAAAATATTCTTATTTATCTCATAGATTTCCGAAAACTTAAAAACTTGTTGTTTTGTTGCTTTTCTGTTATTTCGTTCAATTTTACTTAAAATAGCTTGGTCTATTTCAAGTAATGCAGAAGCTTCTCTTAATAGAAGATTCCTTTTTTCTCTTTCTTTCCGTAATAAATCACCGAGATTCTGCATTTTGTCTATAATATATTTGTCTTGACAAGATTTGTCAAAAGTAGAATAAAATTTTGTATTATCATAGTGTGTTAGCAAGAAATAGCTCTTTTGGTTTTTTAGGGTTGGATTTTATGTGTTGGCAAAAAAACAAATGTGCTATATGTGCGGTGGTCTTATCCATCTGATAGTACCTTTGTTTCGTTCATTTCTATGTCTTTTCTGGCATTACCCCCAACGTTTGTGTATGCCAATCTGTGATCTTATTTCTTTTATGCCTTTTGGTATTTGTTGAATACAATTTATTCATTTTTGGTGGTGTAGGTTCATATTACTCACCCATCATTAAAAAAAATATCATCGAATGGATTTTTAATGCCACCAATACTTTTGTTTGAAACATGAGTGTTCACCCCGTTGGAAAACTCAGTATTTATTGAACTTTTCCAACTATTGTAATAAATTCCTAAGGGGTAAATTTCGCTAGTTTTAGATTTTATGTTCGAAGCATTCGCTAAAGCAAACCTAAGCCTATCATGCCAGTCTTTTTTCGGTTTAAGCGGTCTGAGGAGTGAAGAACGGCTTTCATCAATACAAAATATCAAATTTCAGATTTTTCACTGCCATTTCGTGATCCACATCATAATCGAACATTAAGTTCCCGTTGTTTTTATACAAGAGGATATGGTTGAGATCGTACCACCAAAAGGCCTTCCCTACCCTAACGCCCGAAAGAACATCGATGCGTGCATCACCATCTTCGAGCATCACTACCTTTAATTTGGCATCATTGCTCACCCGCATCATGTCGATTGATAATTCCTTTTTATCATCTGTTTTTACCGTAACTATTCCATCCTGATTATTGATGAAACTCACTTTGAGTATCGTTTTATATATTTCGGGGTACTGATCCTTAAACTCAGGGTTGTATTTGTCGAGTACATCGCGGACTGCCGAACCGGGAATAGAAATACCACTGCTTTGAACAAGGTTTACAACGGCAAAAAGTCCTGCAATTGTTTTTTCGTAATCCTGTGATAGCAGTTTATCATTTAATACCTTTAGTTCTGCCACCGCATCAAATTCACCTGACGAATCAAAGGAAATCTCTTTCACGTTCATACCCGTGGTTTTATTAAAAGCTCCTGCCACAACAAGATCTCCCGATGGTGCAATTGAAATCCCGTAATTTTTAAAGTCGCCAGTTTCAAAGAAAAGTTCGTTTTCGATATGCTGCCCCTTTGCCGAAAATTTCGATACAAAATTCAGGTAATTATTTGCGCTGGCATTGGGAGCATTGGCGGTATCGATATTTGCTTTCGACAGCCATAAAAGTTCACCATTGGGCTGGAATTTGGCAAGAAAAATATCGGGGGTTTCATTTTCGTTCACCAATTTACTAGATCCAATTTCAAGCTCCCCTGTAAAAGTTCCGGTAACATAAGTGTTTTTACTTTGATCCAGGATAAGATTATAGCCCATAGAAGTTCCGGAGCCAAAACTGTTGCTGAACCAAACAGGTTCATTTTCTGCATTAACTTTTATGATAAACATTTTTGTTTTTTCATTGGTGGCCACATCAATGCCTGCATAGTTAAATGATTCGTAAAAATAGCCTGTCAACAATTTTGATCCATCAATATTTACAATCATGTCGCGGCCATTATCACCACGCATGCCTCCTGCCGCCATAATATCATCCCACAAATTATCTTTTTGCTTCCCATCAAAATATTTATTATCCAGGGCAATGATCTCGGCCTGCTCATTTTTATACTCCGGCATGGTAAGGCCAACAGGAGCATTGATATAGGTGGGGTCGGCCATTACAAATTTCTTCCCTTCGAAATCGAAATAATCGCCCGAAATGTCCTCGTTAAAGCATACTGCTGTAGTCAGATGGCCAGGATAGTTGAGCCCGATTACTTCGAGGCCGACAACATGCTGAACCAGGTAGGAAAAAAGTACCGACCGGTCTTCGCAATCGCAATAGGGATAATGAAAAGCTTCCTCGGCAAAAAAGAATTTTTCGTAACCAAACTGCTGCTGATCGGTTTCATATTGGAAGGCTGTTTGTACAAAGTGTAACAGCAAATTTACAGCCTCAATTTCGGGCATTCCGTTTACCATGGGAGCAAAGGTGCTTAACATGGACGATTTTGCTTCGGGCGAAACAGCGGCATCAAAATAAACCTTGATATCCGACAAAGGATAATCATCGTAAAAATTAATTAGGTTTTGGTTGTACTCAAAGGGCAATTGAAAATCGCGGCCTTCAAAGCTAAAGTTGAGTGTTTTTGTGGCCACTTCATCACCAAACGAAAGTGACTTGTAAAGATTGAGATCGAACATTTTTTGGGCTTCGGGGAAGTCCTTTTCATAAGTGTAAATGTTGGCCGACTTACCACCCATAAGGTAATAAATGGTTCCGTCCAAATTAAAATATTTTACTTCGTAAACCTGGTTACGGATGGGCAGCAGCAGATAAACCTCGTTGTCGAAATAGGAAATTTTGGCTTTATAACCCGAACGGATCAGCAAGAACCAGGTTAAAACTCTTTGCGAATTTTGATCAGAAGCGATCATGGTTTCGGCAGCGCTTTTTAATAAACGGTAATAAGCCCAATCGTTGAGGTTAAGCACATCAGCATAGTCATAAAATTGTTCGAGCAAATCGTTATAATTTGTAGCACTCAAGCGGTTAAACATTTCGCTTATCGCGGCTTCGTCAGGATTTGTGGCAAGGCGAATTCCTGCTAAATTTTTGTCGGAGGTAAAACCTACAGGAAAGCCGTAAAAGTCAAAAACATTTTCAAGGGCAGGAAATATTTCGGGCTCCCGGCGCGTGACGCGGGGCAAAACAGGTTGGGGAATAATGTCATCAGGCAAATCAATAGCCGGTTTTTTTATTGGGATTGGGTTTGGTGCCAAAGGGCGTTCGGGTTTAACAAAAACCGGGGCCTCCTCGGGTTTGGGCTCTTCGGGAGGTGCAATCCCTTGAAAAACCTGGAATTGCTGCCATTGTTGCTTCAGGTAGTCGGCAAATTCGCGATCCTGCTTTTCAACGTACTTATCAAATTCGTTGGCAAGATCCTGCAATTGTTTTTCACGATCATCTTTAAACTGTTGCAGCTCTTGTTGGCGCTTTTTTTTGTAATCTTCAAAAGTCTGGGATTTGAGTCCTGAAATTGAAAAAGCAAGCAGTATCAGGAAGGTGATTGAAAATTTTAATGTTGTTTTCATAGTCAAATTATTTTGTTTTTCAACGAATAAGAAGCGGAAAAGATTTCTCAACTCAAGTTTTCATCGAAACCAGTTGACCAATCACTAAATTGAAAATCTTCTAATCTTTCACCAATTTTATTGTCAGTTTATTATCATTAACTGATAGCCCTGCTATATTAAAAGCAGTATTTTCTGTAAAAACTATCCGGGTTAAATCCTGAAACTGTTGGTCGTATCTATCATCCAAAAATTTTACCCGCGAATTAAACACCTCCATTTGTTCCATGTTTGCCGCCAGGGCATTAATGTAGGCATACCAAAGCCCGTATTTCATGTCGAAACTAAAATCGCCGATATTGTCGCCATTATTGTCCGGGAGAATTTCAGAATAATATCTGTATTTGGCCGGTACAAATTCCAATGCTTCTCCATCCCAATGTGATTCGATTTCGAAACTATGGCTGTTTTCGTTCACAAGCCATGAGTCTTTCAATTCCTCGCCCATATTACTTTGGGCTTCCACTTCAAAAAGCAACCTGCTCACCACTTTTCCCGAGGTTTCGGATTGGAAAAGTTCGATATTGGAATTGATATAAAAAAGGATGTCGCCGGAGGGCGCACAATCTATCAAAACCAGCATTTCACCATTCGAGGTATATTCATATTCCAGCAACTTAAAACCTAAAGTATCGCGGGTGATATAATAAGTAAAGGAAAGGAATTTCCCCAATGTTTTGACTCCATCCTTGTCGAGATAATAATTGTCGCTCACATTTTGAATGAGGGATTTTTTTGAAAATGCTGCAATGGCAAGTGCCCTTACCGTAGCTTGTTCGAGTGCATCAAGACTGTCGAGGCCGGGATCGGATATTCCCACGCTAAGCAAACTGCCCGGGTCAGTATTATTAAAATTGACAAACCATTCGGGGAGTTTTACAGCAGGCCGATACGCCAATACATTTTTCCGCACCACCTCATCAGCTTCCCCGAGTTCGTTATGAAATTCATTTTTAAACGATTCGTAGGCATTTTCTACCTGACTCCGCGAAGGATCAACAGTTTGCGCAGCAATCCCCATAGAAACGAAAAGGAAAATTAAACACAGAATATTTTTAATCATAACTTAAAAAATATGACTATTATCATCTTTACACCAAACAACTACAACTCACGGTTTTTCTATCAATTACTTTCTTTTGGCTTGACCCAAAAGAAACAAAAGGTCAAGACTGCATTGAAATTTCTTGTTTTCTACGGATTGGATTAACCACGCGACACAAGCCGCGCCACAACATAATCCGGCGCTGGCTTCTGTATAGCTTTCAGCGGCCTACACTTTAATCCTTCCCTTGAAAACTATCGAGATTTCCATGATGTCAGTCCCGAATTTATTTTGTGGTATAAAGTACGCAACAGTCATTTAAAAAAATACTGCCTTGACATTCTACTGGTTTCTATTTAGCAGAATTGATCAAGGCAGTACATTAATAGGTTGAATTAACGGTCTTTGAATTGCTCCATCTCTTTCTGAAATTCTTCTTTGAATTTCTCGTACTGGAAATCAATTTTAAGTTTTTCATCAGCAGAAATGCGGTCTTTCATTCCGTTCAGGATTTCATCACCGGCCAATTCGATGGCCACATAGCATTTGTAATTACCATTTTCGAGTTTTGTAAACTGCTCGCACTTTGTACGTATGCCATTTAACTCCTGGTTAATTACTTCACGCGACAGGCCTTCATACCTTTCTTTGTCATCAATCTCGCCACCTGATGTGTAGCTTGAAAAATAGTTGTCGATCACTGCTTTTACCTGTGTTTGAATAGAAGCGGCCAGATCGAGGCGTGCATTGCTCATGGCTTTTTTCTTGGCCATGCTCTGATTGGTACTTTCGCCCGAATTGTTTGCCCTAAAAAATTCGTCATCGCTAAAATACTCGGGGCCTGAGCAATAGGTAGCAATGGCTACTTCACCACTTTCTTTTGAGACTTTTTTTGACGATTTGCAGCTTTGCATTGACGGAGCTACGATAAATGCCAGCATAGCCAGCATCATAAAGGAACGGTACATTTTACTTTTCATAATTAAAAAATTTTGGTTAAACAATTATCAACTGAGTAGGGCATAAAAATACAACTTTTATGCCTTATAATAATATTCCGCTTTTTTTTAATTGGCACTAAAAGTAATGGTTATCGTGAATGTTTCATCACCATTTCCATTGTCATCAATTATTTGACTGGAAACTTTTAGTTTCGTATCTGATAACTCAATTAAATCATAACTTTCGGTTACACCATCAGAAGTTACACTGAGTTTTGTTTCATTATCGAGGAATTGCCAGGTTCCATAAGATTGTTGCAGGTCACCGGCATCGCACTTTGTTGCACCTTCATCAAAGGTGGCAGTGCTATCAGTTTTAAAAATAGTGATATCATCCTTATCACAATCATCCATCGTTGAAAACAGATCGGTTGTTTCGATCCCATTATATTCAATAGGCGGGCTAATGGTCTTAGCTGAAATAACGAAATTTTTACCGGTAATTAATCCCATTTTGCTTTGGGGTGAATCATCATCTTTTTTACACGAAACAAATGTGGCCATTACAAAAGCCGCCAACAAAACCATGGTACTAAAAATCAAATTGTGTGTTTTCAAAAACCCATATCTTTCTTTTAAGTTTAAAATGAAAAACAAATTTATTGTAATTTTTTAGTATTGATTACTTTTTTATTTTTCATTAACTATTGATGAGTTTAGTTTAAAAACCCAAAACTACTGATTTTTAATCCTTTTTACCCCGAACCCTAAAGGGTGAAGTACTAAAAATCAGTAGTTTAGCAAAGTCCCCTTTAGGGGATTTAGGGGTTTTGAGGCTTTTTAGACTGGTCTTATTGATATTTTGTACATTTGACATCCATTTTCGATAAATAAAATTAAAGTTAAATAAATCTCAAATACTATGAAAAGCAAACTCTTAATCAGATTACTGGTAATTTGCCTGGTGCTGGTATTGCCACCACAATTTTTTTCGTGTAAAAAAATAGATCTTGAGAAAATAGTTTTACTCAGAACCTTGCCGGCACAGGACACAACCTTCAACTCTGCCGTACTCAAGGGTGAGGTGATTGATGGCGGAGAAGAAGGAAGCGTATCGGAATACGGCTTTGTTTACGGAACTTCAGAAGTTTTGACTTTAGATGATGAAAAGGCCATAAAAGGAACATCAACACCCGAGGTGGGAAACATACAGGTTATTGTTGAGGCTCTTGAGGGCGAAACCAAATATTATTTCAAAGCCTACGCCATCGAAAAAGATGGTAAAACCACTTTCGGTAATATCGCCTCATTTAAAACGACCATTCCCCCGGGAGCAACAGTGCCTGTGCTTAGTATTGTGGAGATTTTAAATATTTCGGCTTATAGTGCCACAGCCAAAGGGCTTGTTGAGGATGATGGTGGGGCCAATGTTTCGCGCAGGGGTTTTTGTATTGGCACCGAGTCACTGCCAAATATTGTGGATGATTTTTTTACACAAAACGGAATAGGAACCGGGGAGTTTGAACATGTCTTTATCAACCTCACTCCAGAAACACAATACTACGTGCGGGCTTATGCCGAAAATGCCATGGGTGTTGCTTATGGCGGAGAACTAAACTTTACCACCGAAGAGGCTGGCGGGCTGGTGAACGAGTGGTTGTTTTATGATGACGGCGTAAATTATGACGGCATTGGACTAACCGATGGAGGCGGCTTTGATGTGGCTATCCGTTTCACTCCCCAGCTATTGGAACCATACAACGGCTTTAAAGTTAGCAAAATAAAATTCTTCCCAAAAGTTGGATTGCCTTGCGAATACGAACTTGAAATTTTCACGGGACAAAACCCCACACTTGAAGACATGATTTATAATCAGCCTGTTGAAAATCCTAATATTGATGTTTGGAATGAAGTGCTTTTAGAAACACCACATATTATTGATGCCTCACAAGAATTATGGGTAGGTTATTATATCAACAGCCAACAACCGGGAAGCTACCCTGCCGGCATTGATGACGGGCCGGGAGAAAATGGGTACGGCGATATGATTTCTGTGGATAATCTCTCAAGTTGGGCAACACTGGCAGATGCCGAAATAGATGCCAACTGGAATATCCGGGTTTTTGTAACCAATGAAGAAGGGCTTGAAATGCCGATGACCCGCACAATGCCTGTTCAATCGGAAAGAAGCTCAACTAATGATACTTCTTCAAAAACCATTTCATCACAAAACTCCATTAAATAACCACTAAAATTGTCGTACAATGAAATCATTAACTAACATATTCATCTTCATAGCCATCCTGGGATTTTTTACCGTGATGAGCAATCAAACCATAGCCCAATCCAATGCAAGGGTCGAAAACGTGGATTTCTTCCTTGAGGGAGATAAGCTGATCATTACCTACGATATTATTAAAACAAAAACCGGCGAAACTTTTGATGTAAGTGTAAAAATATCCACCATTAAAGGCACTCCTATCAAGGCTTACGCTTTAAGTGGCGATGTGGGATCGGGGGTTTATGGCGGAAGTTTTAAACGCATAAGCTGGGATTTGGCCAAAGACAATGTACTTATTGATGATGAGATTTTTGTGGAAGTAGTTGCTGCTGCTCCAAAAGGGTCTCCCTATATGTCGGATTCCAAAAAAGTTAGTGTTGGTGGAGCTATGCTTCGCTCCTTGGCTTTTCCCGGCTGGGGAAACACTTATGCCAAAGGAGGCGGTGCCTACTGGGTAATGGGGATTGCCGCTTATGGATCATTAGGTGCTGCAGTGTATTTCAATAACCAGGCATACAATAATTATGAAGATTACAAAATTTCGACCGATCCTTTGGAGCGCAGCCAACTTTACCAGGATGCAAACGACAATTACGACAAGCAAAAAACCTTTATGATTATTGCCGGTGCCATCTGGATTGGCGACATTATCTGGACAGGGTTGCAGGCAGGAAGTGTAAATAAAAAAGCCCGACAATCAAAAGTTTCAGTTGGCTATTATTATGATCCTGCCGTCCGTACGCCGATGTTTTCGCTGTCGTACAATTTAAAATAAAAAAGCTCCAGGAAACAAAAGGAAACATCACTTATGGCGCTTTGGCCGATTACGTCAAAAACCAGGTATCACTCGAATCGCTACGCATCAACAGCAAAGAGCAAGACCCAACCGTGCAGGTGAGCATAAGTGTAAATGAGGTTTGGGAAAGCTGGGGGCTGAATTAGTGTTCGTCTTTTCAGTAATGTTTCCCGCAGATAACGCAGATTTTCGCAGAAAAAAATCAGCGTAAATCAGCGAAATCAGCGGGAGATTCTTTGGCATCGGATAGGAAAGGTTGACTTTATGGACAGGCACTAATTAGGTTCTGTTCAGAGAATAGTATTTAGAAAAATTTACGATTTCAGATTATAGATTTTTGATTTAAGATGTTTATGACACTATGTACAAACAAAATGAAGAAGAATATATCTCATTAACAGACATGGCAAAATTCCGCGATTCTGAAAGAAGTGATTACATAATCCAGAACTGGATGAGAACAAGAAGTACAATTGAATTTCTGGGACTTTGGGAGCAATTAAAGAATCCGAATTTTAAAGGCATCGAATTCGATGCCTTTAGAAATGAATCCGGCTCAAATAGTTTTGCACTAACCCCAAAAAGATGGATAACGGCGACAAACTCAATTGCAAATTATCAATTGTCAGTATTGAAAGGGAAAGATTTTATGAAAACGCTAAAAAAGTTGGATGATAGTATCTACGTTGAACAAAAGAAAAGGCCAAAAAACTAATTTGCGAAACACCAACAGATAGCCATGCTTTTTCACAAAAACCACTTTTATCCTATTTTGAAAATATCAGTTTTGAGATTATCGATTGAAGATTCAGAACTTTTTGCTTAATGTAAATCATTTGTTGTGAATAATGCATCTAAGTGAATCTTTGTGCCCTCGGTGCCTTAGTGTTTGATTTAAGAAAATAGAACCACTGAGACACTTAGGACACTCAGAACCACTAAGTAAAAAAAACAAATTGACGATACATTTTATTAGGACAATAAAGTTGTATCTGATTGATTTGTAATTTTTAGTTCAGAAGTTCTTAGATTGAAGATTACGATTATAGTTTTTCCCACAAAACATCCACATCAAAATTTTAACTCACATAATATTTTTTCAATTTTAATAATAGTAATGATATGAAGAAAATAGGACTTTTATTCTCGATACTGATTATACTCCTCAGCCTTTCGGCCTTTGCCCAAAAGAAAAAAACTGTTGTTGCCAAAGGCTCATTTATTTCATCAGACCTCACACCTGAACAAACAAAAGCCAAAGCCATTGAGGATGCCAAACGAAATGCCCTGGTAAAAGCAGGGGTTTCAGAAACCGTAACCTTCACCGATTTTTCGTACAAATTCGAAGACAACGAGCGATTCAACGAAATCTTCCAGGCCATCTCATCCATCCAAACTGGCGGCGAAATTATTGTGGACAAAATTTTAAACGAATCAAAATCATTTAATGAATTTGGAAATATGGTGGTGGAAGTGGAAATTGAAGCCACCATTTACCAACACAAACAAAAAGCAGATCCAACTTTCCTGTGCAGGGTTGATGGGATCGATGAGGTTTACGAAGCAGGTGACTTTCTGCGATTTACCGTAACCCCCACGCAGGATGCTTACCTGAAGATATTCAATATCACCGAAGATGAAACCTCCGTTTTATATCCCTAACGCGATACTGAAAACCCACAATACAACGATAAAAGCGACCATCTTTTCAAAGAAGGCATAACTGCTCAATTGCCGCTACATCCGGCATATAGCGAGGGCTATTTTCTGGAAGTTGAAACACCGGGCAAAACCGAGGAGTTCAATATTTTGATGTTTGTTTTCACCAAACAAAACATTCCATTTATCGAGAAACCAACTTTTAACAATGTGATGAAATGGATTTACGCCATCCCACCCGATGAGCGCGTTACCAGCCAGGAAGGATTTGTGATAAAGAAAAACGACTAAGATTCCTTAAAACAAAAATCCAAACAACCACAACGGAATAATATTCATGATGCCGGTTTCGATGTCGTCTTTCACGATGAATGCATTTTCCAATCCACCAATTTGTTTTTGTGATTTTCCTTTGCCTCCAATCTCAAAGGTGTATTTGTCATCAACAAAAAAATCTCCCTGCCCACTATAACCCACATTGTGTTTTTCAATAATCTGGTTTAGGAAAAATGTTTCCCGAATGTTCCCGATATTTGAATTATTCTGTGAAATGTGATGTATCAAATTCGTGTTTTGAAGGTAAATTTTTTCAGGCTTATTCATAGCGCTCATTCCCTTTGCCTGACTGTGAAGTTGCATAATCAACCGCGCCTTATCCAAATAATCCAGGAATTGAAGGAGCGTTGGACGGGTTACCTCAATTTTCTCGCTAAGTTTTGAAATATTGGGCTTGAAAGGAACAGAGGTACTCACAGCGTACAACAATTTTTTGAGCTTGGTTATTTGTTTAAAATCAATGGTGTAAGCAGCGGGCAAGTCATTTTCGATAATCATATTTACCACATTTTTTAGCCTCCCGTCATATTCATCAATGCCCTCTTTGAAAAACGGATAAGCGCCATATTTCATAAACTTCCCAAGCTCAAATATGGGTTTTACTTTTGAAATAATCTCAGCAATTACTGCTGCCTGATTACCGATTATTTCATCCAATAACACAATGGGTAGTTTTATTCCAGATTCGAGTTCAATGAATTCACGAAGTGATAGCTCATGCAAATTATAGGATATCACCCTTCTGCTAAGGTCGGACTCACCCTTGAAAATCTCCAGAATTGATGAAGAAGTAAAAACTACGCTAATCTCATCGTACCTGTCGTAAATGAGTTTTAATTCCCGCGACCAATTTGGGTATTTATGTATTTCATCTAAAAATAAATACCTGCCACCGTTCAGTACAAAGCGCTCAACCAGTCCCATCAAACTATTGGTATAAAAATAAATATGATCGAGAGGAATATACAAAACCGACTGGTCAACAGGTAAATTCTCCCGGATGTATTGCAAAATGATTGTAGTTTTCCCCGAACCACGCGCCCCTTTAATTGCAATCAAGCGGTTGTTCCAATTAATCTTATTGTGCAAATACCTTTTAAAAGTTAGATTAACTTTTCTGACCTTTTCCTGTGATTCAATCAAAAGCTTTTCCATAGATTGTAAATTTTGTAAATGCAAAAATACACTTTTTAATCCATTTTGTATTTTGATGAATACATTTTCATCCTAATTTTGTAAAATTCAGAATACACTTTTTAATCTATTTTGTATTTTGTGATATACATTTTAGTTTCTTTTTTGTGGTTCTACTACTTTTTTAGTGGAAAGAAACTTTTATTTCCAAATTCTAAACTCCTTACTTAACGTTAATCAAGTATCGTGAATAATGCATCTTAGTGTATCTTTGTGTCCTCAGTGCCTTAGTGGTAACTTTTTAAAAATCAACACGTAGACACTTAGACCACTCAGAGACACTAAGAAAAATGAAAGAAATTGAAAAATTGACATCAACATTAATGCTCGGGTCATCTTTGAAAAAAGAAAACTCAAAGAAAAAACTTATTGATTTAATTTTATCCTCTCCAACATGGACAGAATCGGAGTATAGTGATTATCTTGAAGCCAGGAATCAAATTAATAAAACAAGGCTGATATGATTTTATTTTCATCGATAATCATTGGTTTTTAGTCAAGGCTTGACTTGAAGTCAAACCCTGACTTTACCAGCTCTGCGGAGACCTGGAATCGTCCGAAGGATTTATCTCGCTGTAAGCAGAGACTCTAACCCCAAAAAACACGCCCCTTCATTTATTTATTCCGACCTTTGTTAATCAAAACTTTTTTGAACAGCAATGGCCGAACTAAAAAAATATCTGGTGAATATTAAACCATTTTGGAGATGGTCATCGCTCTTCCTTTTTGTAATGCTAATCTTTTTCTTTTTTTCATTTTCGAAAGAATTATTTCAAGACCCAACAAGCACAGTCGTCTTCGATCGTGATGGCAAGCTTTTAGGCGCAAGAATTGCCGATGACGGACAATGGCGATTCCCGGAAGCGGATTCAGTTCCCGAAAAATTTATTACTTGTTTGCTGGCATTCGAAGACAGGCATTTTTACCAACATCCGGGAGTAAATCCATTTTCTATTCTCAGGGCTTTAAAACAAAACATTTCTGAAGGAAAAACTGTGAGTGGCGGATCGACCATCACCATGCAAACCATCCGCTTATCCCGCAAAGGAAAACCCAGAACTGTCGCGGAGAAAATTGTGGAGGTGTGGTTGGCCTTGCGCCTGGAATGTTCATACTCAAAAGATGGAATTCTAAAATTATATGCTTCTCATGCACCTTATGGTGGAAATGTTGTTGGACTGGATGCTGCAGCCTGGCGCTATTATGGGCGAAGTGCGAACAACCTGAGCTGGGCCGAATCGGCAACATTGGCTGTACTGCCCAATGCCCCGGCATTGATCCATCCCGGGCGCAACCGCGATGCATTATTGGCAAAAAGAAACCGCTTATTGGATTTTTTAACCCAGGAAGGTGAAATTGATGCTTTAACAAATACCCTTTCAAAAAGTGAATTATTGCCTGAAAAACCTCTCCCACTCCCTGGAACCGCCACACATCTTGTGACCCGGCTCGACAAGGAAAATCATGGGGAAATATCCAAAACCACTATCAACAGCCAGTTACAACAGCGATGTAATGAAATCGTAAACCGGCATATTGACCTGCTTTCCGGCAATGAAATACACAATGCAGCCTTGCTGATTTTAGATAACCATACAGGCGAGGTTCTGGTATATATCGGCAACTCGGCCATGCCGGCTCAGGGAAATCATGGTAATATGGTTGACGTAATTATGGCATCCCGCAGCAGCGGCAGCATATTAAAACCTTTGCTGTATGCTGCAATGCTCGATGAAGGAGAATTGCTGCCCGGAACTTTGGTGGCCGATATTCCTACAACTATCAGCAACTATTCGCCTAAAAATTTTAATGTAACTTACGATGGAGCTGTGCCTGCAAGAGAGGCTCTGATCCGCTCGCTGAATATCCCCGCAGTAAGACTATTGCAGCAGTTCGGACAAGATCGGTTTTGCCAAATCCTCAAACAATCCGGTTTTTCAACCCTAAATTTCGATGCCGATCATTATGGATTATCACTGATTCTTGGGGGCGCTGAGGTTAATCTTTGGGATTTGTGCAAAGTTTACCGTGGTCTGGCAAACACCCTGAACGAATATCCAAACCTTGAAGAAATAAAAGATAGTGGGAAGTTTCCTGAACCGACTTTATTAAAATCCCAAAATCCTCCGAATAAAAATGCAGATTTTGTTTTCAGCCCCGGCGCAATTTATTCCACTTTTGAAGCCATGAAAGAGGTTGGTCGCCCGGATGCTGAAAGTGGCTGGAAATCCTTTCTATCGTCCTACCCCATTGCATGGAAAACAGGAACCAGTTTCGGTTTTCGCGATGCCTGGGCTGTTGGAGTTACACCTGATTTTACTGTAGGGGTTTGGGTTGGCAATGCCGATGGTGAAGGCAGGCCGGGCCTGACCGGAATTACGGCAGCAGCTCCAATTATGTTCGATGCTTTTGGCTTGTTGCCTTCTTCGGGGTGGTTTGAGCCCCCGTGGGATGAATTGGTGAAAATACCTGTATGCAAAAAAAGCGGGATGCGCCCCGGACAATTTTGCGAAGAAACAGATAGCATTCTCGTTCCTTTGTCGGGATTAAAAACTGAAGCTTGCAAATATCACCAGCTAATTCATCTTGATAAAACCGGAAGGTTTAGGGTACATGCCGGATGTTATCCTTTGGATAAGATTCAACAGAAATCATGGTTTGTACTTCCTCCTGCAATGGCTTGGTTTTACAGATCAAAAGACCCGTTTTACAAAAATTTACCCCCCTGGAAAGCTGGCTGTAATCCGGGGAATGAAAACCCAATACAATTGGTTTGGCCCGATAAACCAACAAAAATTTATCTTCCAAGAGAAATTGACGGTAGCCTTGGAATGGCAATTTTTGAAGCTGCTCACCAAAATCCGTCAACTAAAATCTTTTGGTATGTGGATGATGAGTTTATGGGAGAAACCACACTTATCCATAAAATAAGTATGCAGCCAAAAGAGGGCAAACACAAGTTGGTTCTTGTAGATGAAAATGGGAATTTCTTTAATCAAAATTTTGAAACCGTATCAAAAAAATAACCCCCTGTAACCGGGGGTTATTTCAATTATTACCCAAAAAAACAAATGACTATGAAAACTTATTTTGAATAGATAAATTCTTCTGCGCGGTTACCGGGTTCATCTTTAAACCAACTGCTGTGATATTGTCCGGCAGTTTCGGCCCATGAACCGAAATTAAGGTATCCGGTGGTTACCTTAGTTTTTTCCTTAGGATAATCGAAGGCTTCAATCACATGAATAGCCCAGGGAAGATTATTGCTTGTTTTGTAATATCTTCCATTTTCAGGCTGTGAATCATCATTAAAAGTTCCAAACTTTGATACATCTGCTATATCGGTTGGTGGCTTATCGGCCAAATGTACTTCGGCAGCCCGGTTCTGATTTATAAAAATAAATGGGTTGTAGGATGGAATACCAACAATATTTATTGGCTTAGGCTCAACCAGGGAAATGACCAAATCTAAAGTAACCGGGTCAACTGAAGGAGCTTCTTCATCCGTGTTAATTCCAATTCCTGAGCCCGGATAGCTCAATATACGGTAACCATTATCAAAAACAATAATCACTGCATTAGTCTGCCCGGCTTCAGTACCATTGGCATTTAAACTTATAATATCCATCTGAAGATTTTGCCCCGTTACTGTTTCAACATCATCAGGCGAAATGGGGAGTTCAATCCCAAAACCATTTTTAAAGGATGCCCCCATGGCACGCAGTGTGAATGAAGCAAAAATTTCAACTACTTTATTATCGCCATTGGTAACCTGATTGATGGCATAATCGATCACCATATCATTAAAATCATAATCTCCTTTTGCCGGCCATAAATCCTCAAAAGCCAGTGTTCCGGTTGTGCCCTGGTTTGGATAGTAATTATTGAAAGCCCTCTCGGGGTCATCCGGATAATCATCAAAGTTATCAGATACACCATCATTGTCGCGGTCGTTGGAAGTGTAGGTAATGGTTTGAAAGCCCGTGAGGTCAACGGCCTGTATGGGGTTGGCGGTAATAAAAAACATGGCATCGTTAAAGTCTTCATCAGAGTTGCCCATCCGATTTAAATCTTCAAAGCCTAACAAAAAGTTATCACGGCCATTATCAAAAAGGTGAACAGCATGTTGTTTGAAATCAGGATCGGTTTCGGGATTAAGCGCCGGGTTAGAAAAATACACACCATTGCCCTCGCTAATCGTGCCGTTGCTCCTCCATCCATTGGCTATTAAAACCCATCCAATAGCAGTATTGGCAGGGAAATCACCAAGATAAACCTTGTTGCCTGTAACCAAATTACCGCCACTACCCGCAAAAGAAATATTTGGGAAAACGATGTTTATGGTATCAATTTGATTTGGTGAAGTTGGTGCATTACCAATGATATAGGTGTAATACCCGAGTACATTTTTGTATCCGGCTCCCTCATGTACAAAAGTTATCCAAACATCACTGTGCTCCAATAATTTGAAATCGTATTCATTTTCGGGAAGAATATATTCGGGATGATACTCCGGCACAGGATGGCTCTCAGGAAATGAAGCGTTGATATCCGTCAGGAATTCGTTATCAATAAAATCATTTTCAGGCTCAAGATAGAGCGGTGTTCCGTTTGCATCCCAATCGCCCATTGGATGAAATACACTGTTGGTGGCTTTGAAGGGTATGGGCGAACTCTTGAATTGATTTTGCTGCTTTCCTCCCAGGGTAAAGGTAACATTACCATTTACAACAGGCACTTCCACTTCACTCGGAAAACCCAGATAGCGGGTAGCAACAATGATGTTTTCGTAATATTCGGGGATGGGGTGAATCCGATCGAAAAGCCCGTTTGCATCGGTATTGCCCGAAGCCAGTATCATGCCGCCATTTTCCTGAAAGTCAGAATAAATATCAATCCTTACATTGCTTATGGGCTGATCCTGGTTATTTTTTACAGTGATTTTAATTTCAACCTCAGCTGAAGTATTAAAATCAAAGTCAGCAGGAATTTGCAAGGATTCGATACCTGAATTTCCATTTTGATTATTATCATCAATTTTATTGCATGATATGGCAAAAAACATCAATGCAATTAATAAAATATTTGCTGTGGTTTTGATATTTAAAATATTCATTTTTCCTTAATTTCAGACTTCGACAGTCCAATATTTTTATCTTCTGTAAATATCTGAAGCATA
>CAZQIV010000022.1:0-65664 GCA_964593705.1 uncultured Lentimicrobiaceae bacterium | reverse complement strand
ATTCATCTGATGGTATTTCATCAAATTACACGGATTACACGGATGGGACATATAGTTCATCTGATTCATCTGTTCCACCCGATGATAGATTTAAAATCCCGACAAAATATGCTGGCTTCAATTACTTCGACACAGCATCAAAATAAGTAGTGTCGGAGGTGAACGCCGTAAAAATACCTTTGCCATTTTTGATGTTGGTGTAGGGTTCGGTGAGATTGATGGTGCTTGTGGTGGTATAAAGACTTATTTTTGCAAATTCCGGGTTTACCCGAAAAATCACCAACTCGTAGGTTCCGTAATACCTGCACATGGGAGGCATAATGTTCAGCAAATTGCTTGTTGCCGGCTGAGTTCCCACACTCAGTGGTGGGTCTTCCTCTTCTTCGGGTACTTCGTGTACTGGTGTTGGGTTTTCCTCGATGTTGGTCGCCACCATGTAAAAATAATCGTTGCCAGGGTTATCCCAGGTAACCTCGATGGGCTCAATGCCTGAGCCACCCCATCCCCCCATTGATACAGAAATGGAGGATGTTGATAATTCCAGATTTTCAGGTTTTCCGGGAATGGTGGTTTCAGATGATATTACCTTGTCGTTGTAATCAAACTCAAGCCCACAAAACATTCCGGGAACAATTTCAAGATCACTACCCGCATAATAATAATTACCGGGAATATCCAAATGTTCACTAAGCATATAGGCTACGGAATCTGCGGTAAGCTTGATTTGCAATCCACTAATAGCATTACTTTCAGAAATTGAACCGGTAAAATTACTCATCCTGAAAACCCTGATATTGTCCACGGCTTGCCCGGGTGAAAGGTAGGCTTCAACCACGGGATACTCTTCAAGTTCAAATTGGGATGCCTGATCTTCGCAGCCCATAAAAAACAGGGCGGAAAAAAGCCATGCCATCAGAAATACGATATTATTGGTTTTCATTGTTTTATTTAAGTTTAATGGTGAAGGTTACATTTGGAGTAATACTGAGCAAGGTTACATCCGTTTCGATGAGATACTCATCTACAATTTCAAATTCTTTGTACCAAACATTTTGTCGGTTGTAAACATTAAACAAGGATGCGCCGAGGCTGCCATGTAATTTACCGCCAAAATCAAAATTATATGTTGCCGAAACATCCAACCTGTGATAATCGGGAAGTCGAAGTGCGTTTTTTGCCCCAATTGTGATGAAATCTTCACTGCTTCCATCGGGAGTTATCAACTCATATCCCGCAGTGGGCGCAGTATATGGGCTACCGGTGGCGTATATAAACGTAGCAGCAAACAGCCATTTTTTATACTTAAAGGTATTCACAATGTTAAATTCATGCCTCACATCGTGTGAAGCGGGAAATGGGTCGGCGCTTAATTCAGGGAAATCATACGTAACATTTGCAAGCGTATAACTTAACCAACCATTGTAGTTTCCGATTTTTTTCTGAATTAAAAACTCAAGACCTTTAGAAGTGCCTGTACCCTGATAAAAAAATTCGTTGTATTCAAGATTTTGAAATCCACTCACCATTTGATAGCTGTATTCTGACAATCCTGACATGGGCTTGTAAAAAGCCTCGGCACTAAAAAGATAAGCAGGGGTTTCATACTCAAGCCCGGCGATATAATGTGTCGATTCACCCACTGGAATATTCTCCCCATCGGCCAACACCCAGAAATCACGTGCCCCGGATTGAAGGTCGTTACGAATAATGCGGTTTGCAAATTGATAATATTTTCCCCAGGCTCCTTTAATTCTTAACTCATCCGAAATATTAAAATTTGCCTGTAACCTCGGTTCAAAGTACATTTTCTCGGTTCCACTGTACCAGGTAGCCCTGATTCCGGGTTTCAGGTTGAGCCATGTCCCCGGAGTATATTCATCCTGAAAGTAAATCGAACTTTGCAATTGCTTATCATATCTATCCTCGATAATCAGGGTGTCGTTCATTGTAAAATCATAATCGTTCACATAGTAGGTAGTTTGCAGTCCAAAAGCCACATTGTTTTTTTGTCCAAACTTGTACTCATTATCAAGTTTTAATGAATAATCGTGCATGTAATTCACTTCGTACTGACCATTGGTAAAGTCTATGGCTTCATCATCCTGAATACGCGTACCCGAGCGGGTCATGTCGCGCTTACTGTAATACCTTGAATAGGAAAGGAGGTAATTTGAATATAGTTTTTCGTTCCATTTTCGCGACCATTTCAGGCTCGATCCCACATTCCCCCAGCTGGTAAGGTCGTTGGTTTCGCTGCTCATCGAAAAACCACCAAATGATCTGGTGTTGTCGTTTGAGTTATCCAGGTTGTCTTGTCCATTATATATACTCCACGAAATGATATCCCCGGCATTGGAACGGTAAGTCATTTTCCCATTCAAATCATAGAAATAGGTGTTTGGGCTTGTTTGTTCGGTAAATCTCCTCATCCTCCCGGCCATTTCTCCTGAAGGTTCAACCGAGTTACTGGTGTTGAACTGATCGAAAATCCCCTGGTAAAAATTACTCTGAAAAGAGCGGCGTGCCGTAAAAAATGCAGTTATCTTTTCTCCGATCGGAAAATCAGTATAAACATTAAAACTCATCAAACTAATACTCCCACCGGCATTAAAAGAGTTTTGGTCGCCATCCTTGCCGGTAATCTCCATTACACTCGAAAGCCTTCCTCCGTATTTGGCTTCAAAGCCGCCTTTACTCAGTTTCACATCTTTGATTGCGTTGGAGTTAAAAGAGCTGAACATCCCGTAAAGGTGATCGACATGATAAACCGTAAAACCATCATATAAAATAAGGTTTTGATCGGGTGTACCACCGCGTACGTACAATCCCGATGAGGCCTCATTGCTCCCCGAAATTCCCGGAAGCAACTGGAAGGATCTGAAAACGTCCTTTTCGCCAATATCAGGAAGTGATTCGATTTTTTGTGGCGACATGCTAATCTTCCCGGTATTGGAAGCCATACGCAAAAGCTCCTCGTGCTGGCCATATATTTCCACCTCATCGAGTTGAACTGAAAGAGATTTCATTTTTATAACAAGGTTTTTACCGACCAGTTTTGGCGTAAGAAATACCTTTTGAAGTTTGTAGCCAATAAACGAAACAAGCAGGGTGGAAGTGTCGGAAGGAACATTGAATAAAGTAAAGTAGCCATCGTTGTTTGATGCACCGCCAATAGTGATTCCTTCCACTATGATTTGGGAAAAAGGCAATGACTCCTGGCTTTCTTCATCCACAATTTTCCCGCTGAGGGTAAAGTCCGTTTTTCGTTCGTAGGTTTGCGCCACATAATCAATGGAAGCGCCTTTTGGCCTGATGATTATCCGATCATCAACGAATTTGTAAATCACTTTATCACCGAGAACAATTTCCAAAAAATCATTCATAGGCATATTCTCCACCGACCTGCCCGGCATCATGCCTTTGGGGATAATTTCTTTGTCAAAATCAAGGTATAGCTTGTGGTCATTTGCAATTTGATGCAATATGTTCAATCGGGTTTTACCATAGAAAAATCCCGAGATCAATACTTCATCAGTTTGCTGGGCATAGCCCCGGATAGTTGAAAAGAACAGTAATACTGTACTTAAGAAAAAAAATAGTTTCCGCATAGTCTGATTTAATTCAGTTCAATTCTTTTTATCCAGATTTTAACAGGCTTCGACAGCGATTGCATTTCGGCCATACCCTGTTGATTGCCCATCCCTGCACGATCTCCGCTTCCTTGTGGCCGGCCTCCACCACCTGGTCTGCCTCCGCTACTACCACCGGGACGCATACTCATATTTGCCGACGGACCACTTGAAGGCAAATCTATTTTTCCCGATTCAAAACCTAAGGAGATCATTTTTCCCGGGGCAAAGCCTGCACTAAAAATATACCGAAGTGGAATTTTTAATTCGTAGTACATGGTTTGATTATCATCGATATAAATCCAGGCGCAAATACCATCTCCCTGTCTTGAATTTAAAAGTGTACTGTTGGTTTGTTCCTCGTTAAATCCTATTATTTCAATTTGGTTTAAAGCAGTTTTTAATCTGTTGGTCATATCATTGTCCGGCCTTGCTCCTGCATGGAGGGCATCATTATTTTTATTCCTTTCACCGGGCCGGGGCATGTTTTGCATCCCCTGGGCAAGCGGATATTTTATTGAATATTGTGGTCCTTTCTTTCCTGATGTGTCGATGTGAATAGTAAAACCGGCTGCGAAGATTTTAGTGATTGCACTTCTGTCAGTCACCATAGTTCGGATAAGCAAATCATTTGAGTCATTAAAGCAACCATAAGAAATATTGTTTTTCGCATCGTACTGCATCCTGTCGATCCATTCGAGAGTCCCGGCTTCCGGACGTTCAGCCATGCTTTCAAGGGCTTTGCTTTTGTGCAATGGTTTTTTGCTACACGAAGAGAGGGCAATAGCAAGATAAATGAAAATGATCATCGAAAAATTTCTGTACATAAACTATAGTTTTGGTTGGTTTGACAGACACAAACCGATGATTATTCCGGCTTTGGTTAATTTTAATAGAAACCAAAAAAGAAGCATATGGGAAAAAGGAAAATACCGGAGATGGCTTAATATTTGGTAAGTTTGCCTCAAAATAAACCAAAACATAATGTTATGAAAAACTTAATTACACTCTCCATTATCACATTATTTTTATTGAATTTATCAGCTTTCGCGCAAAACACAAAATCTGATAACGATCAGATGGAATCTTTCAGGCAACTAAAAGCCAAGATGCTTTCGCAGGAGGAAGACGATAATTTTCAGCGACACCAAAATTTCAAATCGCAGGATGGCGTTTTCGGAGATTTTGGTGAAGCCCCTGAAGTGGACTGGCTGACAAAATTTGGTGGCACAGGAACCGACAAAGCACGTAAGGTAGTTGCTGATGAAACCGGGAATTTATATGTGATTGGCGACTTTGCCGGAATCATGGAATTTGCAGGCCAAACCTTAAGTAGTGTTGGAAAGCGAGACGTATTTATTGCGAAGATGGATAATTCAGGAAATGTCCTCTGGATAAAACAAGGCAATAGTGGTGAAAATAATTCATCTGCCTTGTATGAAGTGGAGATTACTGATACTGAGTTGATCATTACCGGATATTTTGATGGTTCTGGTTTTTCGATGGATGGATCAACGGTGGTATTAACCGGAACTTCTGACGCTTTACTAATGAAAGTTGCCTTTGATGGACAGATCAATTTACTTAAAAATATTGGGCAATCGGGGTTTCTGTATCAGGGATTGGCGCTGGCCATTGATAGCGATCAAAACATTTATCTTACAGGCACCCTGAATGGCAATCCAAGTTGGGCTCAATCCTCATTTTTAACAAAACTCGATCAAAGCGGAAATCCCTTATGGTGGCAGGAACACAACATTGCCTTCAACGATGTGGTCGTTTCGGGCGATGCACTTTATGTGGCGGGTACCGCACATGAAGATGCCTGGCTGGGGGATATTTTTTTAGATCCCTTCATCTATGCAGATGCCTTTGTTTCGAAGGCAGATTTTGCCGGGAATTATGAATGGGCTATCATCGGTGAACATATCCAGAGTCCTATCGGAGATAGCTATAATCCCCAAATTGAAATTGGAGAAACCGGAGATGTTTTTATGACGGGCTACTTTCGCCGTAATGTGGAATTTGGAGGGATTTTACTTGGTGTTGGTTCAACGGATGCGTTTATTGTGAGGATAAATAGCCAGGGCGAGGTGGCTTGGGCAAAGTCAACTAATGGCACACAAAAAGAACTCAACGGTTTTGCTTTGTTGGAAAATGACCAGCCTTGTATTTCGGGAGGAATGGATTCATGGGCAACATTTGATGATATTGAAGTCTATGGAAATACCGGTTTTTATGCAGCTATTTATGACAGTTCAGGTGCTGCCCAACATGCCTTTACGGTGAATCAGGAGGTTTTAGGAATTCTTTCAGGTTCAGAAAATGGTTTCATTATGGCCGGAATCACGAGTATGAATGCTTCGCTTATACAATATAATTTTGCCGGAACCTCTCAAAGCATTGTTACAAGCCAGGGCAATTCAGGCACATCTCAACTTACCGGGCTGGAAGTGAACGGAGATGGTATGACTTTCGCTCTTAGCAATATACTAGGTTACACTAACTATTTCGGATTGGAATTTACAAGTCCTAAGCAGGCCATGCTTCTTGCTGGCCAAAAGCCCGATGGTGAAGTACAGTGGATCTCGACCATCGAAGGTGGCACTGCCCGGTGGTCATATACCGAAACAAACCTGAAGATAGATGATGCCCACAAACAACTATACCTGCATGGAAGTTATGAAGACACCCTGAAAATAGGAGGCCTTGAATTAGTTGCACTGTTCAGATCATCTTTCTTAGCATCATATATTGATAATGGCGAATTTTTATGGATTGAAGAATTCCCCTATTCTAGCATTGAAATACAATCGGTGGATGTTGACCCACAAGGAAACGTTTACTGTGCCTTTACTTTTGGTGGAACCATACAAATTGGAGGCGAATCCTTTACAACTTATGGTAATAGCAGTGGTAACGCTCTCCTTGTAAAATATTCCATGGACGGTGATTTTATTTCTGCCAAACAGTTTAAAACAGAGTATTTCTTTTACCAGGTTGGAGTTGCAGTTGTACCATCAGGAGGCTATTTTGTAACCCTGGAACCTGCCGGCGACACGGTGTTTTTTAATAACGGGAACAACAACATAGGTCTCACTCCCAACGATGGGAGATGTATTGTGGCCAAATATGATGAGCAGGATAATTACCTGTGGGCAAAGTCCTTTGGTTACAGCCCCATTAATTACGGCGGATATTACTGCTGGCCCACTGCTTCCGTATCTGATGCCGAAGGAAATTTGTACCTCACCGGAACCCACGGCGACTCGGCAATGTTTGATAATATAATGCTGCGAACACCCTACAATAAATACAGCCCATTCAATGCCAAAATTGATGGCGACGGAAACACGCTTTGGGCAAACTCCATCCAATCGCACAGGTGGGGGAATAATTATGGTGAAGCAGATATCGACAGCGAAGGAAATTTTTATGTTATGGGCGATATTGTTGATACGATTCACTTTGGTGACTGGCAATACATTCCTTCCGGAGCCAGAGATATGTATGTAGCAAAATATACTAACGATGGAGAAGTAAGTTGGGTTAAAACATTCGAAAGTACTTCCTCGGGAAATCACCTTTATGGTATAAGTGTCTTTGATGAAAATAATGTTTTTGTAGGGGGAAATTTTGCCAACACAATTCAAAGCGATGATGAAAACATCCTGAAGACCTCATCCTCACGGGCAGGATTGATGTGTCATATTGGCGATTCAATTGCTTATGCCGATGTAAGGGAAAACACTGAACAATCGGTTTATGTGGTGGTTTATCCCAATCCGGCCAGCGAAGAATTATATCTGAATTTTAAGGCTCCTTTTCAAAAAACAGAAATTGAAATATTTGATTTGAATGGACGAAAAATTTTAAGCCAAAGTTTGAAAGAGGTTTCCGGTACACAAAGGATCGATTTACCCATATTGCCTGCAGGAGCTTATATGATGACAATTTCGGCAGACGGGCAAACTGCCACACGAAAAATCCTTATTAAATAAAAGCTGAGCATCTATTACGTTGACTTAAAAAATGCCCGAAATTATTTAGGTGGCATTATTGAGTACCAAATCATAATGACCCCATCCTGCCGAGCTTTGCTCGTGCATGCACGAGACTTCGTCTCGGCACCGACCCCTTCCCCGCCAGCTGGCGGAGGAGTTAGAGGGGGTCAATGGTAGTAACCATTTTACTCAGAATTTGATAAAACAGCTAAACTGTTACACATGCCCGATAAACAGTATGTTTGTCGGGCATTTTATATTTTTCTACAACATGAACAAAAAACTACTGGTTTATAATATTATGGAGTTTCCTGAGAAAATCAGGTTCTTCAACGAGGGCATTCAACGGGAAGCAAATGCCGTGGGCATGGATGCTGATTATTATGTTTTTGATAAACATAAAAAAATCGAAAGCATTGAAGCCTATTCTCACCTCATCATTTCCGGCTCCGAATCCTCGGCAATAGGCGAATCGCCCTGGACTGAGGAACTTACTAAACTGATCAGGGATTTTATTGAAGTAGATAAAAAAATCCTGGCTATATGCTACGGGCATCAGTTTTTGATTCGCGTGCTTTGTGGAAAAGAGCATCTGTATAAAATGCCCGTTCCCGAGTATGGATATTCAATAATTAACATTAAATCTTGTAAATTATTCGAGGGAATTTCCAGGCCGGTAGTTTTGGAATTGCACTATGATGCTGTGAGGGATTTACCTAAAGATTTTGAAATTATAGCCGAAAACGCAAAATCCATTCAGGCAGTTCAATACAAAGGCAAAGATATTTATGGTGTTCAATTCCACCCTGAGTTTAATCAGGAAGCCGCAAAATACTTTCTTGACGAAGCCCAAAATTCGGACCCGGAATTTTCCAATTTTTATAGTAATGAATTGAAAAAGGAGGGCAAGCTGGCACAGAATAAATTGTTTATTCAGAATTTTTTAAGGATGTAGGCGGCTTAAGACAACAAGGTTTTATAATCCAATAATAGCTTAGCTAAGGAAAGTTTTTCCAAACATGATGTTGAACAATGCCTGTTAAAAATTTGTTAAACATATAATTATTAATAGAATAGGGTAGTTTTAACAATACCTTTGCATTTAATGAAAATGAACGCTTGAAAAAAATCTTCTACATATCATTCTTAATTTTCTTTTCAATATTAACGGTTGGAATAACCATTAGCAAGCATTATTCCGGAGGGGAATTTTATTCGTTCGCGCTTTTTGGAGAAGCCGAATCTTGTTGTGATGGCCCCTGCCACTGTTGTAATGACGAAACAATTGTAATACAATTTTCAGCCGATTATTTATTTTTCACTGACAATGAATTCGAAGGTAAAATTTACATAACAGAGTTATTTTTGGGAATTTTACCCAAACTTGAATGTGTTCATGTAGAAGCTCAGGATTTTTTAAACGATTATATTCTTGTCGGAATCCCTCCGCCCGGAATAAATAAACTTCTTTCCCAAAACCAGAATTTCCGCTTATAAATGAGGATATTATGAATTTACCGAGGGCACTGAACATCTCAGTTTGCCCTCATGTGTATTCTAATTCATGAAATCACTCATTTAAATTTTTAGGAAATGTTAAATAAAATCATACGTTTTTTTCTTGAAAATAAACTGGTAACATTTTTAGTACTAATTATTTTCATCAGTTGGGGTATTATAAATTCTCCATTTGGCTGGGATACTGGTATCCTGCCATCAGACCCGGTTCCAGTTGATGCCATACCGGATATTGGCGAAAACCAACAAATCGTTTACACCGAATGGCCGGGACGTTCGCCACAGGATATCGAAGATCAGATATCCTATCCATTAACTACTTCATTGCTCGGCATTCCGGGAGTAAAAACCATACGCAGCAATTCCATTTTTGGAGTTTCAAGTATCTATCTGATATTTGATGAGGATGTAGAGTTTTACTGGAGCAGGACGCGAATATTGGAAAAATTAAATTCCCTGCCTGCGGGAACACTTCCGGCGGATGTTTCACCTGCCTTGGGACCAGATGCAACTGCTCTGGGGCAAATTTATTGGTACACACTCGAAGGTCGAGATAAAGATGGAAATCCGGCCGGCGGCTGGGACCCACATGAGTTACGCACCATTCAGGATTTTTATGTGCGCTATTCGCTTACCTCGGCTAAAGGAGTTGCTGAAGTTGCCTCTATTGGAGGTTTCGTCAAAGAATACCAGGTGGATATTGACCCAAATGCCATGAAAGCGCATGGGGTAAATATTTCTCAAATAATGGAAGCAGTTAAAAACAGTAACCTCGACATCGGTGCCAGAACCATTGAATTTAACCGTGTTGAATATTTGGTTAGGGCAATAGGATATATTAAGAATCTGGAAGATTTAGAGGAAAGCGTTGTCACGGTTCGCGAAAACATCCCCATTCGTTTAAAGGATGTAGCCAAAATTAATTTTGGACCAGCAACCCGCCGGGGAGGATTAGACAAAGGAGGAGCCGAGGCGGTTGGAGGTGTTGTAGTTGCACGTTATGGAAGTAATCCATTGCAGACAATTGAAAATTTAAAAGCTAAAATTGCAGAAATTTCTCCCGGATTACCTTCAAAAACTTTGGACGATGGAACAGTTTCAAAAGTAACCATTGTTCCCTTTTACGACCGTACCGGGTTGATAAAAGAAACATTGGGGACATTAGAAGAAGCTATTTCGCTCGAATTATTAATAAGTATTCTGGTTGTTATTGTATTGGTGTTGAACCTTAGAGCATCTTTTCTAATATCCAGTCTATTACCCATTGGCGTTCTAATAACGTTCATCACCATGAGGCAATTTGGGGTAGATGCCAATATTGTAGCACTTTCAGGAATTGCTATTGCTATTGGTGTGATGGTTGATGTTGGAGTCGTTTTTACGGAAAATATTATCCGGCATATCGAAATGGTTGAAAATATTGGAGCCAAAGGAAAGCGTTTACTTAATATCATTTACGAGGCAACTATTGAAGTAGCTGGTGCTGTAATTACAGCGCTTACAACTACAATTGTAAGTTTTCTCCCTGTTTTTGCCATGGAAGCTGCAGAGGGCAAATTATTTAAACCACTGGCTTTCACAAAAACTTTCACCATGTTATCGGCATTGCTAATTGGTTTAATTATTATTCCAACACTGGCACATTTAGTTTTCTCTATTCGTTTCGATAAAAACAAATACAAAAAAATATTAAGCATTGCTCTTATAACAGCTGGATTGGCTATTTCGATATGGACAGGTTACTACATTGCTCTTGCCCTTTCTGCTTATGGGATAAACAGTTTTTTTGAAGACAAATGGAAAGCTTCAAAAATTTCGTGGTCGAACATTTTCAATATTGTTATAACAGCTATTGTGGTGATATTCTTCCTAACCAAAGCATGGATGCCACTGGGCGCTCAAAATTCACTTTTTACCAACTTCCTGTTTGTTGTTTTAATTGTGGGAACGGTACTCGGGGCAATGTCTCTTATTGTACTGTTTTACGCCCGGATCTTAAACTGGTGTCTTGCAAATAAATGGAAATTTTTGTCCATCCCAATCTTTATTGTAGTGTTTGGGATTACTACCTGGCAGGGTTTTGATAAAATGTTTGGTTTTATGCCCGAGTTTGTAAAAACAACTGGCACCTATCAAAAAGTTGCAACAGCAGTTCCCGGAATAGGAAAAGAATTTATGCCATCGTTGGATGAAGGATCATTTTTGCTGATGCCTACAACCATGCCCCACTCTGGCATAGAAGAAAACCTGGAAGTAATTGCCATTTTAGATAAAAAAATAAATTCTATCCCTGAGGTGGAAAGTGTAGTAGGAAAATGGGGACGTGTAAACTCAGCACTCGACCCGGCTCCAACATCCATGTATGAGAATGTAATCAATTATAAACCTGAATACATTTTAAATGAATCAGGTCACCGCATGCGTTTTGAAGTAAATAAAGAAGATGCGTTTGTGTTAAAAGACGGAGGGAGTTATGACCCTGAAAATGATGGATTCCGTCTTATTGATAAAGAAAACCTTATCGTAGATAAAAATGGGAAATATTTCCGTCAGTGGCGCGATGAAATTAAATCGCCCAATGATATATGGGATGAAATTATTAGCCAGGCAGCAATCCCCGGTTTAACATCTGCTCCAAAATTACAGCCAATTCAAACCCGCTTGGTAATGTTACAAACCGGAATGAGGGCACCAATGGGAATAAAAGTATTTGGACCGACATTAGAAAGTATTGAAGGAGTGGGTTACGAATTGGAAAGATTGCTAAAAGAAGTAGATGGCGTTCAGGGAATGTCTGTATTTGCCGACAGGGTAGTTGGAAAACCTTACCTTGAAATGGAAATCAATCGCGAGGCAATTGCACGTTATGGTTTGTCGGTTAAAAACCTGCAAACGGTTATTGCAAGTGCAATTGGTGGAATGCAGTTAACAACAACTGTTGAAGGGCGCGAACGTTTCCCGGTTCGCTTGCGATATGCACGTGAATACCGTGATAATCCAGAAGATTTGAAAAAAATTCTGATACCTAATCCTACCGGAACTCAAATTCCATTGGGCGATTTGGTAACTATTCATTACACACGAGGACCTCAATTAATTAAAAGCGAAAACACTTTCTTAGTTGGGTATGTCATTTTCGATAAAAAAGAGGGTTACGCCGAAGTAGATGTAGTTGAAAATGCACAAGCCTTTTTAAATGATAAAATGGACAAAGGTGAATTCAATTTGCCAGCAGGTGTTAGTTACGTCTTTACAGGAAATTACGAAAACCAAATTAGGGCTACCAAACGCTTAATGATTGTGGTTCCAATTTCATTGATTATAATTTTCCTGATTCTTTACTTCCAGTTCAAATCTGTAACATCAACAACGCTCATTTTTACCGGAATTATCGTGGCTTTAGCAGGTGGTTTTATCATGCTATGGTTGTATGGGCAGCCTTGGTTTCTGAATGGAGAACTGGCAGGTATTCATCTTCGAAATCTGTTTCAGGTTGGTACCATTAATCTGAGTGTTGCAGTTTGGGTAGGATTCATTGCCCTGTTTGGTGTAGCCACCGACGACGGAGTTTTAATCAGTACTTACATCAAACAGTTGCAGGAAAAGAAAAGTCCAAAAACAGTAAAAGAAGTTCGTGCCTTAGTTCTTGAAGCGGGTTCAAAACGAGTCCGTCCGGCGATTATGACAACAGCCACAACTATTATTGCACTACTCCCAATTCTTACTTCAACAGGAAAGGGTTCTGACATTATGGTTCCGATGGCGATTCCATTGTTTGGCGGAATGACCATTGAGGTGCTAACCATGTTTGTAGTGCCGGTACTTTACAGTATGTGGCAGGAAGGTAGAATTAAAAGAGAATTGAAAAATCAAAAAGTATAAAATCATGAAGAATAGTAGAAATAAATCATGCTTTCTTATGACCCCTAAATCCCCTAAAGGGGACTTTAACCACGCACAAGAGTTTATGCAATTGGCTGTTTTAGCCCCCTTTAGGGGGTTGGGGGTAAAATCACTAAAATACGTCCTTTCAGTAATTTTTATTACCATTTCACTCTTTTCTTTTTCACAACAAGGGGACTTAAACAATTACTTAAAAATTGCAGCCAAGAACAATCCGGGTTTAAAAGCAAAGTTTAACGATTATATGGCAGCGTTAGAAGTTGCTCCCCAGGTAAAAGCTTTGCCCGACCCACAAGTTGCATTTGCATACTTTATCAGTCCGGTGGAAACAAGGGTGGGGCCGCAGCGTTTTAAAATCTCTGCTTCTCAAATGTTTCCGTGGTTTGGTACATTAGAAGCAAAACAAAATGTTTCTATTCAAGCTGCAAAAGCGAAATATGAATTATTTGAAGAAACGAAATCGAAGCTGTTTAATGAAGTTAAGGGAGCTTATTTCAACCTTTATTTTAATAAAAAAGCAGTTGCCATTACACTCGATAATATTGACATTTTAAATACTTTTCAAAATCTGGCAACCATAAAAGTAGAAGCAGGTTTAGTTTCAGTAGTTGATGAATATCGCATCGAGATGGAGATTAATGATTTGGAGAATCAACTGACCTTATTAAAAGACAAAGCTTATGTGCTTGAGGTGCAGTTTAAAAATCTGTTGGATTCCACAGAAATTGGAAATATATTAATTCCTGAGAATTTATGGAGAACCGATTTTGGCTTATCCAAACAGGCGGCATTAGATTCGGTTTCAACATACAACCATCAACTTTTATCCATCGATTTTCAACAGGCAGCGTTTGAATTCAAACGCGAAGTTGCTCAAAGAAATGGAAACCCAAGTTTTAAAGTTGGATTCGACTATACATTTATTGGTAAAGGAGAAAATAACCTTGCCGGAAAGGATGCCTTTGTATTTCCAACGGTTGGATTAACAATCCCCCTCTATCGGAATAAGTACAAAGCTATGGTTCAGGAGGTAATGTACCTGGAGTCGGCAAAATCTTTCGAAAAAATCAACAAAAACAATCTATTGGAAACCCTTTTTGAAAATGGGTGGAAAGATTATCAGGATGCCGATAGACGAATCGAACTTTACGAAACTCAACTTGAATTAGCTCACAAATCCATTCGAATCCTGGAAACAGAATATACAACCGGGAATACAAATTTTGAAGAGATTTTAAGGATGGAGCGTAAGGTTTTAAAATATCATTTAGAAAAAGAAAAATCAATTGCCGATAAACAAGCAGCAATTTCATTTCTCACTTATTTAATGGGTAAATAGCAGTTCGACTACGCTCACTGTGACAGTCAGACTGAGCGTAGTCCCTGTCTGCCGACAGGCAGGGAAGTCTAATAACGAATTAAAATAAATATCATGAAAAATTTAATAAAAAGTATAACAGACAATTACAAACTGGTAATAGGAGTATTAATTCTCGGAATGTTTTTAGGATGGCTGCTTTTCCATTCATCAGGAGAAGCAACTGTTGCCAAAACAGAAATTGAAAGTCACGAAGGACATAACCACGAGTCGGAAGACCCCACAACCTGGACTTGCTCGATGCACCCACAAATTAAACAGGACAAACCGGGTGATTGCCCAATTTGCGGAATGGATCTTATTCCACTTCAGCCAATGTCATCGGTTGGTGAGCTTGTCGAACCAAACGAAATAGTAATGTCGGAATCCGCAGCAAAGCTGGCAGATATTCAGTCTTTAATAGTTACAACAGGAGCACCAAAAAAATCGCTGTATTTACAGGGAAAAGTACAAGCCGATGAACGTAATATTGCAGAACTGACTGCACGTTTTGGCGGACGTATTGAGAAGCTGTTTGTCAATTTTACCGGACAGAATGTTATCAAAGGTGAAAAATTGGCTACCATTTATTCTCCCGGATTGGTAACTGCTCAAAAGGAATTGCTCGAAGCCATTGCTCTTAAAGAGTCTCGCCCTTCGCTATATACCGCAGCCAAAGGAAAACTAAAATTGTGGGACTTAACAGACGAACAAATTTCAGGAATTGAAGAAAATGGAGAGCCACAACTTTATTTCGATATTTTATCGCCAATCTCGGGAACCGTTACCATGCGGCACGTTGCATTGGGCGATTATATTAAGGGAGGTGTTGCCTTATTCCAGGTAGTTAATTTGAAAAAAGTGTGGGTAATGTTCGATGCTTACGAAAGTGACTTGCCATGGATTAAACTGGGCGATAAAATTGATTTTACTATTCAGTCGATTCCCGGGAAAAACTTTTCAGCAAAAGTTACCTACATCGACCCATTTATTAACGGAAAAACCCGTGTGGCTAAAGTACGGGTAGAGGTTTCAAATCCAAATTTATCACTAAAACCTGAAATGTTCTCAACCGGATTATTGGAGTCTAAAATTGCAGAAGCGGGCAATTCAATTCTCATACCTAAATCATCTATTTTATGGACAGGTAAGCGAGCTGTGGTTTATGTGAAAGTTCAAAATCGGGAAACGCCATCATTTATTTTCCGTGAAGTGGTTTTAGGTCCCGAAGCCGGAGCATTTTATGTAGTTGCCGAAGGATTGGAAGAAGGGGAAGAAATTGCTGTAAACGGAGTTTTTAAAATTGATGCTTCGGCACAATTACAAGGATTGCCAAGTATGATGAATCCGTCAGCTGACGGAGGGAAAAGCCTACCCGCTCACGACCATAGCACAATGGATATGAGTGGAGGTAAAACCATGCAGAAACAGGATAAGCAAACGTCATTTTTGCAGATGGAAATGATTAAAGTGTATGGCAATTGTGGCATGTGCAAAGACCGCATTGAAGAGGCTGCCTTAAGCCTCGATGGAGTTAAGGTGGCCGATTGGAGCGAGGAAATGAAAATGCTTCACCTGGAATTTAATCCTGACAAAGTAAAGAGGATTGAAATTGAAAAGGCTGTTGCAAAAGTAGGGCACGACACCGAAAATGAAACCGCCCCTGACGAAGTTTATAAAAACTTGCCTGGTTGCTGCCTGTACGACAGACCGGGAAACAAATAAATAAACAAATACATTAAACTATAATTTATGAGACCACTAACTTTAGTATTAATAATGGTGCTGACAAGTAATATTTATTTAAGCGCCCAAAACCAAATTCCCATTCCGGAAAGTATTACCGGGACTGATTTCTCACTCACATTACAGCAGGGGAGTGTTCAGTTTTATGATGGACAAGTAACAAACACCATGGGAGTAAACGGAAACATTCTTGGCCCAACCCTGATTATGCAAAAAGGGGACTTTGTAAATATTGAAGTCCTCAATCAACTCGACGAGACCACCACCATTCACTGGCATGGCATGCACGTTTCAGCAGGCAACGACGGAGGACCGCACAACACCATTGCCCCTTCTGCAACCTGGCATCCTTCATTTACAGTCAGGGATAGAGCAGCTACTTACTGGTACCACCCTCATCTGCACGAAAAAACCAACGAACACGTTTCTAAAGGAATTGCCGGTTTTATTATTGTTCGTGATGTGGACGAAGCTGTGCTGCAATTACCCCGATCCTATGGTGTGGATGATTTTCCGCTTGTAATACAAACCAAGGAGTTTGATGCAGACAACCAGATTGTTACACCCACAAATTCCGACAATGTAGTTCTGGTTAATGCAACCATCCACCCGGAGCTGGATTTGCCGGCACAGGTAGTAAGGCTCAGGCTACTCAATGGTTCTTCGCAACGCGTTTTTAATCTGGGATTAAGCAACAACACCGAATTCTACCAGATAGCTTCGGACGGTGGACTGTTGAATCAGCCCAACGCTACAACACGCCTGCAGCTTGCACCGGGCGAAAGGGCTGAGTTACTCCTGGATCTTTCCGGAATGACCGGTAGCGAAATTCAACTTATGAGCTATGCATCAGAATTTCCCAACGGAATTTACGGAGCAACCAATCCCGGCATGATGCCCATGATGACCCTAAACGCATACAATCCCAATCCGATGAATGGCAATGATTTTGAAATTCTCCAAATCCTGGTAACTGAACAGACGGTAAACCCGATAACCACCGTTCCTGCCACGCTGGTTACACTAAATTCCATCCCCGAATCGCAGGCTGATGTTACGCGTTCACTGATCTTTACGCCCGAAACCCCGGGGCCCAATGCCCTCAACGGTAAATTCCTTATCAACGGTGCGGGCTTTGATATGAACACCATCAACTACACCATTCCACTCGATCATACCGAAATCTGGAGTCTCACCAATCAATCGCCCATAGCGCATCCCTTCCACATCCATGACGTGCAGTTTTTTGTGCTGGATCGCGATGGCGTTTCACCACTGGCAAGCGAAGCTGGCCGCAAAGATGTAATACTGGTGAAGCCCATGGAAACCCTTCGCTTTATTGCGCAATTCAGCGATTATGCCGATAATGAAATTCCTTTTATGTACCATTGCCACATGCTGGTACATGAGGATGATGGTATGATGGGGCAGTTTCTGGTTGTGGACGAAACCATAGGTCTTGAGGAGACCAAAAATACCTCAACAAGAGTTTTGGTTTCACCCAATCCCGTTACCACGGATAAAAGAACCATCCAATCGACAAACCCGCCGCTTCATATAATTGAAGTTTATAGTGTAAATGGATCATTATTAGACAAAACCGTATTTCCGAACGGGACAAACCAGGCTGACCTCGATATTTCGTCAATAGCATCCGGGGTATATATTATTAATGCATCTGGTGCGAACTGGCACAATTCTCAAAAACTGATCATTAAATAATACGAGTCATGGAGATTTACATTAAAAATATGGTTTGCGACCGTTGCATTATGTCGGTGAGGCAAATTTTTGGGGAAGCCGGATTTGAAAGTGCCGACGTGGAAATGGGCAAGGTAAGGCTTAATGATCAGCCTTCAACAAAAGATATGGATGCGATACGCAACAGGCTTAACAAGGTAGGATTCGAAATTATCAGCGATGCCAAAACACGGCTCATTGAAGCAATCAAAAAAGAGATCATCAATTTCGTATATCACCATTCCGAACCGCTTCAGATAAATTTTTCAGCATACCTTACCGACAAACTCAATTTGGACTACAACTACCTGAGCGCGTTATTTTCATCGGCCACCGGCACCACCATCGAAAAATACATGATCGATTTAAAAATTGAACGGGTGAAGGAACTACTGGTGTATGACGAAAAAACACTCAGCGAAATTGCCTACGAGATGCCCAACGCTTCATACACCAACCGTTGGGGCCAATTTAACAACGCAGCCCGTAGTCGGGTGGTTCTTTGAAAAATTAACAACAAAACGGAATTAACTAACGAGATGGAAATGACCAACGAAACGGGATTGTCTAAAAAACAGTGTTCCCTGCAAAATGGAATGGCCCAACAAAGCGGAATTGACCAGCGGAACTGGATTTAGTCACGAAATGGAATTGACCAACGTCAACTGGGGCATTATATCCAGGGCATCCGTGAGCCACGCCCACAAACACGCGGTAAAATAATACGCGGGATACAGCAACTTGGGAAAAAACTTACAGCGGTTGTGTAGTTTTGTTTGACGGCTTTATTGCACATTACGCACTGTATAGTTATGCCGCTGAACTGTTATCGGATTGTAAAATCATCACCCTGTTTCAAATTTGAAAGTAGTTTCTGATAAAAATCATTATTCCACTTCCGGATCCCTGAAAACTTATACATTATCAGGTTTTCTTCATCAATAAAATAGGAGGTAGGTATTGTGGTATGGTCGATAAACAAGGGGAGTTCTTCTTTTCGGTAGCTATAATAGGGGAGCGCGATGTTTTTACTTTTTATAAAGTTTTCTATTTTCTCAACTTTTTCCTGTGAGGCAAAAATAAATTTGATATCATCAAACTGCCTGTTATGCTCGATCAGGCTTTTAAATTCAGGGAGTTCACTAACACACGGAATACACCAGGTAGCCCAATAATTAATAAAAGTGTAACTGTTTGAATCTTTTGTGATGAAGTAAGGCACGCTGCTATTCAGTTCATAAAAAGCTAAACTATCCAAAGATTCCTGAGTTAAGGGATATGCTTCCATTTCAACCTTACTGACATCGGAATTTTCGATAAACTCTTTTACAGATTTTTCTCCCTGGCTTTTAAAAACGAAAAACACAATCACCAGAGTAATTACCAAAAATAAAAACCCAGAAAGAAACCCGATAATAAAGTACTTCCTTTTCATCTTTGTGTTTTCAATTTATAAAATAAAGATTGTGATTAAATGATCAAGCAAGCTGAACAACAAAATAACCAACTACAAATAATAAACTTATTATGGCAATTATCACTACAATTGTTAAAAAAATGGCCAGCATTTTTGTGTTGTAGTTTTTAATTCTTTCAATATTCATTTTGGTTTTCATTACAAAGGGTTTTTAATTAAATAAGTGAATCATACATTGTATAAATTAAATAATTAGAGGGCAGCTTTAATGTATCACTGCCCTCTATAAATAAATGATGTTTTTTTTCTAAAACCAACTTAAGATGGCATCTGAAAGCCTGTCAGCAATACACAATAAAACACCCAGATCGCTCGGTTTATTTTCACATTCATCATATGGAGAATCAATTGTATCTGGAGTTGTGGAAATGATATCTGCGGAAGAGTCATATCCAGATACTCCAAACAAATTCGCTTCAACAATCTTTTTTTCTCCATCAAACAGGACTTCAACGTAAGCATTTTTGTTATTGGCAATGCTTAGTGACTTTTTTATGGTGATTAAACCATTTCCATCAACCAAATTTTCTTTTGATGTTGATGATTTTAATTTTAAAGGAATCTTAACGTTTTTCATAATTTCTAAGTTAAACAATTATTTTTGTAAATAAACACAATAGAAAAACGAAAAAACTTTTTGGTTTATTGTTCATTTCCACTTATTTGTTCATAAAAAAAGCACTTTTGATTTTTAAAAATTCGGATCAAAAAAAGTCACCGACAAATTATGTTGTCGTTGCTTCCTGCGGGATGGGCTGCAAGGTTTGTATGTGTTTCATGAAAACCGGGCGCATCGCCTCGAAAATTACTGCCAGCTCCTGCTGAAAATGGTTATCGTTGATGCGTATCATTTTCTTTCTTACCTCGTCAGGAATTTCCTGCCCGCTGATCATAGAGATACTTTGCAGATAATGCGACAGCACCAGAATTTGCGCACCGGAAAGGGCAGGCTGATGTATCAGCTTATAAACTTTGCCCGAAAATACGAGCAGCATACTTTCGAGTTTGAGAAACGCAGCTATCACCGCCAGTTTTTTCTGGGTCATCGGGAAATGATCGTTGTTGGCAGCAATATGAAGACCATCGAAAAGGGTGGGATCGATGAATTTTAATTTGTGATGCTCCATTTTAATTTTTTCAAACGAATCGAAGAAATGATAGCCATGCCCCTCCGGTACCAGCACGTCGTACTGAACAATCAGCGATGAGTCGAAATTGTTGTTGATGAGATGCGTGCGCACGTAGGCCTTCAGCGCTTTATCGTTGAGGTTGTAATAAGGTTCGTTGAAAGCAGCGCTCTTGAGCACCTCTTCGCAAAATGGGAAATTATTTTTCTGGAGCGTTTCGTAAAAATAATACCCGAGGTTATAAGATTTCTCTGTGCCGGCAATGATAAAGCAAATCCGTTTCAGATCGTTGTAATGCTGTAATGGCACCTCCTGCACAAGCTCCATCAATGGACGCAAAAGGTGCATGAGTTGCTCTTCAAGGTATTCGTTGTGATAACAAATACGATGCAGCAGGGATTCAACCTCCGAAAGGTGCTGATTAATCATTCAAAATATTTTGCCGGACAATAGATTAATCAATAATATTGCCATTTGCAGGAAATGCTTTTTTGAAAGATGACTTGTTCGTAAAGGATGCATGATAAGCCTTTCAATAGCAACACGGTGTATGGGGATAAAAGTCCACATGCTTACCGGCGATAATAAGTTAACTGCCAAAGCAGTTGCTGATGAGTTAGGACTTGATGGATTTCAACCGGAATGTTTGCCCGAGGATAAATACAATAAGGTAAAAGAATTGCAGGAACAAGGACATATCGTAGCCATGGCCGGCGACGGGATAAACGATGCACCGGCACTGGAGCAGGCCAATGTGGGCATTGCCATGGGAATCGGTACTGATATTGCCATGCAAAGTGCCGAAATAACATTGGTGAAAGGGGATCTGAACGGTATTGTCCGGGCCCGGGAGTTAAGCCACAAAGTCATGAGGAATATTAAGCAAAACCTGTTCTTCGCCTTTATTTACAATTCATTGGGTGTGCCGGTAGCTGCCGGTATTTTGTAACCGTTTTTCGGGATATTGCTTAGCCCCATCATCGCCGCGGCAGCCATGAGTTTTAGCTCTGTTTCGGTGATATCCAATGCCTTACGATTGAGAAAACAATAATATGTTTAACCTTTAAATATTTATAATCATGAGAAATTTAGTAAAATCATTATTAGCAATTGTAATCGTTCTGACCGGCTTCGCAAGCTTACAGGCACAGAACGAAACTTCGAAAACCGAAGAATTCAAAGTTTACGGAAACTGCGGCATGTGTGAAAAGCGCATTGAAAAAGCTGCCAAGTCGGTTGATGGTGTCACCACCGCCGATTGGGACAAGGACACTAAAATGCTTACGGTGAGCTACAATCCAGGCGAAGTGGAAATTTTGGATGTCCACAAGGCCATTGCAAAAGTAGGGCACGACACCGAAAAGGCGGAAGCCGAAGATAAGGTTTATGAAGGCCTTCCCGGCTGTTGCCAGTACGAGCGCAAGAAAGACATGGATCACGATCACGAAGGTCATCGGCATTAAGCTGATTTGATCGGAAAGAGCCTGTTAAATTAACAGGCCCTTTTTTATAAGTTTGCTGTGATCATTGTAAACAAAGTTTCAAAATATCAAAACACATTATGTGAAAACACGCATATAATTTGTATAAATTTTCAAATAATATTCAATGTATAAAAGCACCTTCAAAATTTCAAAAATGGATTGCCCCTCCGAGGAAAACATGATTCGGATGAAATTGGATGGAATTTCAGGCATCAAAAAACTTGAATTTGATATGGAGAACAGAAACTTGACGGTTTATCATTCAAATGAAAATCCTGAAATTGCTAAAAGTTTGGATGCGCTAAAGTTAGGTTCCAGCCTCAAAAATTCGGAAATTATTGAAGAAATTGAATTGCAACCGGAGAGTTCCAAAGTGCAATCAAAACTACTTTGGACGGTATTGATAATCAATTTCGCTTTTTTTATCATTGAAATCACCACAGGCCTAATTTCAAAATCTATGGGGCTGGTTGCTGATTCGTTGGATATGCTGGCCGATGCTTTGGTTTATGGACTCAGCCTCTGGGCAGTCGGTTCAACTGTAATCCGAAAGAAGAAAGTAGCCCGGTTAAGCGGCTATTTTCAATTGGCATTAGCCTTGCTTGGCCTTTTGGAAGTAATACGCAGGTTTATTAGTTTTGAAGAAGTACCCGATTTTCAAACCATGATAATAGTGTCTGTACTTGCACTGATTGCGAATTCTGTTTGTCTTTATTTGTTACAAAAATCAAAAAGCGAGGAAGCACATATAAAAGCCACCATGATATTCACATCAAACGATATCATTATCAATACAGGCGTTATTGCCGCAGGTATTTTGGTATTATTAACCAATTCAAAATATCCCGATTTAATTATTGGGGCAATCGTGTTTTTAATCGTGGTCAGGGGGGCTTTCAGGATATTAAAATTGGGAAAATAAAAAACATGGCACATTCGCACGAACATACAACTCAAAAAGGGTACGGCAAAGCCTTTGCCATTGGAATTGGTTTAAACATTGCTTTTGTAGCCGTTGAAATCTTTTACGGTTTAATAGCCAACTCCTCCGCTCTATTGGCCGATGCCGGGCATAATGCCAGCGATGTTTTGAGTTTGTTATTTGCCTGGACTGCTATCTGGCTCGCTTCTAAAAAACCAAAAGGTAAATACACATACGGTCTGCGAAAAACAACCATTTTAGTTTCAATACTAAATGCGCTTTTACTTTTTGGGGCGGTTGTCGCCATTGCTTGGGATGCCGTAGGTAAATTTAAAAATCCCGAACCCGTGGCAGGAACACAGGTTATGATTGTTGCAGGAATAGGAGTGGTAATCAATACCATTACAGCCTTGTTGTTTATGAAAGGTCAAAAAGACGACCTGAATATTAAAGGCGCATTCCTGCACATGGCAGCCGATGCAGGTGTTTCTTTGGGCGTAGTTGTTGCCGGATTATTGATTAACCTTACCGGAATCCAGTGGATTGACCCTGTTATGAGTTTTATCATTATTCTGGTAATTCTTTGGGGTACATGGCGTTTGTTTACCGATTCCATTGATTTGGCGCTGGATGCCGTGCCAGAACAAATAAAACTCGAAAAAGTAAATAACTTTCTTTTATCACAAAACGGGGTTGAAGCAATTCACGATTTGCACGTTTGGGCAATAAGTACTACACAAGTAGCTTTAACTGCCCACCTAATAATGCCGAAAGGGTTTAGCGATGAATTTATTTCAAAATTACAGAGAAAACTTAAACATGAATTCGGAATAGGGCATACCACCTTTCAAATTGAAAACGAAAGGATTGAAAAGGAATGTGAAACAGATTGTTGAAAACACAAAATATGAAGATTGAATGCAAATAAATAAATACCCTATTTTTGCACCCGTGAAAAATAAAATTTATGCCATATCGCTATTGCTATCGTTTCTGATAGTATTAAGTCATGAGATGATTCTCCATCATCATCATGAGCCCGCGGCAGATAGTTTATTAGATAATCAAAGTCTTGTTGATTCTTTTGGTGAAAATAGTAAAGAAAAGTGTTCAAACGAAGAACACAATCACCCCTTTCCACTTCATCATCATGTTTCGGCAATATGTAATTTTGTTTACGCAAGAACAAACCTACAGGAATCGAATCCTCTAAATAAAATCAGCATACTATTTTTGGTGTCAGTGGTTTTTCAAACTGATTTTTTTGAGTCACCTTGCCTTTCAACAAATCCTTCGAAGGATAAACCGTTTTTCATATCTTCTGTTTTTTACCCCGCAGCTAACGCTTTACGGGGTCCTCCTGCTATTGTTTAAATTTTATGTTTCCCGATGAATGCTGACCTGCGAAATCCAATTTTCGCATATTGTTGGCTGCATTCGAATTTCATTTTTTTAAAAATTTAAACAGTATTGATAATGAAAATCAAGATATTATTATTTGCAAGCCTTGCTTTATTCATTGCAAGTTGCACCAACAAACAATCCACCGAAACATCAGATTCACATGATGATGAAGTTAAAATTCAAATTACGGCTTACAGCGATGAATTTGAGCTATTCGCAGAAGCCGACCCATTTATAGTGGGTGAAACAGGAAATATATTGTCTCATTTCTCTCATTTACCAGATTTTACGGCACTTGAAAATGGCAGCATAACTGCCCGCCTTTTTGTGAATGGCAAAGAAACCAGTCAGACACTCGACAAACCTACACGAAAAGGTATTTACAAGTTTGAGTTGAAACCGGAAACCGAAGGAAAAGGCCAACTACTTTTCGAAATAAGAACTGAAGATGGCAAGTATCAATCAGAAGTTTCCGAGGTACATGTGTATAGCGATGAGCACGATGCGATACATGCGGCAGAAGACGTGGTGGTTTCATCAACAAACGCTACTGTATTTACGAAAGAACAATCGTGGAAAATTGATTTTGCCACCGAACACCCAAAAATTGAGCCTTTCGGCCAGCTTATAAAAGCCACGGCACAAGTACAATCGTCGCAGGACGACGAAGTTTTGATCACATCAAAAACCAATGGTATTGTAAGGTTTTCATCCGGTAATGTATTGGAAGGGCAAAGTGTATCAGATGGTCAGGTGCTTTTTTCAATTTCGGGAAAAGGCTTAGCTAACAACAATTCATCGGTAAGGTTTCTTGAAGCCCAGAACAATTTTGAAAAAGCGGAATCAGACTATAACAGGCTGAAAGAGCTTGCACAAGACAAGATTGTTTCGCAAAAAGAATTGCTCGAAGCAAAACACCGATACAACAATGCGAAAGTAATTTATGATAACCTGAACAAAAACTTCAGCTTATCAGGACAAAAAGTTGCAAGCACCATGAAAGGCTATGTGAAACAAGTGATTGTTAAAAACGGACAGTATGTTGAGACGGGTCAGCCCATTGCAATTATCTCACAAAACAAATCGCTACTTCTACGGGCAGAAGTTCAACGTAGATTCGCACCGGTTTTGGGCATGATTAATTCGGCCAACATTCACACGCTGCACGATAATCAGACCTATACGCTTGAAGAATTGAACGGGAAAGTGGTTTCCTATGGAAGAACCACTAATGGCGACAATTATTTAATCCCACTAAATATACAGGTTGACAATAATGGCACTTTCATACCTGGCGGATTTGTTGAACTATACCTGAAAACACTTACCAATACACAGGCATTGACCATCCCCAATTCGGCATTACTGGAAGAACAGGGACGTTATTTTGTTTTTGTGCAGGTACATCCTGAACTCTTCGGGAAAAGGGAAGTGAAGACAGGAGCAAGCGATGGTTTGAAAACTGAAATTTTGAAAGGACTTTCCCTGGAAGAACGAATCGTTTCAAAAGGGGCAATCCTTGTTAAGCTGGCCCAGGCAACCGGTACATTAGATGCTCATTCAGGTCATGTTCATTAAAACCTAAAACCATGTTAAATAATATCATAAAATACTCACTTAACAATAAGTATTTAATTATACTTGCTTCGATAGTTTTGGTGGTTTTCGGGCTGAGGACTGCCACAAATATGGATGTGGATGTATTTCCTGACCTCACTGCCCCAACGGTGGTTGTAATGACCGATGCCCACGGGATGGCTTCGGAAGAAGTAGAACGACTGGTTAGTTTTCCGATAGAAACAGCCGTGAACGGAGCAACCGCGATTCGCAGGGTACGTTCAGCATCATCGCAAGGCTTTTCTTTTGTGTGGGTCGAATTCGACTGGGACACCGATATTTTTAAGGCACGCCAAATTGTTAGCGAAAAACTCATTGCGGTCTCCTCTTTAATGCCTTTGGGAGTTGGCCAACCTACCCTTGCCCCGCAATCGAGTATTATGGGCGAAATATTTTTTATAGGCTTGCAGGCCGACAGTACGAGCATGATGGAACTGCGCACCATTGCCGAATGGAATGTAAAACCTTTGATTTTAGCAACTGGCGGAGTTTCGCAGGTAACCATTATCGGGGGCGATTACAAACAATATCAGGTGCTGGCAAATCCACAACTTATGAAATACTATGATGTTTCGTTGATGGAATTGGCCGATGTGTGCAAAGGGATTAGCCAAAACTCGTCGGGCAGTGCCATAAGGCAGTACGGTAACGAATTTGTAGTTCGGGGTATCGCCCGCACTTCCGACCTGGAGGCTTTGGGCAATTCATTTATAAAATCTATAAATGGAAAACCTGTCAGGGTCCGGGATGTTGCAGAAGTAAAAATTGGGGCGGCCGTAAAAATGGGACATGCCTCTGAAAATGCAAAACCTGCGATTATTATTTCAATATCAAAGCAGCCCAACACAAACACGCTTGAAGTTACCGAGCGAATTGAAAAGAATCTGGCGACCCTCCAGAAAACACTTCCGGCAGATATCCGGATGGACACGGAGATTTTTCGCCAGGCCGATTTTATCGAAACTTCGGTAAATAACGTGCAGCGGGCATTAATTGAAGGAGCTATATTTGTAGTTATCATTCTTTTCTTATTCCTGGGCAGTTTTCGCACCACCATTATTTCCCTGCTCGCAATTCCATTATCGCTACTTGGGGCTATCTTGGTTTTAAATGCCCTGGGGTTAAACATTAACACCATGAGTTTGGGTGGGATGGCCATTGCCATTGGCTCCCTGGTTGACGATGCCATTATTGATGTGGAAAATGTATATAAACGCTTGAGGCAAAATCATCAAAAACCTAAAGAAGAACGACAAACATCGTTTACCGTAGTTTTTGAAGCCTCAAAGGAAATTCGGGCATCCATTCTAAACGCCACTTTAATTATAATGGTGGCATTTTTACCCTTGTTTTTCCTTTCGGGCATGGAAGGCAGGATGTTGCAACCTCTGGGCATATCGTTTATAGTTTCCTTGTTTGTATCGCTAATCGTGGCCATGACACTCACCCCTTTGTTAACAAAGTTGCTGTTGACCAATGAAAAGTACCTTGCAAAAAACGAAAAAGAAAAATGGCTGGTACGTAAACTTTCAAGCTATTACGAGAAGACGCTCTTATGGTCGTTGAGGCATAAAAGTCTTGTCATTTTTTCCACGCTTGCTTTGTTTGTTGTTTCCCTTTTTGCATTTTCCTCGATGGGTCGGAGTTTTTTGCCCGAATTCAACGAAGGCTCCCTGACTTTGTCGGTGGTAAGCCAACCGGGAACTTCGTTGGAAGAAAGCAACCGCCTGGGCAATTTGGTAGAAAAAGAATTATTAAGCATTGATGAAATAGAAACCACTGCAAGAAGAACAGGCCGCGGAGAACTGGACGAGCATTCTCAAACGGTGAACAGTTCAGAAATAGATGCAAATTTTAGCCTGAACCAACGCAGCCGCGAAGAATTTATGGCAGACGTGAGGGAAACTATTGCACGCGTACCCGGTATTGCAGCAACGGTTGGTCAGCCTCTCGGGCACCGCATCGACCACATGTTGTCGGGCACAAGGGCAAATATTGCCATTAAAATTTTTGGTACCGATTTAAATAAAATGTTTGCACTTGGCAATCAAATTAAAAGCTCTATTATCGACATCGATGGTTTGGTGGATGTAAATGTTGACCAGCAAATTGAAATACCACAACTTCAGATAAGAGCCAATCGCGAAATGTTGGCGTATTACAGAATTACGGTTGAACAATTCAATGCGTTTATCGACATTGCTTTTGGAAGCGAAAAACGGGCAGATATTTATGAAGGCCAACGCAGGTTTGATTTGGTGTTGCGGCTAAACGATAATTATACAGAAACCATAGATGGTGTGCGTTCGGCTTTAATTGATACGCAAGATGGTAAAAAAGTGCCGCTGGAAGAAGTAGCTGATATTGTTTCCGTTTCGGGGCCTAGTTCCATAAGCAGGGAAAACGTTCAGCGCAAAGTGGTTATCGCGGCCAACGTGGCAGGCCGCGATTTACGGGGAGTTGTTGAAGAAATACAGGAAAAAGTAAATAATAACATTGAGTTCCCCGAAGGGTACAGGGTAGAATATGGCGGACAGTTTGAAAGTGAGGCCAAGGCATCAAGAACCTTGTTGTTCACTTCCATTCTGGCAATATTTATAATTTTCCTTTTACTGTTTCAGGAATTCAGGGATTTCAAACTTGCAGGAATCATCTTGCTTAACTTGCCTTTGGCCCTCATTGGCGGGGTGTTTTCAATTTATTTTACTTCGGGTATTTTAAGCATCCCTGCCATAATTGGCTTCATCACCCTGTTTGGCATTGCAACCCGTAACGGGATTCTATTAATTTCAAATTATCAGCGCTTACAGGCGCAGGGAGCCGCATTGGATGAAACCGTTATCAAAGGCTCTACCGACCGCTTGAACGCTATTTTAATGACCGCGTTAACGGCAGCCCTTGCCTTAATTCCTTTGGCTATGCAAGGCGACTTGCCGGGCAACGAAATTCAAAGCCCTATGGCACAAGTGATTTTAGGAGGTTTACTCACATCTACCTTGCTAAATATTTTTATCGTGCCAATAGTTTACAGCATTTTAAACAATCGTGGAATTATTAAAACCAGAAAAGCATGAGAAAAATAATTATAACGATAATTTGTATCGTACCATTCAGCATATCCCTTTTCGCTCAAAACAATATTGATAGTGTTTTAAATGAGATTGAAAAGAATAACACTACGCTTTCTGCTTTAAGACAAAGAGCAGAAGCCAATAAGTTGGGAAATAAAACCGGAATTTACCTGCAAAACCCTGAAATAGAATTCAACTATTTGTGGGGGAATGATGTGGTTGGTAACCGCACGGATTTTAGTGCCAAACAGACCTTTGACTTCCCAACTGCTTATGGCTATAAAAATCAAATATCGGATATTAAAAATGAACAAGTAGCCCTTGAATTTCAAAAGCAAGGTAAAGAGCTACTTTTCAATGCACGTTTGGTCTGTTACGATTTGATTTATACCAATGCCTTAACGGTAGAACTTTCAAAAAGAATTTCGAATGCCGAAAGTATTGCCAACTCCTACAAAGCAAAACTCGATGCGGGCGAAACAAATATATTGGAATACAATAAAGCTCAATTAAATTTGCTTAATCTCAGAAAGGAAATGGAATCGCTTACCATCGAAAGAGTAGCTATGCTTGGTGAATTAGCCCGGCTAAATGGAGGGATTCCCATCGAATTTACCCGGAGTGAGTTTCCCGACACAACAATTCCTTCCGATTTTGAGCAATGGTACGCACAAGCCGAGCAAAATAACCCCTTGTTGAATTGGTTGAAAAAAGAGATAGAACTCAGCCAAAAGCAAGTTAGTCTGAACCGGGCAATGAGCTTGCCTAAGATTCAGGCAGGCTACATGAGCGAAAAAGTAGTCGGCGAAGAGTTCCAGGGCGTAAGCTTTGGCTTGTCCATCCCCTTATGGGAAAACAAAAACAAGGTGAAATTTGCGAAAGCAAACGTATTGGCCGCCGAAAACCTGGCAAGCGACAATAAGGTGCAATTGTATAATCGGCTAATGATTTTACATACAAAAGCCACTGGCCTTCAAAATAACGTAAGCGATTATAAATCAAAACTGCAAACTATTGATAATTCGGGGTTGTTAATAAAAGCCCTGGATAAAGGCGAGATTTCTTTGATTAATTACATGCTTGAACGCTCCATTTATTACGAAAGTGTAAAAGCTTCGCTTGAATTGGAAAGGGATATGATCAAGGCTTTGGCAGAATTAAATCGATATTTATGATTGAAAAAAGAAACAAATACGAGAATAAAACCCTATGGGTGTTACTGCTAACAGCTATCTGCATATAATTGCCGATGAAAAGGTTTATGAAAACCTACCCGGCTGCTGCCAGTATGAGCGAAGGGATGCGTTAGAAAAAGATCATGGTCAACATGGCCAGAAACATTAATTGGATAGGATTGGTATGTCGATTTAGGCAGGCCATTCTTTTTTAAAAGTATCCTGCTATTTGTGGAATTGCCCATGAGCTTCTAACCGACAATGCCCCTACATTTCCTCACAGGAAAAATAAAGAAAATGGCAAATGGTTTTTACTGGAATACTGGTCTAAAAATTCTTTTCTTTGAATTATGAATTAAAAAGTTTCGTAATATGAATATCCTCGTGGAAGCTGAAAAACATGTAACAGCACTATTTAAAGAGCATAGCGATGACAAGTTAAGATACCATAATATTAAGCACACCAAAAATGTTGTGAAGGCTTCAAAGCTGATTGCATCCAAATGCAACGTTTCGGCTTCTGATCTTGAAAAGCTTTGTATTTCGGCATGGTTTCACGATGTGGGATATCTGGAGAAAATTAAAAATCACGAAGACATCAGCCGAAAATATGCCCGCGAATTCCTTACCAAACACGGCATAGACGAGGTCTTTATTGCCCAGGTTGAAAAGTGTATTGCCGCAACCAAAATTCCACAAACCCCTCAGGATAGTCTTTCAGCCATACTTTGTGATGCTGATTTATACCATGTTTCGCAAGGGGATTTTATGGAAGACACCCAGATATTTTGGGATGAACTTTCGGCCGTGAATGGTGAAGAATTAAATGCAGTAAAATATTTGGAGAGAACCCTCAGGTTTTTCAAAGATCACGAGTTTAAAACCGATTATGGCAAAACCATACTTGAACCCGGGAAGCTGGCCAACATGAAAAAGGTGAAAAAAGCTTTGAAAGAACGCCAAGAAGAAGATCTGTAGCCCGGAAAATTCCAATCTGTAGTTTTATTTCATCGTCTCCTGCAAATGCTTCATCTTAATTTGTTTTTGTATTTCTTCGGCAGTAAGCGAAGTTTCAACATATACCTCCACCCTCTCGCCAGGAAGCACATCGAAAAAGTTATCAGAAAAACGGCAATCATCATTTACCAAAAAAACATTCTTGGCCAGCTTATCCGATTCGAGGATAACTTTCATTACTCCATTTTCTTCGATAACATCAATGGAAATATTTACCCCGGGAAGTTTTAAATCTTTGGGCTTTGCAAAATAGTATAATGCCCTGTCGATTTCTTTTTGATTAGATTCCAGAGTAGCTACTAAAACAACAGCTTTTTTATAGGCTCTTTTCAGGATATCTCTGGTTGGAATTTCAAAGACCATTTTTGAATCATTAGCAGGAATTTCAACTTTTACTTCCTTTCCGCCCAAATTGTTCCCACTAAAATCCATAAGCTGAATTTTAAGGTTTCCTTTAAATTTATCAGGTACGTCAGAAACAATTCTAAAGGCCAGGTTCCCGTCTTTCTCATCCACAAAAACAACGGTGTTTTTATAAGCTTTTTTCACGAAATAATGCAGGGCTTTCCACTTGCCGTAATAATCAATCCCCGACCAGGAAGCCACCGGCCAGCAGTCGTTGATTTGCCAATAGAGCGAACCCATGCAATAAGACATATCGCTGCGGTGTGCCTCGATGGCCGATTTAATTCCTTCGGCTTGCAAAACCTGCCCCACATAAAGCACTTGCTCAAAATCTTTTGGAATCACGTAATCATCCTCCATATATTGACGGATGCGCAGGTTGCCAATTCCTGAACGCTGGTGTGAAGCCATCACCCCCGACTCAATGTCCCAATCTTCGGGAATGGTATATTTTTCTACGGAAGCAAATTCGGGGAAAGACTGAAAGCCATATTCACTCATAAAGCGGGCTTTATAAACCTTGAAATCACTAAACGGATGCTGTCCATGCCACACGCCCCAATAATGCATATCGCCGGAGCGGGTGTCGTAGCCGGCCAACTCGCCCATTGCTGCCGATGGTGAAGAATGCCAGTAATTTGTGGAGGAATCGTAGGCTTTTACAACTTCGGGAAGGATGCTGTGGAAAAGTGTATCATAAGCATGCCAGATTTCCTTGCGCTGTTCGGGCGTATATAACTCTTTCCAGCCCCAGCCACGGCCTTCTTCATACTCGGCCCAGGCATTTTCGATTTCGTTGTTGCCACACCATAAAGCAAGGCTTGGATGGTTTCGGATGCGTTTTACATTGTCGATGGCTTCGTGCCTTACATTCTCCAAAAAAGCATCATCGCCGGGATACATGGAGCAGGCAAACATAAAATCCTGCCACACCAAAATGCCGTATTTGTCGCATAAGTCGTAAAACAAATCATTTTCATAAATCCCTCCACCCCACACACGCAACATGTTCATGTTGGCATCGGCGGCCGATTTCACGATGTATTCGTATTTTTCGGGGCTAACCCGAGGCAGGAAAACATCGTTGGGAATGTAGTTGGCGCCTTTGGCAAAAACCGGCCTTCCGTTTACTTCAAAATAAAAACTCTTCCCATTTCCATCTGCATCTGGTTCCTGAATCAATTGAATGGTTCTGATCCCAACATTAACTTTTTCTTCATCCAGAGTTTTTCCATTCATCGAAAGAATAAAATCTAAATTATACAGCTTTTGATCGCCTAAACCATTGGGCCACCATAATTCAGGGTTTGTAATTTCAAAGTTTATGGAGTGCAGTTTTGTTTCTGCAACAAGCGATATGTTTTCAGTGGCAATTTCTTTTCCATCAGACTTTATATTTATGGAAATTTCCTGTGCTTTATCTGAGCGGATTTCGATCATAGCCTGCAATTTTGCAGATGAAAGGCTCAATGTATTTTGAACAACCTGAACATTTTCTATCTTAGCCTCATTCCATCCTTCCATTTCAATATCTCGCCATATACCTGAAGTTACCAGGCGTGGCCCCCAATCCCAGCCAAAATGATAGCCGGCCTTACGAGTAAAAACGCTCACACGGTTTTCGCCCATTTCACCATTTTCCGATTGATCGTTTGAGGCTGGATAAATATAAGGACTTGCTTCAAGTTTTTCAAGGCCAATCATGGTTGGCGATTTCAACAAAACTTTCATGTTATTCTTACCTTTCACCAAATATGTCTTACAATCCACTTTCCAGGTGCGAAACATATTATCTGCCGAAAGGATAAGTTTATCATTCAGAAAAACATCGGCATAAGTATCCAAACCATGAAAAATCATTTCAACATTGTCTTTCGCCAGCAAACCTTCCGACACCTCAAATTCCGTTTTGTATTCCCAATTCTTTTTATCGATCCATTGTTGGTCTTTTTCATTCAGGCGATAGTAGGGATCTTCGATTTTGCCGTTGGCCAACAAATCGGTATGGATTGTTCCGGGAACTTCGGCAGGCAGCCATTGACCTAAGCCAGCTTCGCTAAATTGCCAGTTTTTATTGATTTTCATAGTGGAACGTGTTTTCTTGTCCGTCCCGCTTTGGCAGGAAAGTAAAACAATGAATGAAAGAAATAAAAAGAATACATTTTTCATCTTTATAAAATTAGCCACGGATGCACGGATAATATTGAACGATGTTTCTCCATAGGAGTTCTTCGGACAGTCATGCCCCCCGAATGATCGGGGCAAGCGTGGAAGTTAACAATTACCTAAGTCCACCAAATTAAATGGTGGGAATAACTCATAAGTCGAATTTTCATGCGAAAATAATCCATTCAAATTTAACTAAGCCAATTACTTTGTTACAATTAAAAGGGTTATTTTATCAAACTTTTCAAATTGTTGATTTGATGGGTGATATCAGAACTATAAACCTCTTTTGCGCTGTCATTGCTGGGTTTTCGACAACCCGAAACAATTTTTTGAAGTTTTGATACCCCATTCCAACAAGATGGGGCATTGATTTTTTTATCGATCTTTGCGAGCAAAATTATGTAATTACAATGGAAGTATCAGGAATTGATGGTAAGGTTAAACTAAATAATTGTGTTGAAATGCCCTATTTCGGATTGGGAGTTTTTCAGGCTGACAATGACAAAGAAGTTGTAGCTGCTGTGAATTTTGCCTTAGATGCCGGCTACCGGCATATTGATACAGCAGCCATTTATAAAAATGAGATAGGGGTAGGAAAGGCAATTGCCGGAAGCCCGGTTAACCGATAGGAAATATTTATCACAACCAAAGTTTGGAATTCCGATCAGGGTTTTGATAAAACCATTGCTGCATTCAACTCAAGTTTGAAAAAACTGCAAGTTGAATACATCGATCTGTATTTGATACATTGGCCGGTAAATGGAATGTTTACCGAAACCTGGAGAGCCCTGGAATTTTTGTATTCTAAGGGATATGTTAAAGCCATTGGGGTAAGTAATTTTTTGCAACCCCATCTGGAAGAACTTATGCAAGCAGCGCAAATTACTCCCATGGTAAATCAGATGGAATTTCATCCCTGGTTGGTTCAACAACCACTGCTTGACTTCTGTAAGACTAAGCACATTCAATACGAAGCCTGGAGTCCATTGACCCGGGGAAAGATCTTTGCTGATGAAACCATTGTAATGCTTTCTGAAAAGTATGGCAAAACGCCTGCACAAATTCTGTTAAGATGGGACTTACAAAAGGGTGTAATTACCATACCTAAATCGGTGAAAAAGGACAGGATTTTTTCAAACGCACAAATTTTTGATTTTGTGATTTCACCGGAGGATATGACGACCATTGATGCACTGGATCAAAACAAGCGCACCGGCCCCGATCCTGACAATTTCGATTTTTAACACATATTTAAAGAATCTGGTTTACAAAGTTAATGGTGCCGCAATTGAAGTACATAAAGCCCTGGGTCCGGGACATCTGGAAAGTGTATATCATAAATGCATGGAAATAGAGCTCACCTTGAGGGGGATCGAATTTAAATCTGAGTTCATAATTCCCGTTGAATATAAGGATCATATTCTTGATGCAAATTTTAGATGCGACTTCTTTATTGAAGACATTTTGGTTGTGGAAATCAAAGCTGTGAAAGAAGTTCTGCCTATACATGAAGCCATACTCATCAACTACATAAACCTATTGGAAGCACCCAAAGGTTTGTTGATCAACTTCAATGTAACCAATATTTTTTACGATGGACAGAAAACCTACATCAATGAATTCTTCAGAGGTTTACCGGAATAGTTTTTTTCTTAACCACATAAGCACACATGAGTTCACATAAGGAAAACTTCATTGAACTCATGTGACTTATGTGGTTCAAATAGCCGGGGAGCATCAGGCTCAAATAATAGGCTTGAAACCACCAAAGTTTAAATAAGAAAGGCTTCAATGAGATCAAAACTTATGTGGTTCAAATAGCGTAATTAATGTGGGATAATGTAACAAAGCTTTTTGAAATGATTATTTTCCCTATATTTGTTTTCAAACAATAATTTATGAGAGCCATGAGTAAAAGCAAAATTCAATTTACCAAAACCAGCATTGCATTTTTGGCCTTATCTCTTTTAATAAGTTGCAACATGTTCAACAAGAAACCAAAAGAAAAACAAGCACGGCCATTGTTTTATGTAGGAACATACACCAATGGTGAGAGCGAAGGTATTTATTCTTTTGCATTAAATAAAAGAGGCATTATTAAACCACTTGGGCTTGCGGCAACTTCCGATAATCCATCATTTTTGGCTATGAGTGCTGATAAAAAATATTTGCTGGCTGTTAGTGAAACAAAGAAGAATAACGGAATGGGATCGGTTGAATCATACAGGGTAGCAGGTAAAAAGTTGAGACGCAAAAGCCAGAAACCCTCGGGGGGCACACATCCTTGTTTTGTAACTATTAATCCGGATGGGGATGTTCTGGTGGCCAATTACACTGGTGGAAATGTGGGCTTGCTAAAGCTGGGTAAAAACGGGAAACTTTCGGGTTTGCTGGATGTTGAGCAGCACGAAGGCAAAGGCATTACCGACCGCCAGGAAAGCCCCCACGCACATTCGGCATGGTTTGAGCCGGATGGTTCAGGGATTATCACCGCTGATTTGGGAACCAACGAACTTTGGTTTTCCGAAATTGAAAAGGGTAGTCAAAAAATAATTCCACGAAACCCTCATAAATTAGCAATGGCTTCCGGAGCCGGCCCGCGGCATCTTGCTTTTCATCCAAACCAAAAATGGATCTATGTGTTGAATGAACTCAACAACACCATCACTTTGGTCGAAAAGAACAAAACCGGAGAATATAGCACTGGCCCTTCCATTTCAACACTTCCCCCAGATTTTGATCAATTTAGCAAGTGCGCACATATTGTAATTTCGATGGATGGAAAGTTTATTTATGCATCCAATCGGGGGCACAACAGCATCGCAATATTTGGAGTAAGCCCCAACGATGGAAAATTAAACCTGCTGGGTTTTGAGGTAACACACGGTGACAGCCCTCGTCATTTTGCACTTTCGCAGGATGAAGAATTTCTTGTAGTTGCCAATCAAAACTCCAACAATTTAGTGAGTTTCAAACGGGATAAATCCACAGGACTTTTAAAATTCGTTGGTGAAGTTGAAGCCCCTGCTCCCGTTTGTGTGTTATTTAAGTGAGAAATTACCCTTCAAAAAAAGTTTGTTTTTCAACTCCGCAATTCTGTTTTTTCAATATTACCGAAAGCATTATCTTTGAATACATCAAAACGAACGAAACATGAAACCACTTACTTTTGAAATTGAAAAAGACGGAAATGAATATCATACATGGTGTCCGGAATTACCAGGTTGTCACTCGCATGGAACAACCGTAAAGCAAGCAATGGAAAACCTTAAGGATGCAATACAACTTTACCTTGAGATACTCATGGAAGATCAGATTTCAAAGAAGTCTCTGGAACTGGCATCATGAAAGCCCGGGAATTGATAAACCTTTTTGAAACCAATGGCTTTGTATTCGTACGGCAAACGGGTAGTCATGCAATCGTTAAGAAATGATACGTGGATTTTGATTTACACCCCGACAAATTCCCAAAAATTATCCGGATTAACTACATGAGTTGTTGCCTCCGGATAATTACGTGTAAAAGTTAGGGGAAAGGTAACCTTCTTAGCTGGATTCCACTTAATTTCGAAAGCGGTCAGTTTACCATCATATTCTTCCAGGTAATCAATTTCTTGCTGCTGGGTTGTTCGCCAAAAAAAATGCCTGGCAAATATTTTATTGTAGTGAAGGAATTTTATCCGTTCAGAGATGAAAAAATTTTCCCACAGTGCACCCATATCAGTTCGTGATGAAACAGGACTATAGTTTGCCAGGATAGCATTTCGCACACCATTATCGTAAAAATAGATTTTACGACTTTTCTTCAATTCATTCCTGATATTACGACTATACGAACGTAATCTGAAAATGATAAAAGCTTTTTCGAGCAGGCTGATATATCGTTGAACAGTGTGAGCGTCTGTTTTTAAAAGTTGTGCCAGTTCGTTAAACGAAACCCCTGAAGCTACCTGTAAAGCAAGCGCTTCCAGGAGTTGTTCGATAAATTCAGGCTTACGTATATCCTGGTACATAAATACATCCTTAAACAGATAACTGCTTACAAGATTGCTCAAAATTTCAGGTTCATTCCCTTTATTATTCACTACATCAGGATAGGTTCCGAAAATTAGATGTTGTGTGAGGTTCCGGTTGGTTTCGATAAAGCCTGTGTGATCAACCAGCTCTTTTATTGACAATGGGAATAGCTGGTATTCAAATTTCCTGCCGGTCAATGGTTCATTCACCAGGTTCGACAAGTCAAGTGAGGATGACCCTGTTATGATCACCTGAATTTCGGGTATTTGGTCAGTTATCAATTTCAAAGTCAAACCAATATCCAGAACCCGTTGAGCCTCATCAATCAGCACAACTTCATTTTCGCCAATCATTCTGCGAAGATCATTAATCCCGGGTTTGGTGAGTTGCTTTTTTATGTCATTATTGTCGCAATTCAGGTAGAGAATTTTTTTATCCATCCTGGTTTCAAGCATGTTCATTAAGGTTGACTTTCCCACCTGGCGAGGACCCAAAATAATGATAGCTTTTCCCTTAAAGAGTTTTTCGTTTATGGTATTTTCCAGAATCCTGTTTATCATAATATTGATGCTTGATAAAAGCCACAAACATACACAATTTGAGTTATAACTCAAAATTATTATGATATTTGTGAGTTATAACTCACGAAATATGTGGTTTTCTATTTTTCATCACATAATATGCCATTACCTTTTGCAAGGCCGTATAATCCACACCAATCAATTATTGCAGATTGCGGTAGAAAGGTCGAAAAACCTATACTTTCTCCAGCACAACAGCAATGCCTTGCCCCACACCGATACACATAGTGCAAAGGGCATATTTAGTATCGGAGTTAATCAGTTGGTAATAGGCACTTGTGGTGATACGAGCTCCACTCATTCCCAAAGGATGTCCCAGGGCAATGGCTCCTCCCAGCGGGTTAACGCGGGGATCACGATCAGCCAAACCAAGTTCGCGGGTACAGCCAAGCGATTGGGAAGCAAAAGCTTCGTTGAGTTCTATAATATCCATATCATCGAGACTGAGGCCTGTGAGCTTGAGTACTTTCCTGGTGGCCGGAACCGGACCCATCCCCATAATTCGTGGCAAAACACCCGCGGTAGCCATACCTAAAATTTTCACTTTGGGAGTAAGCTTATGTTTTTTTACGGCTTCCTCCGAAGCCAAGAGCAGAGCTGCTGCACCATCGTTTACGCCTGATGCATTTCCAGCAGTAATGCTGCCATTGGGTCCTGTTATAGATTTTAGATTTGCCAATTTTTCTAGGGATGAAAGCCGGGGATGCTCATCTTTTGAAAAGACAATAGGATCGGCCTTGCGTTGTGGAATTATAACCGGGATAATTTCGCGGGCCAGACTTCCATCTTCTTGCGCTTTACGCACTTTTTCCTGACTCCATTGGGCAAATTTATCCTGATCTTCACGGCTGATATTGAAATCGTCTGCAATGTTTTGAGCAGTAAATATCATTCCTTCTGTGCCATACATTTTATCCAGCTTTTTATTTACAAATCGCCAGCCAATGGTGGTATCTTCCAGTTTTTGAGTACGGCCAAAAGCTGTTTCGGCTTTTCCCATAACTAAAGGTGATCTCGACATGCTTTCCATACCTCCGGCAATCATCAATTCAGCTTCTCCGGCTTTAATGGCTCTTGCAGCACTTCCAATGGCATCCATACCCGAACCACACAGACGATTGATGGTAACAGCCGAAATAGACTCAGAAAAACCCGCCAAAAGAGAAGCCATACGAGCCACATTTCGGTTGTCTTCGCCCGCCTGATTGGCACAGCCTATCAATATATCATCAATAGCCTTCCAGTCCATATCCGGATTTCTATCCATCAGGGTTTTTAGAGGAATGGCGGCTAAATCATCGGCTCTAACCGAAGCTAAGGTTCCTGCATATCGTCCTACCGGTGTTCTGATGGCATCACATATAAAAACATTTTTCATCTGCATAAAAATTTGGCCACAACCTGTCCCGATTTTTTGGGAAATGCACGGATGTTCGAAGGACTCCTACGGAGAAATAAAATAAAGTTTCTCCATAGGAGTCCTTCTGACATTCATGCCTGTGGGTGTTAATAATTATAATGAGCATTTCATTCTTTGAACTTTCTTTTTATTAAAATGGAAATTTAAAGTCTGAAACCAGCAATCTATAAAACTGATTTATTATTAAAATATGGTTTTTATCTTCGAACTTCAAACATCTAATTACTTGGCAAAGCGATGAATCTCAGCTTTAAATTTTTTAAACCCTTTAAGCAACGATTGCGTAAGTCGATCTACTTCTACCTGGGTGATGGTGGTGGCCAGCATACAAGCAAAGGTATTGATCATAATCAGGTCTTCATGAAAGAATAGATAATCGAGAAAATCAACGATCAGTTTTCTTTCTTCCGGGCACTGATAAGTTTCGCGATAATTTCGCGGAGCCTTATAACGAAAATGCATGCGGAACATAGATCCGGCTCCGGTAATGATTACAGGCACATCGGCTTCCTTAATGGCTTCTCCTATTTGCTTTTTAGCAATATCTGTTATGTTATTGATATCATCTACAGCTTTCCTGTCAAAAAGCTCCATGGCTACTTTCCCGGCAGTCATAGTAATAGGGTTGGCCGAGAATGTACCCGAGTGGGGCTGTTTAATAATTTTTCGGGTAGGATCAAAAACAGACATAATTTTAGCATCTCCGGCGATGGCTCCAACGGGAAACCCACCGCCAATAATTTTCCCAAGCGCAGTCATGTCGGGCTTTACAGGATATAGATGCTGAGCGCCACTATAAGTTACACGATAGGTAACTACTTCATCAAATACCAAAAGCACTTTATTTTTTCTAGTCCAATTGTAGATGGCTATTAAATAATCATTTTCGATGGGGAACATTCCTATACGGTGAGAAACCGGATCGAGCAATACACAAGCCAGGTCTTTTTTATTGGCTTCAAGCAACTTTAAGGTACGCTCAGTGTCATTATACGGAAAAACAATCACATCATTTTTCACATCTTCCGGTGTTCCGGCAGTAACAGGAACAGAATTGGGCTTGTCAATATCTCCCCAATTATCGGGTTTGACAATTTGACTGATTTCGGCAAAATCGTAAGTGCCATGATAAGCTCCTTCGGCTTTGGCTATTTTTGGCCGTCCGGTATAGGCCCGGGCTGCTTTTATCATCGACATCACAGCCTCGGTGCCAGAGTTAACAAATCTAATTTTTTCAAAATTATGATTTCTTTCAACCAATAACTCACCAAACTCTATTTCTACCTCACTTCCCAGAGTATAAGCTGTTCCCCGGTGCAATTGCTCGGTAACAGCCTCAATAATGGCAGGATGTGCATGGCCATGAATAAGTGATGCCATATTATTCGCAAAGTCAACCCTGGTATTGGCATCGATATCGGTAACATAGCTACCTTTTGCTGTAGCTACATAAAATGGATGGGGACGACGGTAAATAGTGTTTCTACTCACCCCTCCTGTCATCACTTCTTTGGCCCTTTTGTAGAGAGCCTGGCTATACTTACGATTTACATTATAAGTATTACTCATAGGTCTTATACGTTTAAATTATTGAAATAATTGCACTTCTGTGTGCTTTTGTAAATATTCAAAATCCACATTTGGCCCCATTTCCCTCACGAAAAGTCCTTCTTTTTTTACATCGATGATGGCCAGATTAGTATAAATGGTTTCCACAACACCTTTTCCGGTGAGCGGATAGCTACACTGATTCACTATTTTAGATTTACCGTCTTTGGTATTATGCTGGGTTATAACCAAAATTCTTTTTACTCCTGCCACTAAATCCATGGCTCCTCCAACGGCAGGGATAGCATTGGCCGCTCCGGTTGACCAGTTAGCCAAATCGCCATGCTTAGATATTTGCATAGCTCCCAAAACACATACATCAATATGCCCTCCCCTTATCATGGTAAAGCTATCGGCATGATGAAAAAAACAAGCCCCCGGGATGGTTGTAACCGGTTTTTTCCCGGCATTGATTAACTCGGGGTCTTCCTGTCCGGCTTGCGGTACAGCACCCATTCCTAGCAAACCATTTTCTGTTTGATAGATCAGCTCGCGGCCTTCGGGTACAAAGGCGGCCACCATTTCGGGCATTCCAATTCCCAGGTTCACATAGGATCCGTTGGGAATATCCTGGGCTACATTTTGGGCCATTTCGGTTTTACTCCAACCGATTTTTATTTTATTTTCTACCATGGATATTTTAGTTTTTGAGCTACCAATTCCGATTCATTGGCAGGGTTTGAAATTTCAACAATATGCTTCACGAAAATTCCGGGTGTTACAACAATTTCAGGATCTATGGCTCCGGCATCCACCACTTTTTTAGCCTGAACAATGGCTGTTTTGGCGGCAGTACACATGATAGGCCCGAAATTACGGGCCGTTGCATGATAGGTTAAATTGCCATAGCAATCAGCTTGTACGCATTTCACTAATGAGAAATCAGCCTTAATGCCACGTTCCAGCACATATTCTACATCATCAAAAATCCTGGATTCTTTGCCAATGGCCAGGGGAGTATTCACGGAAGCCGGTGTGTAGAACGCCGGAATTCCGGCACCTCCGGCCCTGATCCTTTCGGCTAAGGTTCCCTGGGGAACCAGTTCCAGCTCTATTTCTCCGGCATTATAAAGTTCGGGAAATACCGTTGAGTTAGCAGTACGAGGAAACGAGCAAATCATCTTTTTCACCCTTTTCTGCTCGATTAAGGCGGCCAGTCCCACATTTCCGCTTCCTGTATTATTACTTACCACGGTGAGATTTTTTGCTCCCTGATCGATCAGCGCATGTATGAGCTCAATTGGGCTACCGGCCTCACCAAAGCCACCAATCATAATGGTGGCTCCATCATGGATGTCTTTTACTGCTTCGGCTGCCGATTTTACTATTTTATTAATCATAAAAATGATTTTAATTATAATATAAGCAATGATTTGAAAACCACTAATTTCAATATTACTATTTCTCTAAACTTTTTTCGATGGCTTCTAATTCATCTGAATAATAATACTTATCTCCTTCAAATGGCTTCAGCTTTTCGATGGTGTTTTGTTTATCATCATATTGAGCCAAATACACTTTATCCATCCATTCCATATTTCTGGCTTCGTTAAATTTGAGGGCAAAGGCTGTTTTCCCGTTCACTTCCACGGTACCCAGCATGGATGCTTTGCCGGCTGAGGAGGTCATGGAGATATATCTCGATGGACGACCAATGGACGGAAGGCTTCTGTAAATTTTGCTAAACACCTTATTGATATCGGCCAAAGGAGCGGTGAAATAGTGGTGTTCGCCAGTTGGGCGAGCATAGTACATAGAGTGGAATCCGATACCCAGCATCATTAATACATGACCCAGGTCAATCCAGTTTTGAGCAGATTTATCAATATCAATTCCACCATTTTTATCAGGGAATAGGCTGATGTGCTTCATGATTGGACTCTGACTTTTTAAATTCATACCAATGGCTCTTAAACGGCGAGCAGCAGCAATGGTGGTTAGGTTCATCAATTCTTTTGGTCCGGAGAAATGTCCCATCCAAATCATTTGAATTCCATTTTCAATTAACTCTTTGTATAGCGCTAAAGTATCATCATACCTTGACATGATAATTCTTTGAGGGTCGTAGGTTAACCCCCTGGAGGCCACACGAACATTTCTGATATGCGACAATTCAGGATCGGTAATTAGCGGCATTAAATACGCTTTCATTCTTGAATAAGGCATAAATGCACCATCGCCACCGGTGATTAAGATGTCGGTTACTTCTTTGTGTTTTCTCAAATATTTATGAACCTGATCAATATCATCCTGGATAAACATATCTTCATCGCCTCTTACTTGCGCATGGCGGAAACAATAATTGCAGAAGGCAAAACAACTTTGAGTGGTTTTATCAAAAATAAGGAAACACTGGGGGTATTTATGCTGACTACCGTTTAGGATTTCAATATCGCCGTCTTCGTTTTCAAAAAAGGCCTTGTTCAATAATTGTTTACCATCGTGGGGATTGGTTTTGCGAATATACTCATCACAGAGTTTTCGTTTTTCCTCCTCTGATTTGGCATTCATATAGCTTTTAATCAATTCCGGTTTCATCATTCCGGGTTGTGGAAATACCAGTTGGAATACTGAATCTCTTACGTAATCTTTCCAATTGATGGTATTTAAAACGTGCTTTGTAGCCAAAAAACGATACACATTAATAAAAAGCTCACGCTCCTCGATATAGCCAATATCAATGCCGTTATTGTTAAGAACTGCTATAATTTCTCTAAAACCATCGATACCTGTATAACGGTTTTTATCAGAGGTAAACATTGGTACGCTTTCCTCTTTTAAGATGGAATACTGAGGAAAACAGTGATGTAATTTATTGATGAGAGTTGCAGGTAAAAGGTTTTCTTTTTCTATTACCCGTGCTGCATCTTCACTAATTCCGTGGTGTGCGAACTGTTTGGTAAAATCAACTTTTTCTGAATGTGACATTTTAATTTGTTTTATAAATGTGTTTTTATTAATTACCTGATTTAACTATAAGGAGTAATTACCCAGATCAACTCGGCATTTCCTTCTGATATATTTTTGAATACATGGGGTTTAATGGAATCGAAATAAAAGCTGTCGCCCTCTTCCAAAAGGTGTTTTTTACGATTCACGGTGGCTTCAAAATTTCCTTTTAACACAAAACAAAATTCCTGTCCGGGAAATTTACTTGTCATTACTCCTTTTGAATCTGCATTTTCTTCAAACCTGAGCAAATAGGGTTCGATTTGTTTTGACGGAAAATGATTGGATAATAAATGTGAAGAAGTTCCCTTGTTGTTGCTTTTGGCAAAACGACGCTCCACTACTTTTAGTAAAGGGTTTTTTATTTCGTTTTCGTTTTCACCTATCAATTCTCCCACGGTAGTATGCAAGGCATCGGCCAGTTTTTTAAGTGTAACAATAGATGGGAAGGCCTTGGCGTTTTCAATTTGGCTTATCAAACTGGAAGTCATACCGATTTGCTTTGATAGGTCTTTAATCTGAAGACCTAAACCCTCTCGCTTCTTCTTAATCCTGGTTCCCATTTGATCGATCATAAGGCCGGTATAGTTTGATTAAAATAATTTATGCAAAGTAAATGACATTTAATTTCATAACGAAATTGATTCAGTATTATTTAACAAAATTAAGTGAGATTTATATTGATTCTACATAATATTGATTTTTTGTGGGTTTCAACTTCGCAATTCTGTTTTTTCAATATCACCGAAAGCATTATCTTTGAACACAATAAAACGAACGAAATATGAAACCACTTACTTTTGAAATTGAAAAAGACGGGAACGATTTTCATACATGGTGTCCGGAATTGCCGGGATGTCATTCACACGGGAAAACCATAAAAGAAGCAATGGAACACCTTAAAGATGCTATACAACTTTATATTGAGATACTCATGGAAGATCAGATTTCAAAGAAGTCTCTGGAACTGGCATCATGAAAGCCCGGGAATTAATAAAACTTCTCGAAAGCAATGGGTTTGTATTCGTAAGACAAACTGGTAGTCATGCTATCTATAAAAAAACGGGTATGCAAATAATTGTTGTACCGATACACAGTAAGGACATTCCAAAAGGCACATTGCAGGGCATTCTCAAAGATGCTAATATTTCCATATAAAGCCCTTTGTTTTTGAGTATTTTTCTAAGCATCACATAAAATACCGTTCCATCCACTCACGGAAAGGTTTTTGGTATTGCTCGCTGATGGGAATATAAACATCTTCATCAAAAACAATACGATTTCTCTCGATCGTGGTAAGCCGGCTTAAGTTGACGATAAAGGAACGATGCACCCGCATAAATTGATTACCGGGTAATTGTGCTTCCAGGGCTTTCATACTCAGCAATGTCATTACCGGTTTTGTATTTATCAGGTGAATGCGAACATACTCACGCATGCCTTCGATGTATTTGATGTCGGCGAAATTAACCCGTACAATCCTATGCTCGGACTTTATCAACAGAAAATCACCATTGCTTTTTAATTCTTCCTTTGGTGTATCTATTTTTGGAGCAAGGATTTTCAAGGCTTTATTTGCCGATTTCAAAAAATCGGAATAACCAATAGGTTTGAGAAGGTAATCAATGGCATCTACCTTAAAACCTTCCAGCGCATATTCGCTGTATGCTGTGGTGAAGATGATGCCCGGCGGATTGTCCAGCGACTTTACGAAATCCATCCCGCTCAGGTCGGGCATATTAATATCCACAAACATCAAATCCACAGAATCTTCCTGCAAAAATGCAAGTGCAATCATGGCACTCTCAAACTGCCCCACCAGTTCCAAAAATGGTGTTTTATTGATGTATCCGGCCATTTGTTTCAGGGCCAGGGGTTCGTCGTCTATGGCAATACATCTTATCATAATGGTATGGATATTATTACGGTAAAATCTTTTTCATTATCAACAATCCTGAAATCAAATTTCCCCGGATAAATTAGTTCAAGTCGTTTTCGGGTGTTTTCCAGCCCGATACCATTTTCATCATTTTCATCATTTTGTGCTGTTTTGCTATTGGCAATCATAACCTGCAATTTGTTTTCCGGGGTACTTATTTTAATATTGATAAATGATGCGCTGGAATAGCTTACGCCATGTTTAAATGCATTTTCGATAACGGAAGTAAAAAGCAGCGGGGGAATATCCTTTTCGGGGATTAAATCAGGAACTACCACGCTAATCTTTACCTTATCCGAGAAACGCAGTTTCATCAAATTCACATAGCTTTTAATAAATTCAATCTCTTTTTTAAGTGAGGTTTTTTCGCCCTGCGATTCATAAAGCAGGTGTCGCATCAACTTCGAAAGTTTAATAATTGAATCTTTGGCCTCCTCGCTGTTCACATCGATCAGCGCGTGGATGTTGTTGAGGGTGTTCATAAAAAAATGCGGGCTCACCTGTGTTCTCAAAAAAGCCAGTTGATTTTGCACATTTTCCTTTTCCAATAATGTTTTTTCCTGCTCCAGCTTCGACCATCTGAAAATCATCCGCAGTCCGGTATCAAAACCAATCACCAACATCGCAATAATAAAGGTGTTCACAAAAGGAGGAAAAGGAATGGGATTTCTACCTTGTTGACCCTGGTGTGGTGGCCGATCTGGTAATTGTTGATTTTCGATGTGAGACGGGGGCAGCTGCCGCATTCCGGGCAGTGGTTTTGGACGAAAGTCAGCATTTCCTTTTTCCATAAACCAGGTTGTAAATGTAAACCCAACTACCAAACTTAGGGCGGACAAGAAATAAAGTGCTTTGCTTTTCTTAAAAAACAAAAACGGGATCAGCAAGAAATGATTCACCAGAAACAACAGCAAAAAGGGCAGCACCCCAACCCAGGCCACAAAAACATTGGACCAATTAATTGTGTCGTTGCGCTGGAATAAAAGAACCGGCATTGCAATGATAACCAGCCAAATGGCCAGGATAACCAGTATTTCGCTATGCCTCAGTATGCCCCGCTTCGTTTTCATGTTTACAAGTATAAAAAAGATTTATTGTTTAATTATTGTGTTTAATAGTTGGGCGACCCGCTTCGCCTAAGCTACAGCGAGGCTAGCCAGGCGGGCCTGCCTCGCCATGATATTTGCCTAATTTGGGCGGCAAGGCGGGCTTTCCGTTTGTAGTTGCTTCATGCCGGCTGTTTTTTTGTAGGCGGCCGGCTGGCTTCCTTCGTCAGCCGCCACCCGCCAACAAAAAAATCTGCCGCTCCCGAAACTTCGGGACTACCACTCCAATCCCTGCCGCACCAACGCAAGGGCAACTACTTAATCAAGCCGCGTAATATTTCTACAATTTGCCAACAAATTTATAAACGAAAAACCTTATTTATAACCCACTAACCTTAGTTGAAAAATTCAACATTTTGCATCAACCTTATTTCCTTATTTAAAAATTGAATGGTAATAAGGTTACATAATTAATCATAATCAACAAGCTACTGAGGTTTTATAAAACAAAATATGGTTTTTATTTTTCAAACAAGAATCACAATTAAAAAAATAACATAACACCTATAGAATTGCACCCCATCCTGCTATTTAGTGTCTGTCCATAAAGTCAACCATTTCTATCCGAGGCCAAAGAATCTCCCGCAGATTTCGCTGATTTGCGCTGATTTTTTTCTGCGAAAATCTGCGTTATCTGCGGGATACCTGACTAAAAAGACGAACTCTACTTTGTTTTCATCAGCTTTATGGTCCGTATCTGTTCATCTGTTTTCATACTGCAAATCCATAAACCAGCAGGTAAATCAATCGTGCTAATGGTCAATTCGTGTGTTCCGGCAGGCAATCCTTCCGTGTCTTTCAAAGTTACCATTTGGCCAAAAACATTATGCGCCATAAGGCTAACACTTGATGTGTTTTCAAGCTTAATTACAAAATGCAACTGATTATTGAATGGGTTCGGATAAGCCCCTAAGGATGCCGACTCTATTTGCGCTATTTCTTCAACTGCAGTAATTTCATCAACATTTTCCCCACCAAAAGTAGGAATCATAAATTTAAACCCGCCGGTTCCGTTTGGAAATCTTCCGGTAGTGGTATCCGTTTTTTGTTGCTCAAAAGCAATCTCATCAATAATATTTAAAGTTGCATCCGAAAGTAAAATGCTTTCGCCCGATTTTGAGAGTTTGAAATTGGCGTGTAAACCATCCTGATCTTCATCATTATCAGTCCAAACAATTAAATATCCACCTGCAGCAATTGTAGTATCGGGAAATGTCCACTGATCGGGTTCGCCGGCATCATCGCTCAAGTAGAATCCCAGCAATACAATATCTTCGGTGCCATTGTTGTAAAATTCAATCCAATCGTCATATTCTCCATCCTGATCGGCCACGGCAGTTTCATTGTCGGCCATAAATTCGTTAATTACCAAATCGCTGCTTATGGCAATGGTATAAAATTCATATTCGGCATGTGTCGGCATAAACGCGGACGCATCATTATTTTCAGCATAGAAATAATACTGAATCCCGGTGTTTCCGGCCACAAGTGAAATTCCATAAACACCATCACCGGCAGCACCATCGTTATGATTACCATCGTCAAACATTTCAGATTTTTGGAATGTAGCCGTGGAGCTTTGTCGGTATAATAAATACACCTGTGTGCTATAATCAACTTCTGCGCTAAACCAAATTTCAGTGCCTGGCGAGGGTTGCTCCGGGCTAAAACTGATGTTTGAGAATTCGGGTTGCTGTGCTTCAAATTCATCCAATCCGAGCAGATAATTAACACGGGCTTCCATTAACTGTGTTATTCCTATTACCGCATTGGGGCCACCACCTACACTATTATTAATATTACTGATAAAGTTGCTGTAAGAATAAAACTTATTTGGATCGGCTTGCACATCCGCATCTATGATATCCTGAATTTCTAACGCCCTTTCTTCGTACCAGCCATTTTCAAATATTTCTTCCACCATCGTTTTAAAGTGTGCAATGTACATTTTACTGTAAGTGTCGTTGCCCAGAATTTTACTAATGATGGGATGATCGTTGCTTGTAAGATTGTTGAACGGGCTAAATTGTTGCAACTGATTTGTGTTTAAATTACCGCCACCTTGCAAACTTCTGAATACGCCAAAACTTTCGTTCAAATCCCAGGGAATAGGATTAAATCGACCCGTGCCATCTTGAAAAATATAATAATTCTGCGGATTATTAATGGGACTATCCAGGTTAACCAACAAATTTTGAAAGGCCAAAAACCACAAATGCCTGTCAATGTTTAAAACCTGGTCAACATAGCTGGTGTGATTGCTCAGGGTGTCGAGGAAATGAATCAATTCGGTCCATCCAATATTTGATTCCAGTGCGTAATAATTAAAATAATCGGTCGAATCATTACCGTAATATTTCCATACAGTGCCCGAAGGAGGGCCGCCGCCACCGCTAATTTCACCCTTGAGTCTTGCGCCTTCATCACTTCCTAAATGTGTACGCATAAAAAACTTATCCACGTCCTGCACACTGGTATATAGCCCAAGATGTGTTCCGTTAACATAAACATTGGCGTAGTTGGTTTCGCTGGCCGGGAAATATTTCCTGGCAATTTCATAGCCCAAAGCCTCGCGTACAAAACTGGGATCCTTAAACCCGTTGGCAAGTTTCAGGGTGCCATAGCCCTCAATTTCCTGATCGTTGATAATGTAGTCGAGCTTAATGTTGAGCGGGTTTTTAACCTGGTTTTGATTGTATGAACTATTGCCTTTGTAGCGCACACCCACACTGTCGAACACCTGCCCGTTGATGTTCACCGAGCCCATCAGTCGCTCTTCATCTCCGGCCGCAGCCATTTGATCGAGCAGGTAATCCCAGTTGGATTCTTCGAAAGTAACCTCGATGGTGTTAATGGTGTTCATGTCGTAAAATCCTTGGCTGAAACTAGTGTTGATCAAGCCAATGAGTAAGAAAAGTAAAAAGTTTCTTGTTTTCATGTTTTAAATGTATTTGAGTCTATTTAAATATTCAACAAAAGTGGCAACTAAAGTATAGAATAAAAAAGAAAATCAACAGATTGGGAAATTTTATCAACGAATGGGGGGGATTTGGGACACATTGAAAAACTTGAAATCGTAGATTGTACTTCCAGGCTTGTGGCATGCTCCTTCCTCGGGGCCAGCAACCCGGCGTGGGTTCGCAGCCCTGACCGCAGGGAAGGGATCGCAACCCTGGAACATAGTGATAAATTCCTGAGGGATTCTGTTTTAGGGTATTTCAGGGTTGCGATCCCCTCGTACCTCGGGGCTGCGAACCCAGGCCGGAATATCTTGGCTTGGGTTCGCAGCCTTGACCGCAGGGAAAGGATCGCAACCCTATAATTTCAATTTGCAAAAATCTGAGAAAGATAAATGCAATAATACTTGTGAGAAGGATAGAAAATATAGCTTAAAAGTTTGCATCAATCCTTTTCGGGTTGTAGGGTTGCGATCCCCTCGTGCCTCCTCCATAGGAATCCCTTCGGGAGGGGCTGCGAACCCATGAGGCTGCAACCCTGAATTTATAAATAAATATTCATACCTAATCATCCTCAAAAGTCAGTTTTCTGATAATATCTTCTTCATGAAAATAATCGTGATATTCAGCAAAATCCTTTAAATCACCGAACCAGGAGATAGCCTCGTTTCTGGCAAGACCGGTTGGTTTATCGGACAAGAAAATCTGATATGAATTAAATTTATAGGTTTTAAAGTTTTCAGTAATTCCATGTTTAACTGGATTATGGTGGATATAATAAAGCAATCTTTTCAGGTAATCCTCGTCTTCAATTTTAATCCTCCTGAATCGGGCTAAAAACAAACTGCCGTTTCTTTTCATTCGATAATTGATTTTATTGGTATAACTGAGTATGAATTTCAGGTATTGCTGACTAAATTGTGACACAGCATTATTTTCGTTTGATCGTAAAAGAAAGTGAAAATGATTTGGCAATAAAGCAAAAGCAAAAAGAGAACAATAATTTCCAAGATAGAATTTGAATTTATTCAAAAATAATAGATAGTCTTCATCATTAAAAAACACATCCTGGTAATTATTCCCACGATTGTAAATATGGTAGGTAAACCCGGATTCAACTGGTGTTAAAATTTTCTTTGATGGCATCTTTTCAAGATTTAGCGTATAAAAATAAAAAAAAATGCACATGCACTTTTCAAACATTCAGGGTTGCGATCCCCTCGTACCTCGGGGCTGCGAACCCAAAGCGGGGATAGCAAGCCTGGATAAACCAAAAAAAAGGCAAAACCGATTTCCCGATCCTACCATTAAACCTAACATTTAACTTTAACACAGTCAGGGTGTGGCTTAAAGTCACGCCCTGACTTACAATTTTCTCTGGGGATTCCTATTTTTACCGACTATTTTGTATCATCTGTACATTCGGGAAAAGTAACTGACACCGGGCCATCAAATTTTACGAGGTACGATTTTCCGGGTTCCAGAGAATACAGCGTTTGCACTACTCCAGGCCAATAAATACCTATACCGGCCACTTCTTTAATAATAGCAAGATCATCCACAACATCTTCGAATAATTCGTTTACCGACACATTACAATTACTTAATACCGGAATCAGATACCACCCGGCTTCATCAAAAGTCAGCGTTTTGTCGGCAATATATGTTCCTTCGATAACGATTTGCTGATCTCCATCTACTTTAAGCATATATCCACTCTTTGAATCCCAGCCACCATTTTGGTCGATGGTGTTCAAATTAGCAGCAGGCCAATATACCTCGAAAAAATTCTGCAAAATTATCAGGTCGTCTTCGTTGGTCAACACATCAAACATATTTTCAACCATGCCATCGAGAGGCTCAAGGCAGGATGAAATTCCACTCCAGCCATCTGGCATGGTGATGGTTTGATATGCATTTATTAAACTTTGATTTTCTGCCCCAAAAGTTGGGGGCATTATTACAAAATCGCCGGTACCGTTTGGAAACCGTCCTGTGGTACTATCTGTAATTTGCTCGACGAAGGAATATTCATCCACAATGCTCAAGGCAGGGTTGGACATGATGATGCTTTCGCCCGATTTGGAAAGTTTAAAATTGGCATGCAGACCTTCTTGTTCTTCATCGTTATCGGCCCAAACCACCAGGTAGCCCCCGGCAGCAATGGTGGTATCAGGAAATGTCCATTGTTCTGGTTCCGAAGCATCATCGCTCAAATAGTATCCACCAATCGCCAATGCCGATGCTCCGGTATTAAATATTTCCACCCAGTCGTCGTACTCACCATCCTGGTCGGCTACTGCACTTTCATTATCGGCCATAAATTCGTTGATAACCAAAGTGCTGTTGATTTCTATCGAATAAAATTCATATTCGGCATTGGGTGGAGAGAAAGCTGCTGCACTGTTATTTTCGGCATAAATATAATATTGAATATCAGAACTTCCTGCCACAATGGATGCACCATAAACGCCATCGCCGGCATTCCCATCGTTGTGGTTGCCATCATCGAGCATCTCAACTTTTTGAAAGGCAGCCGTAGAACTCTGGCGATAAGCCAAATAAACCTGGTTTGCAGAACTTACTGTTGAAGAAAACCAAAGCTCGGTGTTGGGGCTTACAACTTCCGGGCTGTAACTTATATTTGTAATTTCCGGGGCTTGCGCCTGGAATTCGGACAAACCGGATAGCCAACTGGCGCGGGTATCCATCAACTGCGTTATGCCAATTATGCCAGGAGATGGTGGCCAACCTCCACCACCGGTGCTACTATGTATATTGCTGATAAAATTAGAATAGCTATAAAATTTATTGGGGTCGTTTTGCACATCCGAATCGATGATATCCTGAATTTCCAGGGCGCGGGTTTCGTACTATCCATTAGAAATATTGTCTTCGAGCATGGTTTTTATATGTGCAACATACATAAGGCGATAGGTATCATCACTCAAAATTTTGCGAATAACAGGATATTCACTATTGGTGAGATTTACAACATGGCTAAGGTGTTGCAATTGATAGGGGTTGAGATTTCCACCACTTTGCAAAGTAGTGAACACCCCAAAACTTTCGTTCAAATCCCAGGGAATGGGATTAAACCTGCCGGTGCCATCTTCAAAAAGGTAATAGTTTTGCGGGTTGTTGATGGGACTATCGAGGTTTACCAAAAGATTTTGGAAAGCTAAAAACCATAAGTGCCTGTCGATGTTCAACACCTGATCAACATAGGTGTTGTGGTTATTGAGTGTGTCGATAAATTCTACCAGTTTTGCACATCCATGATCCGACTCCATTGCGTAGTAATCGTAATAATCTGTTGTGTCGGTACCATAATATTCCCAAACACCACCCATTTGCCCGGGCATGGCGTTACTTTCAATTTCACCTTTAACTCTTACGGTTTCATCGCCACCAAAATGCGTACGCATAAAAAATTTATCCACATCCTGAACACTGGTATAAAGCCCGAGGTGGGTTCCGTTTACATATACATTGGTGTAATTGGCCTGGCTGGCTGGCATGTATTTCCGGGCAATTTCGTAACTTAACGCTTCGCGAACAAAGCTGGGATCTTTATATACATTGGCCAGTTTCAGGGTTCCATAGCCTTCTATCTCCTGATCATCAATAATGTAATCAAGTTTGATATTCAATGGATTTTTTATTTGATTGGCCCGATAGGAACTGTTTCCTTTGTAACGTACGCCCACGCTGTCGAAAACCTGCCCGTTGATGGCAACAGAACCCATCAGGCGGTCTTTATTTCCTGCTGACACAAGCTGGTCGAGCAGGTAATCCCAATTGGATTCTTCGAAAGTGATTTTGATGGTGTTGATGGTGTTGATGTCATAAAAACCTTGGCCAAATACTGTGCTCGTAATGCCAAAGATTAAAATCAAAAAAAAGTTTCGTGTTTTCATGTTATAAATGTATTTGAGTCTTTTTAAATGTTCATCAAAAGTGGCAATTAATGTATCGACTAAAAAAGAAAATCAACAGATCGGGAAATTTCATCAACGAATCGGGGGAATTTTGGAACACATTGAAAAACTTGAAATCGCAGATTGTGATTTTAAATTTCAGGGTTGAGATTCCTTTGTACCTTATGATAGTCAGGGTTTGACTTTAAGTCAAACCCTGACTTGCAACTATCTCAGGAAGTCCATCCCTTCGTGTCTCAGAACCGTAAACCCTTTTACTTGGTGTGCAATCAGAAATCCTTCGAAATCTTAAATAAGGCTTATCTTTGTTTATTGAAGAAAAAATGAAAGAAAAAAACATCTATTCAAATCCCATGAAAGAAAAAATTAAAAAGTATTTAGCACAGATTGAAGATTTAAATTCATTTTTCAGAAAAACACTTACAAAGTCATGACCATAGACGAGATAAGAGATAAAGGATTAATCATTCTTGAATGTATAAGTGGCAGCCGGGCTTATGGATTGGAAACTCCAGGTTCGGACACGGATATTAAAGGGGTTTTTCTATTGCCCAAAAAATGCTACTATGGTCTGGACTATATGCCCCAGGTAAATAACGAAACCAACGACATTGTTTTTTATGAGTTCGGCCGATTTATGGAATTGCTTAAAATGGCAGATTCCAAAAAACATGAAATGGAAAAAGCTTTTGAAAAATCATCACTCCCCGAAAAACCCGACCCCGACTTAATAAACGACTTAACTTTCAGATTGAGAGATAAGTTTTACCAAGAGCAGGAGGAGGTTTAAAAAAGTCAGGGTGTGAATCTGGTGTTAGTCAGGGCGTGACTTAAAGTCACACCCTGACTTGCAAATATCTCGGGGGAGCCATCCCCTTCGTGCCTCTGACATTGGCATCCCTATCTTTGGGAGGGGCTGTGAACCCAGGCCGGGCTTATAACCCTCGACTGAAGGGAAGGGTTTACAACCCAAGGTTATCGAATTAAGTGTTTTCTTGGTCAGGATTAGTACCTTATCTCTAATATTCTGCCATTTTTTGGCAGAATATTAGAGATAAGATACCCAAGCAAAATTTAAAATGCATTGTCGTTATTATGAAATGAAGAGTAATAATAAAGCTCTTAATTGCAAAATATGCATTTATAAATTTTGCCGACTAACTTGGACAAACCAAAACAGGAATACACCATAAGTTTTACATGATTACCTTGTTTGGTTTTGGCTTGTCCAAGTTAGGTTTTGACACTAAATCGAAAAGTGTACCGACCTAAGAATGCTGGCTACTACCGAACCAAACAAAACGAGCCATGTAAAAAAACAATATCTGCAAATCTTCCTGTCTGTGTTGCGGGGAGCGATGACCTGATCTTTTATCTCCGGGTCGCAGTATGTGTCAACCCTGAAACGTTTATAGCATTTTGTCTTTCCTAAAATTCTGGATGCCATTGCAAAATTCTGGCTGTTTACATAAATGTTAATCAAAGGACTGCGACCTTCGAAAAATGGATTTTCAGCATCACAAATACACTCTTCCGACCAGGTTTTAATTCCGGCTTCCATCATGGTTCCACATATAAAAATCCTTTCATACGGAAACATCAATGTTGTTAAAAGTGCGTAGCTGCTTTTATTGCTTTTCATTTTATGTTTCGTTAAGTCATCGAACAAAATGTTTGGATATTTATATTTTTCATTTTAAGGCTATTTTCCTGGCAGCATTTGCTACCGTATTAAAATAAATTGCAAACGGCCTGTACGCCAGATGTGACCATTTGGAGAAAGGTACCTCAATCATCAGCATTGGGAAAAGCACCATGATGTGGAAAACATACATGTAGTAAGTTTCGTATGGCATCCCATAAATCCTAAAAATATGAACCAGGATTCCTGAGATGGTAGTAAGAAAAAGAAGCACTAAAAATGTCCAGTCGGTGATGTGGGAGTGTTTGCTTTTTTCGTTGTTTTTCTTTAATCGTTCATAAAAAAAGTAAACAACACCCAAGGTTAGTCCAATGGTTGCATAGTAACCCAAAAGTCTTTGAGGATGCCACCAGGCGTAGATGTTGTCTGTTTGAAACCAACCCAGGAAAACCACGATCAATGTAAACATCAGTACATAACTCGTCATCAACAAAAAGTGGATTACCCAGTAGGTACTTATATTAAATGATTTTTTAGTTTCAAGGCTGTCGCATTTCGAGAATTGCCATTGGGTGAAAAAATGCAGGATTATTTTCCAGAATTCTTTGAAGTAGATCTTTATTGGAATTTTTAGTGTTTTATCCTTCCAGATCATTTTTAAGTACATATTAAAAATGTTTGTAACCAGGAAAAAGGATAGTAAACCCGCCATGATCCAATCGCCTATTTCAACCTGTTTCCAGGGCGCAAAAGTGTTGAGTTTTACTCCGCCTTCGGATGTTAATTCTGTTGTCATCGGGCCATGATAAACTACGAACAGTAGCAGGATCACAGCTGCTAAAACTATAATAGTACCAAACTCCCAAACTTTTGAAGTATATAATTTTCCTGCCAAACCGGTCCAGTCGTATTTTGAGGTCAGGTATCTTCGCAGCGACATCATCAATTCTCCCGGATTAGCACCTTTCGGGCAGGATTCGCTACACTCGCCACAGTAATAGCACAGCCATGGATCTACAGAGGCCTGTATTTCATCTTCCAAACCCAAAACACTGTAGCGTATCATTTTTCTGGGAAAGGAATTGTCGCTATCCGACAGGGAACAAACTGCCGTGCAATTGCCGCAGTTGTAACAGGCATTGAAATCTAGTGCCCCGAATTCCTTAAGTTCATTTGCAAAGCCCGGATTAATTTTCGACATTATGCTTATTTCTTAGTGGTTAATTTATACGTAAAGTATTCATCCATATCATCAATCTCATCAGTTTCAAGCTCTCCAAATTTCCTCATTGTCATCAGGTAATAAGTAATTATGTCCTGGGGAAGTTCTGTTTCCTGAGCAATCTGCGGTATGGTTTTAGGCTCCTCCTTCAGTGCGTTTTTTATCGCTCTCTTAATTTTGTTTACCTCTTTAACCCTGCTTTTAAGCGCTTCGGGAACTGTCCTTTTTTCTTTGATAATATCTATTGTCTTTTCCATTTTTCCTTTCGATATGCTGTTTCAGTTAAAACAACCGATTACGATACCAATGCTTCGATCATACTTTCCATTTCGACATCGGTATAGCCAATAAGTTGTATTGCATTTTCCGGGCAAACCGGCAGACACATTCCGCATCCTTTGCAGTTTGCGCTGTTAACATCTGCTATAGCCTTACCATTTTTATCACTTTTAGTAATTGCATCGTAGGGACAGGCCGCGGCGCATTTGTCGCACCATACGCATAAACCCGGATCAATTTTAGCCATGGTTGGCTCAAGTTCAATTTTTTCCTTGCCTACCAATGAGTCGGCTTTGACTGCGGCGGATAATGCTGAGTTTACCGATTCGGTGATGTTTTTCGGTCCCTGGCATGCACCTGCAATGTGTATCCCATCAATCACTGTTTCTACGGGACGAAGTTTGGGATGGATTTCGTTATAAAACTTGTCGCGCCCAATGGGTACTTTCAGGATGTTTCCGATAGTGTCCTTCTGACGTGGAACCATTCCGGTTACCAGCACCACCAGGTCGGCTTCAGTTTCCAATTCCATTCCCTGGGTTAGGAAATCGTTAATTTTAACCCTGGTTGTGCCATTTACTTTTTCAATCGAAGGGGGATCCTCCTCAAACGACTGAAGGAAAATATCACCATTGGTTGAAGCTTGTTTGAAAAGCAGCTCCTGTTTACCATACGTCCTGATGCCCCGGTTAAAGTGGAAGTTATTTATTCCAGCATATTTTTCTTTAATCAGGATGGCTGTGTGAATGGCCGAACTACAACAATAGCGTGAGCAGTATTTATTTTCTCCTTTCGACTGACGGCTTCCTACACAATAGATGTAAGCGATGTTTTTAATTTTTTCCCCGTGGTATATCAACTCATTTTCATTCAACTCAATCATTCGTTTAAGTTGTTGAAGTGTTACCACATTGTCGATTTCATGGTATCCAAATTCGCCTTTTTTAGGCTCATAAGGATCAAAGCCTGTAGCTAAAAGATATGCGCCGGCCGTAATAGTTACAATTTCATTTTTTTGATCCAGGTCAATCTTGTCACAAATATCTACGCATTTGCCGCATCTGGTGCAATGCTCGGTATCGATAGCAGGAATTTTCGGAAACTCACTTGGGTAATTTTTGTAAATCGCCTTTTGCTTTGTGAGCCCAAAATTAAACGGGTCATCAAATTCAACCGGACAAACATCAACTGCTTTTTTAAATTTGTCCCAATCAAGCTTGCAATTTGGTTTGATATGCCTCGCTTTTATTTCTACCTGTATATCAAAATTACCCACACTTCCTTTACTCGAAATAATTTCAGCCCCGGTAAAAAGAGTGATCCTGTCGTACCCCATGATTTTGTTGTAGAGTTTGGTAATCACTTCACGTCCGGTTTCATTGGTCGTGAATAATTCGTTCCATTGTGCTGCGCGGCCACCGACAAAGTATTCCCTTTCGAGCAAATACACGTACGACCCCATATCAGCGAGTTCGATGGCGGCACGCATCCCGGCAATTCCGGCGCCTACAACTACCACTACATTTACTGCCGAAATGGTCATCTTTGTTAAAGCCTGAGAATATTTAACCCTGGCGATGCCGCTTTTGATTAGCCGAATTGCTTTTTCAGTTGCTTCAGCCGGCTTATCAGAGTGTGCCCACGAGCATTGTTCGCGTATGTTAACCTGCACATAATTGTATGGGTTTAAACCAGCCCTGATGGCTACGTTCCTGAAAGTGTCGAGGTGCAGTTTGGGTGAACATGATGCCACAACCATAGCATCAAGTTTTTTTTCCTTTATGTCGCTTACCATTTCTTGCTGTGTGGAATCGGCACACGCAAACATGGTTATTTTCGAAAGCTCCACACCCTCCAACTGCTCTACAATCTGGCTCACCTTATCCACATCTACATAATCGGAAATATTGGAACCACACTGGCAAATGTAAACGCCAATTTTACTTTTCATTTTTTACCTCCTCTTATATAGCTTGCTGTTTCAGCCGATGCTGCGCCGGCCGAGAGTATTGAATCGGGGATGTCCATTGGCCCGGATGCTGTGCCTGCAACAAAAATACCGTCTACGCTGGTTTTTGCCGGACAACATAATTCATCAATCTGTTTGATATAATTGAAATCGTCATGTTTGATAGCTTCATTTTTGAACATGCCCGAAAAATCGGTATTGGCCAAAATCCCTACCGATAATACCACAAGATCATGTTCTGCTTCTTTAACCTTACCATCTTCGAAATCCTCGTACCTCAACAGCAGATTCCCATCTTCTTTTTCATCGATTCTTCCAATTTTGGCTTTAACAAATTCAACGCCCATTCCTTTGGCCTGCTGGTAAAATTCACAAAACCCTTTCCCAAAAGCCCTGACATGCAAATAGTAAATGGTAACATCGGCCATAGGCAAGGCACCCATTAAAAGTTGAGCCTGTTTGGTTGAATACATGCAACACACCTGCGAGCAAATCGGATTCCCCACGGTTTCATCGCGGGAACCGACACAAAGCACGTAGGCGATGTTATCCGGCATCTTGCCGTCTTTGGGACGCAACACTGTATTGAAGGGCCTGGTAGGAACCAACTGTCGCTCCATCTGCATTGCAGTAAGCACATTTTTAAACTTACCAAAACCATAACGCGGAATAAGGGTAGGATCGAAAAGTTTAAAACCAGTAGCAAAAACTACAGAAGCAACGTTAATTTCAGTCACTATATCCTCCTGCGAAAAGTCGATGGCATTCGCCGGGCACACTTTCTCGCAAGCACCACACAAAATGCAGTTGTCGATATCGATGGCCGCAATCCTTGGATTAGCAATGCTAAAGGGAACGTAAACAGCTTTTCTCCCAACCAGGTCGTATTGATATTGGTCATCAACCACAACCGGGCATTTGTCCTCGCATAGCTGACACCCGGTGCAATCGCTGGTAACATACCTTGGCTTTTCAACCAGGTTGGCCGTAAAATTGTTTTCGCTGTGCTTTACAATGTTTTCGATTACTGAATGTGTGTAAATTGTAATGTTTGGGTGTCTGGATGTTTCCGAGACCTTTGGTGTGGTAATACATGCCGCACAATCGAGGGTAGGAAACACCTTGCTGAGATGTATCATTTTGCCTCCCAGCGAATAATCCTTTTCGACAAGGATCACACTGTAGCCGAGGTTAGCAAGGTTTAATGCAGCCTCCTCGCCGGCAATACCTCCTCCAATTACTAAAGCATCAAATTTGTTTGGTTTTGTCATGTTTTATTGGCCGTTTTATGTTGAGAAAATCGTTTTCCGAATAATGTCGCCAGTTTTAAGCAGATAGGGCAGTTACAAAATTTTTCATGTGTTTCACAAAAGGTTCGGAGCAGACTGAACATATTGCCGCCATTTTCAGGCGGGAAGGTTCAATGCCCTTTTTCTCCATCAATTTATGGGTGATGCCTACCAATTCCCCGGTTTTTTCGGTACAGCTTTCGCTAAATGAACAATCTGTTCCATCTGCTGCAATGAAAACTCCATCGAAACCTTTTTCGAAAGCATGGAGTATCCACCTGGGCTTAATTGCACTCGAACAAGGGACATTTACAGTAAGCACCGTAGGTGGATAATGTTGTTTCAGTAATCCCGCTAAATCAATAGCGGGGTCTGAAATCTTTTCCGTTGAAAATACAAGTATTTTGGGAGCAGAATTAGTCGTTTCCATCGCGGCTTAGCCCTTTTTGAGATAGATTTTAAAGTAGCCCGACTCCTCGACTGTTCCGAGATATTCGTGCCCTTTTTTGCCTGCCCATTTTGGGATATCGCGTTTTGTGCCTTCATCGGCTGAGAGTATTTCCATAATTTCGCCTGATGCAATGGTGCCGATGGCTTTTTTTGCTTCCAGTAGAGGTCCCGGGCATGCCGTTCCTCTTGCATCTACAATTTTAGTAACTTTAATTGCTTTTAATTCTTCTTGTGTCATGATGTTTAAATTTTAAGATTTATACAAAAATATGAATGTCTGATTCTTCGGCGGAAGTAAGGTATTCGCCAATACCACAAAGGTCATCCACCAAGTCGTTGAAGTCGTCAAGTTTTTCACCACCCCAAATTTTTCCGGCAAGACTGCAGATGTGTACCTTTACGTTGGTCATCTCTTTCGCCATCGAAAAGAATTCGTACCACGTTGATACATTCAGCTTTTCTAATGATTTGATAAATTCCTCTTTTAAATGAGTAGCTTCAGCTACATTGTCGATTTTGTTTTCGTTGCCTTTAAGAAATGCACGTGCTCCCTGGAGCAGTACAAAAACTTCAATATCCATATCATCGGCTGCTGCACCACTTAGAATAACTCCTGCAGCTGTTAATTTGTCGAGACCACCTGAGAATAGTCCCATGCATAATTTTGCCATAATTTTTTATTTTTATTGTTTGTATTGTTAAGTAGTAATTATTTAGCAACTTACTATCAAATCTAATCATGTGGCTTCTATCATTGACCCCCTCTAACTCCCCCTTGAGGGGGAGAATGCTACCACACTGGCTACTGCAGTCGTTTGTGCGGCTGGTCTCCCTTCCCCTCGAGGGGAAGGGTCGGGGATGGGGTCATAAGAATTTGGTAAATAATAGCTCCACCTAAATTATTACGTTAAGTATTTATTACATCTGCAATCATAAATCGTTAATCGTTAATCATAAATCGTCAATCAGGTTTTTGTTACTTCAATGACGAACATTAAATTATCCTCCACAGCCACCCGATTCTATAACAGGTGCTTCTTTTTTCACGGATCCATCGCCTCCTTCTTCAAAAATTTCGGGAAATGTTTTTTGCCATCCATCCCATCCGTTTTCGACCATTTTTACTTGTTTGTATTTTAATTTATGAAGCGTCTTAGCGGCAAGCGCTGAACATCCATCAATGTAACCATAGATATAGATATCATCCCTTCTGTTACTTAAGTCATCGGAAAACCCGATCATTCCGCGCGAAACATTTACAGCTCCCGGGATATGTGCTTCGATAAAGTCTTCACCCTGGCGACAATCGACAATCTTAATTTCCTTGCCTGAATCCAATAATGTTTTGAATTCTTCAACCGAAATAGAACTTACGCTTGATTTCGCATCTGCGACCATTTCATCCAGACTTTGATAGTGAATTTTCTGTTCACATCCTGTTAAAAGAAACAGGAATAATCCGATAAATAAACCCAGCTCCCGGTAGGATTTAATATAGCTTGTATGATTATTTTTCATGTTCTTATTCATTTTGTATGGATAACTATTTATCTCCACGGCTTTCAATTATTCTCCAGCTCCTTCAGTTTTTCCAATAAGCGATAGCCATTTATCATAGCCACCATCAAGATTACTAATATTTTTATATCCGAGTTGAAGCAAAGTGTTGGCTGCCAGGAGTCCACGGTCGCCGTTCTGGCTGTAAATGACAATCTCGGTTGACTCTTTTTCGGGGACATCTTCATAAAAATCCTCCCAGTAAATCGGATCATCAATTTTAAATTCCAGAATACCAAGTGGAAGGATTACCGGTTTGAAATAGGTGTTGAAATCATACTTATCGTTGATGAATCCTTCCTCATATTCAGCATTTGTCCGTACATCAATGAGGTAGAATGCTTCATCGTTTTCAAGTTTTACTTTGAGGTCTTCAACTGAAATTTGATTTACACTAAATTTCAGATCCATTGCCAACTCTTTCCCGTTTTCGTATATTCCGTTGCAAGCCATTGCCAGGATAAGGACAGGTATCAGGTATATTGGTTTTCTCATAATTCTTGATATAAATGATTTCATACAAATTAATAAGCGCTGAATTTTCCTGTTTTTTCGTTCCATTTCACAAACACATACCAGAGCATGATTATAGTCGTGATAAGCGCAAATGCGCCTGTGTATCCGATATAATCGGGTAAGTAGTTTTTGAAATCAAGCCAATGTGGAAGTGCATCCACAATGGGAGGGACGATAAAGAGCTTTGATATGGGTGAAATGAGTAGAAAACCCAAAGCTGAAGCCCATAGTTTTACTTGTCCTTCGCCAACCCTCCAAAGCGTACCAACGGCGCAACCTCCGGCTAAAGTCATTCCCAGCCCGAAAATAAATCCACCTATTGCTGCTCTGAAAAAGAAATGTGGGAACACCCAGGTCATTTCCCTGGTACGTAATGCCATGTCGCCGGCACCAATGCCAAAGTATTTAATGGCTGTAAACCCGAATAAGCCAATCATCAGGCCTGCCATTACGCCAACTGATCCGTCTGCTTCCCCGGTCATAAAGGGATCGCGAAAGGCCTTGACAATACAAAATCTGGCGCGCTGACAAATAAGACCCATCAACATTCCGATGATGATGAACCAGGCCATGGTTTGATTGCTACCCGAGTAACGGTAGGCAACAATAAAGGTAATAAGCAACGCAAACCAGCCAAGCCATTTTTGCCAGGTACCCTTTTTGCCCGAAACGGCCAGGAAGATGTAACTTTTTCCTGTGCTGAACTGTGGACGATGTTCCAGCTCCCACATCAGGTATTTCAAAGTGATAATTACACCAAGGAACAATCCAATGCTAAAAATAATTGCCCCTCCCGAGAGAGCCGGCAAACCACTAAAAAATGATCCGATAGTACAGCCTAAACCAAGTGTAGCACCAACAGCCATTAAGCTACCCCCAATGAAACCCTTAATTAATTCACCTTTGGGTGGTATCCTGAGCGCAAACTCTTTTGAAAACAGGGCGCCAATAAACGCACCTACAACCAAAAAAATACATAACATTCCATAAAGGTTAGTGCTTAACGGCGATACATGATCCAGGCCAAACCATCCAAAAATGGAGTAAACGTTTTCGCCCCAATTATTAAAACCACCGCTTGCTCCCCAGGGACTCTTGATGGCAAATAACAGGACGTTTAGAGCCCCCAGGATTATTCCTCCGACCCATACCGGCCAATGTTTGCTGAAGAAAGTGTTATACAATTGACCCAGTGCCCCTGGTTCTTGGTTTTTCTCAGGCATCGAGACCTCCTAATTTTTCTTGATTAAAAAGCGAAAAACTCCACCGGGCAATTCATTTTCTTCCAGCACCGAATTTCCAGTTTTATTGCACCAACGGGGTAAATCAGATTTGGTTCCAGGATCAGTTCCCAACATCTCCAATACATCTTCCGACTTAAGTTCTTTCATGGCTTTAGCTAATTTCATCATGGGCATAGGGCAGGACAAACCTTTGCAGTCCAATGTTTTAGTAATTGTAGGTTCCATATTATTAATTGTTAAATGTTTTATAAAAATCAATCCAACAAAAGTATTGGGGAGCTTCTTCACAAAAAAGTTTTTGGTAGTGGGGTTTTGTAAAGAAAAAAGTGGAGCTTTGCACAAGTTTTTGTGATGTTGATCACATTAATGTATTTTTAATATTATTAAGTCTGGCTTTCATGGAAAAAGAACACTGTAAATATTGTAATTTCAAGTCATCTGCAGTATCGCACCTCAGTGAAAATGAATTGAATATACTGGAGAGTGGATGTGCACAGGTTAATTTTAAAAAGGGTGAAATAATATTTAAGCAGGATGCGCTTTCTTCTAATATTATCTATCTGAAAACCGGGCTGGCTAAATTGCATATGGCAAGTAAGAAGAGAGATCAGATCATTAAAATTATTAAAGCACCTGATTTCCTGAGAATTTCCACAACGTTTGCTGATAGAGTCAACCATTATTCCTCTACTGCAGTGGAGGACTCCATTGCTTGTTTTATCGATATCAATTCCTTTAAAGAATTTATATTAAAAAATGGCGAGTTTGCTTACGAGATCATTTATAGTCTCAGCAGGGGTGAATTGGATAACTTTCGCAGATGTGTAAACCGGAATCAGAAACAAACAGTTGGCAGGGTGGCTGATGCATTGATCTATTTTTCGGAACAGATTTCTTACAATGAGGAATTTGATTTTCCGTTGTCAAGGAATGACCTTGCTGATTTAATTTGCACTTCTCGCGAAAGTGTTAGTCGCGTTCTCAGTGAATTTGACAAAGATCAGATCATCGAATTAGATAACAAAAAAATAAAGATAAAAAACAAGCATCTTCTTGAGCAAATTGGAAACAACGGTTAAACCCTTCCTGACACCCGTTTTTTACCAGCATAATATTAAAACACCTGGCAACATTATCAGGCTTCCATTTGGTGATTGTTTTTAGTACCTTTTCTCTAATATTCTGCCAAAAAATGGCAGAATATTAGAGAAAA
>CAZQIV010000021.1:25172-66027 GCA_964593705.1 uncultured Lentimicrobiaceae bacterium | reverse complement strand
GTAACAAAGTCTACTTATAAACTTTCAACCGTATCTTAGAAATGAGCCAAAATTAATTATGCTTTTAACAAGCTTAGGGTTGCAACCTTTGGCAGGGGAGTGTGGCAGGGAGAATTATTAAAATAGCACAAAAAAATGAAATCGAATCAAGAAATTTTTGAAGATGTAAAAAACAATTATAATTTCCTTACATTTGTATCCGTTTAACGAAATACACCATGAAAAAAACAGGCTTAATCATACTTTTTTTCGCTCTAACGTTGTCGGCCTTTCCTCAATCGCAGGAAGTTCCCTTCACTTTGGAAGACCGTGATCGGATTATGCGCACCGAAGAAAAGGTTCAATCGCTCAGAAATGAAATGAATACAAAATTTGAAGCAATGTATTCTAAATTTGAAGCAATGGACTCTAAATTTGAAGCAATGTATTCTAAATTTGAAGCGATAGATTCTAAATTTGAAGCTATGGATTCTAAATTTGAAGCCATGGATACAAAATTTGAAGCATTGGATGCAAAATTTGAGGCCATGGATTCAAAAATCGAAACCCTTTATTGGGGTTTTGGAATTATGATTGCATTGATGCTCTTTCTTTTCGGGTACATTATTTGGGATCGCCGTACGGCCTTGAATCCGATTCAAAACAAAACCGTGAACCTCGAAGAAAGATTAAATAAAATTGAATTTGCCTACCGTGAACAAGCCAAAAACGACCAGGGATTTGCCGAAATATTACGACATACCGGTTTACTTTAATTCTTTTTCCTAATCATAGATGAGTGTAGCCTAAAAACCGAAATATAATTTCCTTACATTTGTATCCGTTTAACGAAATATACCATGAGAAAAACAGGCTTAATCATACTTTTTTTCGCTCTAACGTTGTCGGCCTTTCCTCAATCGCAGGAAGTTCCCTTCACTTTGGAAGACCGTGATCGGATTATGCGCACCGAAGAAAAGGTTCAATCGCTCAGAAATGAAATGAATACAAAATTTGAAGCCATGGATTCTAAATTTGAAGCCATGGATACAAAATTTGAGGCCATGGATTCAAAAATCGAAACCCTTTATTGGGGTTTTGGAATTATGATTGCATTAATGCTCTTTCTTTTCGGGTACATTATTTGGGATCGCCGTACGGCCTTGAATCCAATTCAAAACAAAACCGTGAACCTCGAAGAAAGATTAAATAAAATTGAATTTGCCTACCGTGAACAAGCCAAAAACGACCAGGGATTTGCCGAAATATTACGACATACCGGTTTACTTTAATTCTTTTTCCTAATCATAGATGAGTGTAGCCTAAAAACCGAAATATAATTTCCTTACATTTGTATCCGTTTAACGAAATATACCATGAGAAAAACAGGCTTAATCATACTTTTTTTCGCTCTAACGTTGTCGGCCTTTCCTCAATCGCAGGAAGTTCCCTTCACTTTGGAAGACCGTGATCGGATTATGCGCACCGAAGAAAAGGTTCAATCGCTCAGAAATGAAATGAATACAAAATTTGAAGCCGTGGATTCAAAAATCGAAACCCTTTATTGGGGTTTTGGAATTATGATTGCATTAATGCTCTTTCTTTTCGGGTACATTATTTGGGATCGCCGTACGGCCTTGAATCCAATTCAAAACAAAACCGTGAACCTCGAAGAAAGATTAAATAAAATTGAATTTGCCTACCGTGAACAAGCCAAAAACGACCAGGGATTTGCCGAAATATTACGACATACCGGTTTACTTTAATTCTTTTTCCTAATCATAGATGAGTGTAGCCTAAAAACCGAAATATAATTTCCTTACATTTGTATCCGTTTAACGAAATATACCATGAGAAAAACAGGCTTAATCATACTTTTTTTCGCTCTAACGTTGTCGGCCTTTCCTCAATCGCAGGAAGTTCCCTTCACTTTGGAAGACCGTGATCGGATTATGCGCACCGAAGAAAAGGTTCAATCGCTCAGAAATGAAATGAATACAAAATTTGAAGCCATGGATACAAAATTTGAAGCCATGGATTCTAAAATCGAAACCCTTTATTGGGGTTTTGGGATTATGATTGCATTGATGCTCTTTCTTTTCGGGTACATTATTTGGGATCGTCGTACTGCCTTGAATCCGATTCAAAACAAAACCGTGAACCTCGAAGAAAGATTAAATAAAATTGAATTTGCCTACCGTGAACAAGCCAAAAACGACCAGGGCTTTGCCGAAATATTACGACATGCCGGTTTACTTTAATTCTATTTCCTAACTTGGACAAACCAAAACAGGAATACACCACATTTTTTACATGATCACCTTGTTTGGTTTTGGCTTGTCCAAGTTAGTTGGCAAAATTTATAAATGCATATTTTGCAATTAAGAGCTTTAATATTTCTCTTCCTTTCATATTAACGTCAATGCATTTTAAATTTTGCTTGGGTATCTTATCATAGATATGTAATTTTTGGAAAGAAACTGCTGAATACCTTTCTCACATCAACAATGGCCATTCTCAAGATTAAAAAGTTTACTTTTTTTTAGGTGGACTTTTGATTTGTTAATTAACCCTGAAAATTTTAAAGAATATTTAATACATATTTTTAAGCTTAATTTCATTGATCCATTTATTTTTGTAGCCATTTTTAAATAACTAATACAATGGATACAGAAACAACGAAAGTTACAAATTCCCTGAAAAAATTATTCACCACAGCTTTCGACATCTATGTAGATACCGAAAACAAAGAATGTGAGACTAAAATTGCTGTAGATGAATTCAGAGGAGACATCACCGAAAGATTAATTGAAAGTGGCGTACAATTTTGGATGGTTGATTATTGGGACACACTTCCTTTCAAATACGTTTTTCGATATCGAGTAAACAAAACTAAAAATTAAAGACGCTCTCGCTTTTATTCTTCTACAATAGTTTTATCGTGCATACCGGCATGATACCATCAGGATTTTAGTTTAGATGAACAGGATGATTTTTAAAAATCAGCAAAAAGTTCTAAGCTCAACTAATTTATGTATCATGCCTGCTGGTACAAATTTTAAACCCGGCAGATAATAAAAACATCCCTAATGCGCTATACCTGCCCGAAGCATGTTTTTTCCAAACATCCGATATAGAAAAACACATAATTACACAGTCTTTTTAAAAAAGCGAAAATTGTATCTTGCACGTTTTTCGGATTTGAAAGTTGGGCACATAGTAAATTGATATAGCTGAGAATAATGCTAAAAAAAATCGATTGGTACATCATAAAAAAGTTTCTTGGAACATTTTTTTATTCCATTGCTTTACTCTCTGTAATTATCATTGTTTTTGATGTTTCAGAAAAAGTTGATGACTTTATTGAAAACGATGCTCCTTTTAACAAAATCGTCTTCCAGTATTACCTGAACTTTATTCCGTATTTCATCAACACCTTTATCCACCTGTTTACTTTTATTTCAGTAATCTTTTTTACTTCTAAGCTGGCCATGAATACCGAGATTATTGCAATACTTAGCAGTGGTGTCAGTTTTAACCGTTTATTGTATCCGTATCTCCTATCTGCTTTTACCCTGACAATTATGTCGTTTTTATTGGCAAATTTTCTTATTCCTACTGCAAATATCAGTCGAAGGGAATTTAAGGATTTATACATCGAAAAACTCACCAAGAATAAAGATCAACACATTCATTTGCAGATTTCTCCCGGCACTTTTGCCTACGTGGAATCATATAATCCATCAAACAAAACCGGTGAAAAGTTTTCGTTGGAGAAATTTGACGAAAACCGCAGCTTAGTTTACAAATTAAACTCTGCAAAAATGGTGTACAACACGGCCACCGGCATGTGGAATATCTACAACTACTACATCCGCGAGATAAACAACAAGGGTGAAACTATGCGCAAAGGGGCACAACTTGACACGCTGATTAATCTAAGACCTTCCGATTTGTTTATAAAAAAGGAGGTGTTTGAAGAAATGAATTATTTTGAGATAAGGAATTACATTGCCGAACAAAAAATGAAAGGAAATCCCAACATCCTGGATTTTGAGGTGGAAAGAGATAAACGAATCGCTTTCCCCTTTGCAACCCTTATCATGACAATCATAGGTGTTGCAATTTCTTCAAGAAAAGTTAGGGGTGGGATTGGCTTACACTTAGGCCTGGGAATTGGGCTTGCATTCCTTTTTATTTTGATCATGCAAATATCCACTGTTTTTGCAGTTTCAGGAAACCTATCTCCTGTGCTCGCAGCCTGGCTTCCCAACATAATTTTTGGCATCGTGGGTATCTTTTTATATCTTAAAAGCCTCAGATAAAATTTTTAACCTGAAAAATTCTTTTATCAAATCCATCATCTTGTTTAGTTTTGCAAACATCTAAATTATTCATTTTTAAACTCATTGTAATGCAAAATGTATTTCGAATTTTAGTACTTGCTGTATTCATACAATTAACTGCCTGTAACACCATGGAAAAGTCGGATCTCATTGTTAAAAACGCGAACATTTATACCATAAACAATCATTTTGATATGGCCGAAGCCATGGCTGTTAAGAATGGTAAAATCCTGGCTGTGGGTAATGAAGCTGAAATTTTAGCAAAGTATTCTGCTGACAGGATTCTCGATTTTGGCGGAAAATCGGTGTATCCCGGTTTTATTGATGCACACTGTCATTTTCTGAGCTATGGAATCGGTTTGCTAAAACGTGCCGACCTGACAGGAACAAACTCTTACGATGAAGTGATAGAAAGAATGAGAACGCATCACGAAAAATTTCCATCCGTATTTTGGATTGAAGGCCGTGGCTGGGATCAAAATGACTGGCCCGAAAAAGTGTTCCCCACAAAAGATAAGCTTGACGAACTTTTCCCCGATAATCCGGTAATCCTCACCCGCATTGATGGCCACGCTACACTTGTCAACAGCAAAGCACTCGAACTTGCATCCATCACATCAAAAACCAAAATAGAAGGTGGTGATGTAATCATTGAAAATGGAAATCCTACCGGGGTTTTAATAGATAATGCCATCGAATTGGTTACAGCCATTATTCCCGAACCTGATGCCGGACAACTTACCGAAGCACTTTTGACTGCACAAAAAAATTGTTTTGCTGTTGGACTAACCTGCGTACACGATGCAGGCCTTGAAACCCGTGAGATCAAGGTCATTGATTCACTGCAGCATAAAGGCGAATTGCAAATGCGGATGTATGTGATGTTGTCGCCCACCAAAGAAAACTATGAAACTTATGTAGAAAATGGTCCGTATAAAACCGAAAACCTCAATATCCAATCCATAAAACTTTATGCCGATGGGGCACTTGGCTCGCGTGGTGCCAAGCTGCTGGAACCATATAGCGATGATCCACATAACTCCGGACTTGTTTTAAGAACGCCTGATTCGATACGCGATATTTGCAAAACTGCCATCAACAAAGGTTATCAAATAAACACCCATGCTATTGGCGATTCAGCAAATAGGATGATGTTGCAGATTTATGGAGAGTTTTTAAAAGGCCAAAACGACAAGCGCTGGCGCATTGAACACGTGCAAATTATTGCCCCCGAAGATTTCACCTTGTTCAATAAATATAGTATTGTTCCCTCCTCACAACCAACACATGCCACGTCGGATATGTATTGGGCCCAAGACAGGGTTGGTACCGATCGTATAAAAGGCGCTTACGCCTATCAGCAACTCCTGCAGCAAACCGGCTGGATTCCCTTGGGCACAGATTTCCCAATTGAAAACATCAACCCGATATATACTTTTTATGCCGCTGTGGTTCGAAAGGATTTAAAAGGCTGGCCGGAAAATGGCTTCCAGGTGGAAAATGCACTTTCGCGCGAAGAAGCATTAAAAGGAATGACTATATGGGCGGCTAAAGCCGCTTTTGAAGAAAATGAAAAAGGCAGTCTGGAACCCGGTAAGCTTGCAGATTTTATTGTTTTGGATAATGATATTATGGAAATCCCGGAAGACGAGCTTCCCAAGGTTAAAGTTATCAAAACCTTTATTGGGGGAAATGAGGTTTATTCGAGGTAGTAGAATTAACAGTATTATTGGCGATTCACATTTTTCCAGTCAGATTTTAAAAGGCTGTAAACTTCGAGGTCGATAAATCCATTTTTGTGTTTTTCGCCCGATCGCTCCACACCTTCAAATTTAAAGCCCAATCCTTTGGGGACATTGCTGCTTCGCTCATTTCCGATTCCACATTTTATCTGCACCCTGTTTATACTCATTTTGCCAAACATTTTTTCGATAAGTGTCCGGCAGCTATCTGTAATAATTCCCTTCCCTTCATCCTGTTTCGAAATCCAATATCCAATCTCAAGGCGGCTATTCGCTTTGTCGATATCTTTAAAACCAATCAAGCCTGTAATTGAATCATTATAGCAAATAGTAAAAACCATTTCGTGGCAATATGACTTTTGCAGCCCTTCGATAAATGAATGGGTATTGTTTACCGAGTAGGTGGTATCAACAAATGGAAGCCAGGATCGAAGATGCTGACGGTTTTTATCGATCAAATCGAAAACTTCCGGAGCATCCAGCTGATTTATTCTGCGTAAATAAAGGCCTCTTTTTACTTTTACTACATCAATCATCATTTAAATTTTAATAAGCTTTGGAAAACAAATTCTGGAATCTTAATCCGGCAACAAATATAGCACGATCATTTAAAATTTTGATTATTGAGTTTAGTCTAAAAAGCCTCAAAACCCCTAAATCCCCTGAAGGGGACTTTCCCAAACTACTGATTTTTAGTACTTCTTCCGTCAGCTGACGGATTGGGGTTAAAAGGGCTAAAAATCAGTAGTTTTGGGTTTTTAGACTACACTCATTATTTCTTTTGCAATCTGTTTTACCATCCCTCGAAAGATAAACTAATTTTGTTGGCTAAAGATAAACGATGATCATTAAAAACCAATTGATGGGACGCTTGTTAAAAACGGTTTCACATTTCCGCGAATGATCATCCTGTTATTTCTTTCACTTTTCATTTTTTTCTCACATTTGTTTGTAATAACCCTGCTTTTTTTAAGCATTTTCATTTTAAACTTTAAAAATATCAGGGATTATTTTTATGAGGACAGTGTTGAAAAAAAACGCATTGTTAAATCCGCAGTGATTCAATTAATAATTTTGATTCCCGCAATTGTCCTTACGCTCATATATTTAAGTTCCTCCACAATTCTTGACGGAAACCTTTATTTCCTGTCAACGGAAGAAATCTGTTTGATGATTAAACAGGTTCAGCCTGCAAAAGGCATTGAATATGGTAAAGAAAATATTTTTACGAAATGGATATTCTATTCATTGCTTTTAATCTCCTTATACATAGTGGTTAGAATGTTTGTGAAAATAAAAAAACCATTTCAAATCAATCCCTGGTTTGGGGAATATTGAGTGCGGCCATGTTGATTGCGCTTTTCGTGTTACCAAATGGTACGTCAAAAATGGGTTTTTTATCATCACGATTTATTTTATTCTTTTTCCTGTTCTTCATTATCTTTTTGGCAACACATAAAGTTCCTGTCTCGCTGCAAGTTCTTGTATTTATTGTAATTAATTATGTAAACATTGCACTATTGAAAGTGTATTTTCAAGCTACAGAAAATAATAAAGCTTTGATTGAGCATATTGAAACTGCATCGAATTTTATTGAACCCAACAGCATTGTTTTACCGGTAAACGAAAGCGATTACTGGTTAACAGCACATGCTTCCAATTATCTTGGGGCGGAAAACCATTAATAATTCTTGAAAATTACGAGGCATCCCAAGCCTATTTCCCATTACAATGGAACCTGGACAAAATGCCTCAATTACATACAGGCGAATTACTGCAACAACCCCTGTTTTTCCCTGAAAATAAAAACAAGCACTGGCGGCAAATTGATTACATATTCATTCTATCCGGTAACGCTGAAACAAGGATTGGAGGGAAGGAAACAGGTATTTACAAAGCAATCAAAAAATATTATGAAGTGGTTTTTATCAGCCCCGATTACAGGATTGAACTATACAGGAGTAAAACAAGCATTTAATAACATCTGAAAACATCTACTCAATCTTTATAATCTTTTTAATACTCAGCCCTTGGTTTGTAGTAATTCTTATGAAATAAACCCCGTCATTCAAAGATTCTAAATTAAGTTGATGATCATTTTCGTTATCCACTTCTTTGTAAAACAAAAGTTGACCATTCATGTCGGTAAGTGAAATATTTTCAATAATAATTTTTGAATCAATTCTAATAATTTTATTTGTAGGATTTGGATAAATGATAATTGGATCGGGCTGTGTTTGATTTTCTAAATTAGTGATAATATCAATAGTAAAGGTGAAATTTGAGCTTCCCAGGTCATTTGAGACTGTAATCTCACACGGGTAACTTCCATATCCTTCATATTCATGAACCGGTGATTCTTCTTCAGAAAATTCTCCATCTCCAAAATCCCAATAATAAGTATCGGCACATCTTGATTTATTCTCGAAATGCACTGTTAATCCATCACTAAAATAAGTTGCAAGTGCAATAGGATTTGATTTTTCAGTATTTACTATTAATGAATCATAGATTGTTCCATCCGCAAAATTTAAGTAAACGCTTATTGAATCCTCGGGGAAAATCATGGGTCTTGTTGCAGTTGAATCAAGAAATAAAAAGCCAGGGCTCCAATACATATTTTCCAAAGAATCAATACACAAGTCCAGGCATAAAGAATCGCTACAATCCAGGTTTACTTCATCTACTTCCCAATTAAAACAAATTTCATTTGCTCCAATAGTGCAAGGGTTTTTCCTTAGCACACTGTCGATGTCATAATTAAACCAGTTAATATAATTAGGCCCCTTCGCGATAAGCAGGGGATTATTTGAATGTAAATCTTCTTCGCCCAGGTAAAGCGGATTATAAAAATGTGCATTGTCCCCATAAAAATTTACAATTCCATTTTCATTGTTTATGAAGTTGTTGTTTTCAACTGAATGCAATGAAATTTGGCCTACGTACATGGAATTAATATTGTTGTTTTCAATAATTCCACTTGTAAAAAGTAATTTAAGATAGGCAACTTTACTAAAATTGTTATTACAGATTAATTGACCTGCACCATGAGAAAAGGTTACTGTGTCAAATACAAAGTTATTTCCAAAAACTGTATAAGAGTTATTAAAGAGGCAGTTGCCAAACAATTTATTACTTCTAATTTTTATTCCATGGCAATAAAGCGTTTCAAACTTGCCATAAACTACATTACTAACGAAATTTGCGTTATCCATCCACCTTGTCTCAACATCTTTGTGAAAGATATTTTGTTTTACGCTGGTAGATGATATGAGAACATGACAATGAAAAGTGTTCCTGTAAAATTCACCACTAACTTCAAGGGGGAAAATACTCTCATAATAAAAAGTATTCATATTAAAAGTTTGCCAACCCTGATAAAAATCACTATCGGTTATATAAAAAATGTTGTTTTCGTATTCTGCCCTAATATTCTCGAACATATTTTTTATGACACCTGTAATTTGGTTGTCCCTAAACCAAACCTTACCTTTCGCCCCATTTAAAAGAATTGTTTTTTCCTCCGAATTAATAATACATTTATTAATTTCTGCATAATAATACGTTCCGTTCCACGGGAATTCCAATAGTATTAAACCCTCATCATCATCAAATTGATTATTATACAAATTCAAAACTTTGCAACTATCAAGAGAAAAATATCTTGATTTAGCAATCCAAATACAGGAAATTTCCTGGCTTTCCATTGGGAAGATCGTGAATCCTTTGAATGAAATATTATCTGTCTTGAAAACCATTAATCGTCCAATTAGGGAAGCCGAATCATTCAAAGTACCGTTATAGTTGAATTGAATTTGATAATTCCCATCATTTTCTAATTCAATAAATGAAACATTAAAATACTCTCCCGGCTCCACAATAAATTGTACATCTCCACCTATTCCTTCATTTTCCATTGCGCTGATAGCATCAGCAAAATCCTCGTAATCGAATCCAGCACCTCCAATTGTGTATGTTCCGGAAATTTGAGATTGTGAATGATTTGATAAGAATATAAAACAAATAATTATTAAACTGAGGAAAATTTGAGGCTTGGATTTTTTCATAATCATATTATTTTATTGATTCCTTACATACTTTTCAGTGGGTTTTCAGCATGATGCAAAGCTATAAAATAAAGGCTATTATGGCAAGCAAATTCGGTAGTTTTTTTTCTGCGATAATCAGCGAAATCTGCGGGAAACATGGATAAAGCCATTGTTATCCCTTACCAAAAATACTGACAATAATTATCAGGAAGCGTTTTCAATTTTCTAAGGGTAAAGATTACCGAAATAATTGCCGAAGCCCAATTGATTATTGCAATGCCCCACCATATTCCCAACAATTCAAGTCCCAGCACTTCGGCGAGTAAATAAAACATTAGCACGGGCATTAACACCTGCCTGAAAAGCCCAATCCAGATTGCAAACATCGGTTTTTTCATTCCCTGCAACACGGCAACGGAAATATTCAATAACACGTAGGAGTTAAAAACCAGGACGGCAATTTGCAGATACTGGGTTCCAATTTCGATTACCTGCGGATCGACCGTAAAAAGGGCAACAAGATTGTGGGCAAGAATAAATACCCACACCATTCCGAAAGTCATTATAATAGCGCCATATTTTAAACTTTTCCTGTATGCTTTTTTAACCCTGTCGAAGCGACCAGCACCAAAATTTTGCCCGATGATTGTGATGGCGGCAATATTCAACCCAATGGTTGGAAGCAGGGCTATTTGTTCGATGCGCGTGGCAATACCATAAGCAGCAACACCGGCATCACCAAAGCGGCTGATGAACCAGGTGATGATAAAAATCCCCACGGCAATGGTCATCATATTAATGCTGGCAGGAAAACCCTGTTGGGCAATTTCGGCAAAGTATTTTTTTTGTGGTTTAAAAAGTTCAGGTTGAATTTGTGCAAAAAGCTCGGTTCGCCTAACACGATATCCCATATAAATCACTCCCCCACCCTGAACCAACACGGTTGCTAATGCAATTCCTGAAATACCCATTCCGGGGATGCCAAACGCACCATACATAAACAAGGGGTCGAGGCCAATATTCAGAATTGACCCAACCACAAGAAAATTCCTGAAAAACTTTGTGTCGCCACGAGAGGAAAGTATTCCGTTGAGAATACCATTAATTAAAAAGGTGACTGTACAAATCAGTACCACATTCATATATTCCAGCGCCAACGCCAGGGTTTCACCTTCAGCATTCATAAATTTAAAAAGGTAGGGCACAGATAAATAGCCGACAATAGCAAGCAAAACCGAAAGTATAAAACCAAAAGTTAGTGCCTGCCGTGCGTAAATCCTGCCCGATTCCTCATCACGTTTTCCAAGCGCATTCGATATCAAAGCCGTGGTGCCTGTGCCAATGCCCATGCCTACCGATAAAATAATGAAAAATACCGGGAAAGAAATGGCCAGTCCTGCCTGTGCATTTGTCGATATCTGCCCGGCAAAGTAGGTATCCACCACATTAAACATGGTATTGAACAAAAACCCAACACTCGTGGGAATAGCCAACTTTTTTATTAATTGGGAAATTGGGGTTTCGATAAAGTCAAGCTTCTGTGGCATGGGGGGAAAGGTTATTGATGGTCATTTGGTTTCACTGTCATTGAAAGTCATTTGTAGTCATTGGTGGTCATTGATAGTCATTTGGTTTCACCGTCATTGGTGGTCATTTGTAGTCATTTTATTGTCATTCGGCTTTGCCGTAATTAGTTGTCATTTGCAGTCATTGGTGTTCATTATGATTTTGTTTTTGCTTTAAAGGTATTTGGATTTCCCCTTTAGGGGTCAGGGGTGCGAGGGGGTTTATAGTTATTGATGGTCATTTGGTTTCACTGTCATTGAAAGTCATTTGTAGTCATTGGTGGTCATTGATAGTCATTTGGTTTCACCGTCATTGGTGGTCATTTGTAGTCATTTTATTGTCATTCGGCTTTGCCGTAATTAGTTGTCATTTGCAGTCATTCCGAGGGTTCACCCAAAACTTTTGGGCATAATGAGGAGATGACATCATAAAATAGATTTCTTGCCGCACGTGCGGCATCGAAATGACCCCGTCCATGGGTTGATTTGGGAGGAGAGGAATCGGGCGCTTTGCGCCCGATTCCTCTCCTCCCACTACCCAAACGGAAGCATTGTCACCTCGAAGGAGCGAAGCAGCCTGCCCCGTTTTTTCGGGGATTGAGAGGTCTGTCTAATAGTAAGGATTTCAATACTTTACACAAACATGTCATTGGTAGTCAAAAGACCAAATAAATTTGATGCACATAATGATATGAAATCAAATCCCGAACCTTCGGGATGTTTTTTCGGAACTGCCAACTGCCTACTGTCTACTGAAGACTGCGGACTGAAAACTTTTCGATCATCTCACACCAAACCACCCAGCCTTAATTATGTTTACAAAGGAATGAAATATTCTATATTTGCCCGATGAAATTTTCAGAATTGGTTCAACAGCGATTTAGCGCCAGAAAGTATATTGATAAGCCCGTTGAACGGGAAAAGATTAACCAATGCCTTGAATCTGCAAGGCTTGCTCCCTCAGCAAGTAACTCTCAACCGTGGCGGTTTTTCGTGGTTGACGACCCCGATTTAGTACAAAGCGTTGCCGTTGAAACTTACAGCAAATTAATTGCTTTCAACAAGTTCGTAAGCAATGCCCGGGCTATTGTGGTGATGCTGATCGAAAAACCCAAATTAATTACCCAAATCGGGGGGAAGATTAAAAATAAAGAATACCCACTCATCGACATTGGGATTGCTGCCGGGCATTTTTGTTTGCAGGCCACAGAATTGGGTTTGGGAACTTGCATGTTGGGCTGGTTCAACGAAAAGGCCATTAAAGAGATTCTTAATATCCCAAAAAACAAAACAATTGGATTGTTGATTTCTATTGGTTATCCTGATTATAAAAATCAGCCTGTTAAAAACCGGAAGTCTTTTGACGACATCGTGAGTTATAACAAGTTTTGAAATCTTTAGGAAATATCCTACTTAAAAACCTTCCTGTATCAGAACTTCACAAATTTCTTTACAATAATTTTTTTGTCGTTTTTCATTGTGATTTTAAGAAAATACCATCCGGTAGTCAAATCTGAAATATTAATATTTACATTTTTAAAAGTGGTAAGATGATTGGAATTTATGTCAAATATTTCCACTTGTTGGATATCAGTGTCGCTCTCGATGGTGATTTCATCTAGCGCCGGCTGTGGATAAACTTTAATTCTTTCAACATTCGTAAAAACTGATTGTGAATTTATACCAACAAAAGAAAGGTCGGTCTTATAGACCCCATCTAGCTGGGTTCCACACAAAAGAAATTCAGACCCCGGGCTTAATGCCATACTGCGAATATCCAAATTTTGAAGTCCTTCGTTCATTTCAGTCCAGGTAATTCCATCATCGAAGCTATAAAAAACACCTTCTGAATCGTATCCGGCTACCACAAAACCCGGGTATTCAGCACTAAGCAATAGCTGATAAATACCGTTGGCAGGCGGGTTGCGGTTCGTCCAGTTCTGGCCACCATCGTCACTAATGAGCAAGGCTTCATTTGTACCAATGTAAATGTGTTCACCATTGTTTGGATCGAGTGCAATGTAAAGTGGATGGTAAATATCAAACGGGCCAGGGAGTACCGACCACCCTGAACTGCCTGTGTTGGTTTTCCATACTTTGGTGGGGGTGATTACATACATGGTATCGGGATGATTTTGATTGATCACAAGATCAATGACCGGGCTTTCGGTAATTCCACCTGAAACTCCCACCCAGCTATTCCCACCATCATCAGAGCGATAAATAGAACTTGTGAAAATAATATAGAGTCGATAGGGATTGGTATGACTGATTTTGAGTGCTTTTGGGTTCATCATATACCCCACCACCGACCAGTTATAACCATCATTGGTACTTCGGTACAAGCCATCGGAATACGAACCCTCACCCAAAATACCATATAAAGTATCAGAGTTAGGCAGGTATCCTGATGGTGTACACCAGTTGAATCGGAGTTCCCAATCCTGGCCATAATTTTCGCTAACCTGTATTCCTATATCCGTGTCAATAACCCAATGTGCCGGGTTGTTTTTCTTTATTAAAATCGTGGATGCCGTAATCCTTTGCATACCTACTATGGAAGTAAACCAGTTCCCCCCTCCATCAGTTGATTTATGAAAACCTACTGTGCTTCCGGCAAAAGCAATATTCTCATTCTGCCAATCGTACAATACAGCAAAAACAAATTCGGTGGAAATGCCGGTATCTGAACTATTCCATGAATATCCACCATTGGTACTCCTATAGACCGCAGGCCCCAAACCAGAATTATGACCAGCAGCCAATAACTCCTCACTGTTTAATGGATTAAAACAGATGCAATTAAAATTCTGGACGTTCACAAAATAGCTATACCCATACCATGAAGTGCCGTTATCTTCGCTCACATGGATTACATCGTAATAGGAAGCTGCAACAATTTTTTGGGGGTTGTTGGGATCCATTTTCACATCCACCAGGTAAGCCGACAATACATCGGTCCAGCTCATGCCACCATCCAAACTGCGATATAACTTCCCATTCAGATATCCCAGCTTTGCTGCTGCGAACATAATTAATGGATCATCCGAATTTATTTCAACTGCATATACCTCAACATCTAAAAACTGTGTTGACACCGACTCCCAATTGCTTTCATCTTCACTCACAAACAGCCCCCTCTCCGGGCTTGCTCCAGTCATTGCCAGGTAAATTCTACCGTAACCTTCCACCAATTCGATGTCTTTTATCTGACCACCGGGTAAATTACCACTGATGTCAATCCATGAAGAACCTCCATCAGGGCTTTTATATAGTTTACCACCCGAACCGCCCACATATAAAAAATCAGGATTGACGTTTGAAATGGCCAAAGCCGAAATATCGCCAAGTATTAAATCTTCACTGATTTTCTCCCATGAATCACCCTTATCGTAACTTTTATAAACACCCTCTCCATTGGTTCCGGTGTATAGGATTTCCGAATTTGAGGGGTGCTGGATCAACGACCTGACGACAGGACCATTCCCGTTGTGTGGCCCGAGGTTTTCCCATTGCTGGGGAAAAGATGTAGTAAATAAACTAAAAAAAACGAGCAAAAAAATAAAACTTTTCATAACACTTTGTTTCTTACAAAGATATAGTATTTACTGCTTAATTAAGAATTTTGGAAGATCAAAAAAAAGTTAAATTTGCCCGAACATAAGTTCACAATTATTGTTTACAGAATTGTAAAAATATCTTATTCACAAATTCAAATTTAAAATGAAAAAACTATTTGTAGTATTAATTGGATTATCATTTATGGTGGCACTGGTATTGAGCCTTGCACCAAATACAACTGCAACTGGATCTAAACCCATTACCGAGAGCTCGTTCCAGGAAGGTATCGATTTGAATTCCCCGATGATGAAAGGCAAAGCAGTATATGAAGGCAAAGGCACTTGCTCCGTTTGTCATCAAATGACCGGCCTCGGACTTCCGCCTGCGTTTCCGCCACTGGCCAAAGCTGACTATCTACTAGAAGACAAAGACAGGGCAATCAGGCAAACCATGTATGGTGCATCAGAAGCAATTACGGTTAACGAAACAACTTATCCGGGTGGTGTAATGACGGTTATTCCTCTTACTGATGAAGAAGTGAAGGATGTGGTAAATTATATCCTAAACAGTTGGGGAAATGATGGCGGCACAGTAACACTCGATGAAGTAAAAGCACAAAGAAAATAAGCAATTCGTTTTGTTTTGATAGTATTTTAAGAGGTAGTGTACGATGGCACTACCTTTTTCATTTTCTAAATTCAGAACTCCTGACCTATTAGTTTAAAATCAAATAGTTATCATACTATTGTCGTAATTCAAAATGTCGCATTAGAATCTTTGACTTATTCATTTTTTCTTTGTGTTTCTTTGTGTCTTGGTGTCTTCGTGGCTATTTCTTATAAAATTGCCACGAAGACACCAAGGCTCGAAGGTTCACAAAGAGTATCTGATGCGACATGAAAACTACGCCAAGTCAGGAGTTCTGAAATTGATGTTTTTAAATTTTTTGATGCCTGTTAAACGCTGTCATAAAATCTCTACTTTTTTCATTTACAAATCTAAAAAATATAGCTTATCTATTATGGCTTAACAATACTTAGAGTTTGTCCATAAAGTCAGCTCTTTTCTGATTTTGCCCGCGCGACCCCATAGTCCCCTAAAGGGGAAATCCCACGCTACCAGTGCGTTGGCCAGTTCTCCCCTTCAGGGGAGTTAGAGAGGTGTGTAGTGGGTTGCGACTTTATGAACTGACAGTACTTAAATAATTTTTTATTTTTGCAAGTCAACGATATTCACTTAAAGGCATTATCTCCATACGAATGAAACATATTTTTACGATTGCTTTAATTTTAATTACTTCTCTTTCTTTTTCGCAAGAACCAGAAATGACGGCTGATTCACTCAATGAACTTCTTGGAATTTATGAGAAACTGGATGAGTATGTTCCCGATGATCTCACCTTTACCACCGAAAATGGTGACACGGTGAACTTTAAATCACTCATCGACAAACCCACTGTTTTAACGCTGGTATATTTTACCTGCCCGGGAATTTGCAGCCCCTTACTTGATGGCATTGCCGATGTTATTGGCAAAAACGATTTGGAATTGGGTAAAGATTACCAGGTACTCACCGTAAGTTTCAACGAAAAAGAAACCTACGAATTAGCCAAATCGAAAAAGAAAAATTATGTAAAGCAGGTAAAAAAAGATATCGACGAAAGCAGTTAGCTTTGGATGGTAGGCGACAGCACCAACATCGCAAAACTTACGCAAAGCCTTGGCTACCGCTTTAAGCGCGATGGCGATGATTTTATTCATGCAGCAGCCATTATGGTTTTAAGCCCCGATGGAAAAGTAACCCGGTATCTTTACGGAACATACTTTTTGCCCTTCGACCTGAAAATGGCTTTGATTGAGGCAGCACAAGGAAAATCCGGACCTACAATTAATAAATTCCTGAATTATTGTTTTAGCTACGACCCTGCAGGAAAAAAATATGTTTTCAATTTTACCAAAATATCGGGAACTGCAATTATTGTAGTTGCACTTTCATTTTTAATATTTCTGATTTTTAGTAAAAAAAGACGCTTACATCCAAGTGAAAAGTAAATCTAAAATTTGACCAATATGACCGCTATACCTCAATCAAGAGCGTATGTTAATTTTTACCAGGAAAAAAGAGGTTTCCTCTCATGGCTGGTAACAGAGGATCACAAACGTATTGCCCTATTATATTTTTGGGCAATAAGTGTATTTTTTGTTGTGGCATTTATTCTCGGATTAACTATGCGTTTGGAACTCATTGCCCCCGGCAAAACGCTACTTGACCCACAAACTTACAACGAAGTTTTTACGCTTCACGGGGTAATCATGATATTCCTGTTTATCATCCCGGGCATTCCTGCCATTTTTGGAAATTTTGTGTTGCCCATGCTTATTGGCGCACCAGATGTGGCCTTTCCCAAATTGAACCTCGTTTCATGGTATCTGTATGTTATAGGAGGAATACTGGCACTTTCAACACTTTTGTATGGAGATGGCCGCAGATACCGGCTGGACTTTTTATGCACCTTATAGTGTTAAAACAGGAACCAACGTAACCGTGGCCGTATTGGCCGCTTTTGTGTTGGGTTTCTCATCCATCCTCACCGGCGTAAACTTTATTGTTACCATCCATCAAATGCGGGCACCTGGTATGGATTGGATGAAAATGCCTCTGTTCCCCTGGGCTTTGTATGCAACTGCATGGATTCAGGTATTGGCTACCCCGGTTGTTGGTATTACTTTGCTTATGATTGTTGCAGAGCGAACCTTGGGAATCGGGTTGTTTGATCCTGCCCTGGGCGGCGATCCGGTGCTTTACCAGCACCTTTTCTGGATTTACTCGCACCCGGCGGTTTACATTATGGTATTGCCTGCAATGGGGCTCATCTCCGAAACACTTCCTGTTTTTGTAAAAAAATCAATTTTTGGCTATAAAGTCATTGTTTATTCCAGTTTGGCCATCGCCTTCATCGGGTATTTCGTGTGGGGTCATCACATGTTTACATCAGGAATGAGTGGCCCTGCCAGGATTATCTTCTCAATACTTACCTTCCTGGTTTCTATTCCCAGCGCCATCAAAGTGTTTAACTGGGTATCGACATTGTACAAAGGATCCATCGACATAAAAACTCCTTTGCTTTATGCACTTGCATTTATCTTCCTGTTTACCATAGGTGGTTTAACAGGATTGGTTGTGGGCGCACTGGCAACAGATATTCATGTACACGACACCTATTTTGTGGTTGGCCACTTTCATTATGTAATGTTTGGAGGAACTGGATTTGCCTTTTTCGGAGCCATTCATTTTTACTACCCAAAAATTTGGGGAAGGATGTACAACGAAAAAATGGCCAATATTGCCTTTACCATTTTATTTATTGGGTTTAACCTTGTTTATTTCCCTATGCTTGTTTTGGGAATGATGGGAATGCCACGCAGGTATTATGATTATTTGCCTGAATTTACCTTACCAAATCAGATTTCAACAATTGGCTCATGGGTACTTGCCATTGGGCTAATCCTTATGATAGCCAACCTGATCAGGGGACGCAAAGGCCCGAAAACATCTTCCAACCCCTGGGGTTCGGTTACCTTGGACTGGACACACACCCAATCACCGCCAACACTCTACAATTTCGAAAAAACACCTGAAATTGAGCGCGGGCCTTATGATTATACCAATTTTGAAGAATATGTAAATAAGCATCTACAAAGTTAAAACTATGAGCACACACGCAGTTTCGCACGATGACGTAATTCACTTCGACCCTTACGGCAAAAAGCTGGGGATGTGGATATTCTTATTTACCGAGGTTTTGCTTTTCGGGGGTTTATTTTTCGTTTATGCAACTTACCGGTATTTAAACCATGATGCTTTCCATGAAGGATCCGGAGAACTTGATGTGGTAATCGGGGCAATAAACACCGTGTTTTTGCTTACAAGCAGTTTAACGGTTGCACTTTCGATTACTGCACTACAAAAGGGCGATACAAGGAGATCGGTTAACCTTATTATAATAACAATTCTTTTTGCAGGTGCATTTATGATGAATAAATATTATGAATGGACTCTGAAATATGAACACGGCCTCTTCCCCGGAATGGATCATTACAATGAACTCAGCGCTGGAGAAGCTCAGTCTTTTAATCTTTACTTTTTAATGACCGGCCTGCATGGGATTCATGTTATTATTGGAGCCATCCTTTTACTCATCATTGCCTATCACATCAAAAAAGGCAATGTAACCAAGGACAGGTATGTTTACCTTGAAAACGGAGGGCTATACTGGCACCTTGTTGATGTAATCTGGATTTACCTCTTCCCTTTATTTTATTTGATAATCTGAAAAAACTATACTTATGTCAGAAGACCACAGCACCCATATTGTTGACTATAAGTTCAACATCTTGATCTGGATCGACTTATTGATCTTTACATTTATTACTATCGAAATTGCACAATTCGATTTTCAGACACTTACCGTAGTAATTGCGCTTGTAGTGGCTACAATAAAATCGTACCTCGTAGCTACCTATTTTATGCATCTTAAATTTGAAAACAAATTTTTGCAGGCCATTGTTATTGGCGTTGGTTTATTGTTTTTCGCGGTATTGTTTATCTTATTTACCGATTACTTTTACCTTTAATATTGGAGGAAATAAAAAATGAGTGGAGCTTCAAACTTTGCCGAAGGCGTTGATCTTGCTTTTTATGTGATCATTGGAATATCAACATTTTTTCTTATCGGGATTACTGTGGTCATGGTTTATTTTGTGATTAGGTATCGAAAATCGAAAAACCCAAAAGCGGATACATCCATAACCGGCAACAACAAACTGGAATTAATCTGGACTATTATTCCAACAGTACTCGTATTGGTAATGTTTTATTATGGCTGGGCAGGCTTCGCTCCAATGCGCGATGTTCCTGATGATGCCATTTCGGTAAAAGCTATTGCCCGCATGTGGAGTTGGACTTTTGAATATGAAAATGGTAAAAAAAGTGATAAACTTATTGTTCCCAAAGACAAACCCGTAAAGCTCGACCTGATATCTGTTGATGTAAACCACGCTTTGTATGTACCCGCATTCCGAATTAAGGAAGATGTAATTCCCGGAAGAAATAATTACATGTGGTTCACAGCCCAGCAATTTGGCTCTTTCGATTTGATGTGTGCCGAATATTGTGGACTGCGCCATGCCTACATGCTTACAACCGTTGAAGTTGTTGGTGATGATGAATGGGCCGAATGGATGAAAACACCCGAAGGCGAAAGCGATTTAGACAAGGTAGCCGAAGGATTCAATGTAATAAAAATGAATGGTTGCGTTGCCTGCCACTCAACCGATGGAACCAAACTTGTGGGCAATAGCTTCAAAGGCATCTGGGGGAAAGAACATAAGGTGATGGTAGATGGGAAAGAACAAACTACCACGGTTGATGCTGATTATATCCACCAATCAATTTTTGACCCCAATGACAAAGTTGTTGTTGGTTTCAATCCGGGCTTAATGCCCTCTTATAAAAATATGATTTCTGAAAAGGAGATAGAGCATATTATCGAGTACATTAAAACGCTGGAATAGCTGAGGGGAGAAGTTAGAGGATAGAGGATAGAGGGGAGAGGTTAGAAGTTAGAGTCCCGAAAAATAGAAAATTTTCAATTTTCGTAATTTTTCGAGGATGCACGGGCAAAGCCCGGCAGTGAGAGTTTAGAAGTTGGAGTGATGTTGAGCGAAGCGAAATCCCGCTTTTGCGGGAGAGTGATGGAGTGATGGAGTGATGGAGAGGCGGAGTAATGGAGAGGCGGAGTGATGTTGAGCGAAGCAACTTGTCCCGACCCATCGGGAGCCTGCCCCGACCCTTCGGGGAAATCCCGCTTTTGCAGGAGAGTGATGGAGGTTAAAAGCTGAAGACTGGTTACTGAGAACTTTAAAAAACAGCCACTACTGCAAATTGTGTGGGTACAGAACGAGATCACAATAAATAGTGTATGGCGATTTTAATTTGTACATAAGTTCAGATTATAGATAATTGATTGTTTTGGATAAATAAATAAAACCTTATTCTTTATTTTTCCACCTAAGTAGATTGAAAATCACCAAAGGTTCTGAACCTTATTGAAGATGTAATTGAAGGATTAATAAGCCCGCCTTGCCGGACGAGGCAGGGTAGGGTGATTTCCTAAAAAACCTACCCTAAGGTTGGTTTTTATTAATACGGTTTGATTAATTTTGAATTAGAAATTTTGGTGATAATGAAATTTGATAATAAAAGGTTCTTTCCACTAAAATAGTAGATGAACCATAAAACACAAGTATTCAACATGCTAAAAAATATAAAATCTTCGGTGGGCTTATTTGCCGAACTGAGCAAAATTAAAATACCTTTTGCGGTTTCTGTTAGCTCGCTAACCGGATATTTGGTTTTTAAGGGTCAGTTTGATATGGGAGCACTCATTTCTACAATTGGCGTTTTCTTACTTGCCGGAGGAAGTGCAGCACTTAACCAGTATCAGGAATATCATCTCGATGCAAAAATGAAACGAACACAAAACCGCCCTATCCCCAGTGGCAGGTTTTCATCCACAAATACGCTTATTTTTTCTATTATAATTTCCTTGACAGGTGCTCTAATATTATTGTTTGGAAATAACCTCACTACTTGTTTCCTGGGATTGCTTACGCTACTTTGGTACAACGGCATTTACACCCCCATGAAACGCAAGACCGTTTATGCAGTGCTTGCCGGAGCTTTTGTGGGCGCTTTCCCTCCTATGATTGGCTGGACTGCCGCAGGAGGCTATGTTTTTGACACCGCGATAATTCTTATTTCCATGTTACTATTTATCTGGCAGGTACCTCATTTTATTTTACTCCTGCTCAAGTTCGGCCCCGAATATGAAGTAGCAGGATTTTCATCGCTTACAAGTTATTTTTCGGAAGCCCAGTTAAAGAAACTCATTTTTGTTTGGGTATTGGCCACAGCATTTTCGGTAATGATCATTCCCGTTGCGGGGGTAATCAGCTCAGGTGTTATCATTGCTGTGCTTTTGGTTTCATCAATTTGGATTGTATATAGCTTTTTTATCCTGATGCGAAAACAACAATTCAACCTCCGCAAAGCATTCATGCAAATCAACCTTTTCCTTATGCTTGTGCTCCTGCTTTTTTCTATCGACAGTTTATTATAGTTATTTCGTATCCATAAAGTCGACGATTTTTTGATTTATGATTGATGATTAACGAACGGAGATTTGAGATTTTATTGAGTATCACCAACATCTTAAATCTAAAATCGCTAATCTGAAATCTTATATTTTTCTAAATGATAGTTTATTGACCAACACTAGATAGATATGCCCAGACTAAGCAAAGAAATTAAAGACCAAATAAAGTCACTTCCTCCTGGCGACTTGCGCGATTTTGTTTTAAAAATTGCTTCCAAAGAAAAATCCGCGTTCGATTTCCTCTACGTTAATTATCTCGATAAGGAATCAGGTGAACAAGAATTGTTTGAAGATGCACTGGCAGATATAGATATGCTTTTCATCAAAGGCTACAAAGGGTACTCCGAACAATTAAAAACGACAAATATGCTCTCAGCCTGCATTAAGCGTACTAATGAATTTACCAAAGTTTCGAAAAATAAATTAATGGAAGCTGATCTTTTGGTATTTGTTCTCGATGAGGCATTTAGCCAGCCTACTGACTTTTTCGCTACTTGCTTTACAGGGTTCGACTCAAAAGTTGGTCAGATATTAAAACGCCTGATTACCCTGGTAACTAAAAAATTACACACCGATTACATGCTTGATTATCAGGATAAAATTAATCGGTATCTAAACCGCTTACATAAAACCTCAAATCATTTGGATCATATCTTCAATCTTCCATCAGAAATTTAAACTCATTTCTTACCTGAAATTCAATGAAAATTTTCATAAAGGTTTCACTGGGGAAAATCACAAACACTTTATAATAAAAAACATGATGTTTTTGAACTTACCTCAACATAAAATTATTAAATAATATTTTATAAGTTATACAATTTCAATAATTTACGTATTGAAAATTTTTTACCTTTCATTTAATTATTGAATTACTTATTGCCGAATAATTTTAAAAAAAAAGAACACCATGAATAACCATGTTTCACAAGATTTTGAGCCTCCGTTAGACGAGGATCTTTCATCGATAGAAGCGGTTTTTTTCAACTTCGACAGTGGATGAAAAGCCATTTGGAAAAATCGAAATCCCCCACTCTGACTTTAACACCATCAGCCCTGGAGTTCAAAATTTCAGATTAAAAAATTTTCCTAAAGCCACCGACAGACAATGGAATAGCTGGCGATGGCAAATCCAAACCAGTTTCACCAATTTCAAAAAGCTAAAGGAGAACTATGAAGAAGTAGTTGAATATTTTGCCGTGTCCGGCGAAATGCTCGATGCTTGCAAAAAGGTAGTATTGGATTCGTGGAGGGCACTCAACTGCCTTGATGGCGGCAAGGTTGATGTAAAAATTGACCGGAACGCTGAAATGAATTTTATTGAGGTTAACCCATTGGCCGGATTAAACCCCGTAACTTCCGACTTACCCATTTTGTGTGGGCTCAATGGAATTTCTTACCAGGAAATTATTGATGAAATACTAAAATCAGCCATCCAAAGAATACAAGCGAGATGAAGAAAAAAGTTGTAATACTCCACAATCAGATTGTTAACAATACTGCCGATGAGGTAGATGTACTTGAGCAACGCGATCTGGTTGCAACATCCTGCAAAAAACTGGGCTTTAGCGTTGAATGTTTAACAGTTGGAGATGACCTTAAAAGTGACATCGAAAAAGTAAAAGCCGCCAAGCCTGATATAGTTTTCAACATTGTTGAATCCACTTGGGGAAAGGGCGAATTGATTTATTTTGCACCTGCTGTATTGAATTCGCTCAAAATACCTTACACCGGGATTCCACTGGATGCATTATTTATTTCTACCAATAAAGTGTTGGCAAAAAATATGATGAGCTTGTATGATTTGCCTACGGCAGATTATTTTTCGATTGATGAAGTTGATCTTTTAAATCCTGACAAAACCTACATCGTAAAACCTATTTGGGAAGAAGCCTCCGTTGGCATTGATGCTGATTCTGTTTTTTGTTTTTCCGACAAGGAAAAAATCAATAAAATAACTCAGTTACCATCTTCACAGTATTTTATTGAAGAATTTATTTCGGGATTCGAATTTAATGTGAGCGTACTTGCCGAAGAGCTTGCACTCGAAAACCTCAATAAAGACCCGGAAAAAAGCGCTTACATTTTTAATATAGCGGAATTTGAAGATCGGCCTGTTGGCTTTACCTGCTATGGTAAAATTCCGGGAACTGCCGATAGTTACGACCTTTACTGGATTGCCGTTCACGATTCACAACGCGGCAAGGGACTTGGTAAAACACTAATGGTGATGGCTGTTGATGATATTGCCCATAAGTCGGGCAAGAATATCTGGATCGAAACTTCATCACGAGCCATTTACGAGCCCACGCGGCAGTTCTATCTAAAAACAGGCTGCGAGATAATTGCTGAACTCCCTGATTTTTATGGAGCAATGGATAACAAGCTTATTTTCCATAAAAAAACATCCAATCAATAAAAGCAGCAATTCCAGAGCAATATTTGGTTTGAATTTATTATAGGTATCATTATTCACTTCTAAGAACACGGTTTATTTTACAACAAATTGCTCCTGTAAAAAATGTCGGTAAAATTCTACAAACACAAATTCAATTTTACTTACCCAAGTAAACAAGGTTGCACGAAAACTACCAAACAGATGCCGTTGAATCATTGGCTTCCGCTTCGGATAATGTGGATAAAAAAATAAAATTTACAGGCTCTATCAGTTGTTACCGCCAGGTGTAAAACTGAAACAATGTTAGTAAATTAAAAAGTGAACCTTTTGGGAGGATTAAAATAAAACCAACTATTTTCAAAAAAGAAAGTAATTTTGAAGAAATACTGCATTAATTATTATATCATATATTCGAAGAAAACTATGAACGAAGAATGAATGTACTGGAAAAATATTTAAAAAAGATAGATGAGAGTTCTTACGATTGTAAAGATGTGCATACTATAAATTCGGAATTACAGCAGGTATGCACACAACTTCATGATGAAGGTAAACAGGATATTGTTGCAATTGCCGACCTTGACAGACAGGTTTTTTCAGTGCAAAAATCTTTTAATAAGAAACCCGATAACGAAAAAGGAGTTATTAATGGATTAAGTTGGCAAATGAGTGGCACTCAAACCCTGGAAGATGGAAGCCAAATTCCACTTTATTGGCCTGATGTAACAAAATACACTCAACAGGATTTTGAATACTTTGAAAAACGTTATAATGAGTGTAAAAATCTTTTTGCAAAAACAGAATATGGTTTAATGGTTTATTTTGGGGAGAAAACAGTTACATCAAGGCATTATGATTTTAAAAGACAGCTTTGTAATGAACTCTTTCATCTCAGCAAAGAGTATCATAGAAAAGCAGATAGAGGGGGCGAAAAAAATCATTATGTTCTGCATTTCTTTCATTCGATACAAATGGCATTTGGAATTGCAGAAAAATCAAATCTTGAACCTGAACTTACTAATCTGGTACAATACATCTTCAAAATTCATCAGGATTGGGATATAACAAAAGATGGCACATTGCGCATATTACTTGACCTTTCAGGTTTGTTTTCTAACAATTTTGGTTTATCAAATAAATTAATTGACTTCCAGAAGGTTCTTGATAAAAATCTTGAAGGAGCAAAAGAACTTGAAAAAACTTATGTTTGGGGTGCACTGTACGCAGTTGACCGGAATATCACAATTGAGCAAAAAAGAAATAAACCGGTCTCTGGTTTATTGAATTACAAAGCAAAATTGTATGAAAAGCTAGCAACTGATACAGAAAGCAAATCTAATCTTGCATGCGTAAGTTTTTCAGAAAATGCACTTCGTATTTACCAACAACTAAAACTACCTGAAGAAATTAATAGACTAGAGAAATATTATACTGAATTAAGAGGTAAGTTTCGTTTGTCAGAAATAAGGCAGGAGTTACCAAAGGATCACATAGACTCTATGAATGAACGTATTATAAAAGCTGTTGCTGATAATGATGAAAGAGGAATACTTTATCATTTTATTACATCTCCATGGTACAATTCAATTCAAAATATAAAAGACCGCTCTGTTGAGCTAAGCAAACAAACAGTTTTGCTTTCAGTACTCCCAACTTTAATAATGGACAAATTTGGGAATACTGTTGATGTATTCTACACAGACGAAGAAAAAGAAAAATACAATTTTTGGAGTACCTATTCATTTAGTTTTCAAATTGGCACCCAAACGATGCATCGGTTTTTTATCGAAGCATATAAAGCCAGGAAATTAAATTATGATTTTGTAATTTTTTATTTAGAAGGCACATGGTTTAATGAAGTAATTGTCAGGAATTATCATGGCCAGACAGTGGAAGTAAAACCTATTGACACGCTAAAACCAGGGCTAAAAAGAATTTTTGAAGAACTTGACAAATTCTTTGCTAACAATAATTATCAGCATGATTTTGTAACAATAACAGATAGTTTAACTTTAAAAATAGAGGGGCTTTTACGTTACTTCTGTGAAAAAATCGGTATCGCAACTTTTAAAACAAGACAGAAAGGTTCTGATAAATTAGTAATGGAAAAGGTACTTGATGATTTATTAGCAGACATTGCGCACGAACCACCTTTAAAACCAGAACAAAAAACAAATTTCGATGAGGAAGACAGAATATTGATTAAATATGTATTGGCAGAAAAGGCTGGGTTAAACTTAAGAAATGCAGTAGCTAGTAGCCTAATTGATATTTTTGAATATTCTTTTGAAAATGTTGTTATTCTTTTCTGCATCATTATCAAATTAAGCAAGTATAAATTTATCGAAACGAAAGGAGAAAGCAATGATAACAGCAGTAAATGAACCACAGGTTGAATATAAAGTTGCACACTGGCGAACTGAATTAAATGACATTTCTTTCGATGATTTTATTTGCGGCATCGAAAATAGTACTGTTATGTTATGCCCACCAAGCGGCTCAATACACATAACTTTTTATAAAAAGCAAAAAAGAAAGCTATCTGCTTTACGAGGAAAATTAACCAAACAGAGTAAAAAGGAAATTGACGAACAAATTTCAAATTTACGCAGCGAATGGGACAGAAATATTTGAATCCTGAAACAGCATTTTAATTACGCTAATGAAAAAACAAAAACGATATATTGACGCTAAATTAAAGACGAACCAACAAAATCAGATTATGGCAACAGAAAAAAATCTTCAATCCTATCAGTCAGGTCACCTGCAGGTAGCTGACAATCACAAGTTGTATTACGAATTGTACGGCAATCCGAAAGGTATTCCCGTTTTATTTCTTCATGGTGGGCCCGGTGCAGGATTTGGCGATAAAGACAAAGCCTTTTTTGATAAACGAAGGTACAATGTTCTTTTTCTCGATCAGCGGGGCGCTTCGAGAAGCATTCCTTTTGGTTCCATCGAAAACAATACTACACAAGACCTGGTTGATGATATCAATAAAATATTGGATCATTTAAATTTTGACAAAGTGTATGTTTTTGGCGGTTCGTGGGGAAGCACCCTCGCGCTCGTTTATGCCATTCATCATCCCGGGCGGGTGCTGGGCCTCATCTTAAGAGGTGTTTGGCTGGCCAACAAATACGCCATCGATCATTATATTACCGGAGGGATTAAAGAGTTTTTCCCGGAAGTGTGGGAACGTTTTGCCAAACTGGTTAAACCCGATGAAAATCCGGTACAATACTATTTGAAAAATATGTTGTCGGATAACAAAGAAATCAGTGACAAGTTTGCCTACGAATGGGCTTATTATGAGATGTCGTTTTACACCATCAATAAAATTTCGGATCCGGCGGAAGCATTGAAAACTTTTTCCCATAAATCGCTCGCCATCCTGGAAGCCCATTTTATTGCAAACAATTGTTTTATCCCCGAGGATTTTATAATGAAGAATATCGATAAAATCAAGCACATCAAAACTACCATCGTGCAGGGAAGGTACGATTTTATTTGCCCGCCGGTGCAAGCTTTCCGTTTGCATGAAGGATTGGAAAATTCCACATTAAACATTGTAAATTCCGGCCATTCGGCTTCCGATCCTGAAACTAAGAAAAAACTAAAATCAGAATTAAGGCGGATTACAACGCTCTAACCCGGATTATTTAGAGTCCGTCTTTTTAGTAAGGTTTCCCTCAGATAACGCTGATATTCGCAAATAAAATCAGCGCAAACCAGCCTTGCCGGCTAGGCAGGTCAGCGAAATCTGCGGGAGACTCTTTGGCCTCGGATAGAAATAAACGCCTTTATGAACACGCACTATTTAACAATGGAAGAGAAATATTTCGAAGGTGAAACCTTCAACAAAATCAACTTCACCAAAAACCAACTTGAAAAAGGTGAATACGAAGACTGCCAATTTATCGATTGCGATTTTTCAAATTCAAGCTTTATAAATATCCGATTTGTAGATTGCCGGTTTCAGGGCTGTAATTTGAGTATGGTAAATTTGAACGGAACAGCCCTGCGGGATATCAGCTTTGAAAACTGTAAAATGTTAGGGCTGCGATTCGAAAATTGTAACAAGTTTTTCCTTTCAGTTAATTTTAACCATTGCATGCTCAATCACTCATCTTTTTATCAAACAAAAATTAAAACCACTTCATTTAAAAATACACAGCTTCACGAAACCGATTTCACTGAAGCCGATTTAAGTGCTTCTATTTTTGAAAACTGCGATCTTTCTGGGGCAATTTTCGACAACACCAACATTGAAAAAGCTGACTTCCGAAGTGCTTTCAATTACATTATCGATCCGGAGAATAACCGAATAAAAAAAGCCAAATTCTCCACTTCAGGGCTGGGTGGTTTACTTTTAAAATATGATATCGAAATAGAATAACAGGCCTTCTCCTTTCGGAGTGCAATACGTAAAACTCCTGATTTGGCAAAACATGCTACGGCTCAGTAATACCCATTTTTGGGGAACGAAGTGAAGCCCCGAAGCCTCAGCTTTTTTTTGTGAAGCATTGTGCCTCTGTGTTTATTTTTTTTCACCACGAAGGCACAAAGGCACGAAGTTTTTTCTCTCTGTGTCTCTGTGTCTCTGTGTCTCTGTGGTCAATTTTTTTCACCACGAAGAACCAAGGCATTAAGATTAAACATTTGGCCATAATTTCAGAGTTCCTGACCTGGGTGTTGTTTTTCAGAAAGTTATGAGTGCTGTGTCGTAATGCACATTGTTGTAGAAAACTTATTAATTTTTCGGGGTAATCCACCCCTCTAACAATTAATAACACCAACCTTATTTAAAATTGCCACATTGAAGCTAAACTCTACTTTTGCCGGCTAATGAAAGAAGCCTGTAAAAATATAACAATAAAGCTTGTTATCCTGCTACTGACAGGGGTAATGGGATTGTTAATTGCCAACAAGGCAACTTTCATGCATGTCCATAAACTCAGTGATGGAACTATAATAGTACATGCTCACCCTTACGATAAATCTCACGATTCAAAACCATACAAATCTCATCAACACACAAAAGCTGAATTTATATTTTTTCAAAATCTGGAAATTCTTTTTCTTGTTGTTTTTTTATCTCTTACATTAATTGCACTTGTTAAAAAAGAGAAAGTTTTATTTGAATTAATAACAATTCCCGACTTAAGCTACATAAATCTTCGGAAAAGCCGGGCACCCCCAATTTCATAATATCAATTTTCGCATCTCATTAGTTTTATTACAAATTTTTTAATTTCTGTAATTCAACACCACTTGTTGTTTGGCAACTCCAACGACAAGAGGGGTTATATCGCCAAAAATGAAATTTATTTATCACGAAAAAACATGATTTTATGAAAAGATTACTTATACTTTTGACAGTATTTACATTGTCGTTTTCACAAATCCTTTTAGCACAAAAATTAAAAACAGATGCCAATATTTTTGGCCATGTTATTTGCATCGATTGCGACGAACACTTGTCATTTGCAACCATTCATGTTAAAGGAACTACAATTGGAACAACAACCGATGAAACGGGGCACTATCAACTAATCAATCTGCCTGAGGGAAAGCATACCATTAAAGCTACATATATGGGATTCAAGCCCGGTGAAATAGAAATATCAATTAAAAAGGGAGAGACAAAAGAGGTGAATTTTGAATTGGAAAAAGATGCCCTGGGACTTGAAGAAGTTGTGATTACCGGGGATAGAAATGCCACAAACAGGATAGAATCGTCAACCATTGTTAATACTATTACGCCTAAACTATTTGCTGCAACACAATCAGTAACTTTAAGCGAAGGATTGAATTTTTGTCCGGGTTTACGCATGGAAAACAATTGCCAGAATTGTGGCTTTTCTCAGGTCAGAATGAATGGAATGGAAGGCCCGTATTCTCAAATTTTAATAAACAGCCGCCCCATCTTTAGCGGTCTGGCCGGCGTTTATGGTTTGGAACTCATACCTTCGGGTATGATCGAACGAGTTGAAGTGATTCGCGGTGGTGGTTCAGCATTATATGGCAGCAATGCCATTGCAGGTACTATAAACCTAATCCTTAAAAACCCTGTCAATAATGCCTATGAGTTTGGTGTAAATAGCGGGCTTATGGGTGTTGGTCTGGATGACGCTGCAAATCCTACACAAGATTACTCAGTAAACTTCAATACATCTTTGGTTTCGGCCGATAATAAAACCGGCATGGCACTTTATGGTTTTTACCGCGACAGAGAACCCTTTGATGCAAACAATGATAATTTTTCTGAAATTGCTTCTTTAAATAATACCACCATTGGCACCCGATTGTACCACCGGTTTGGTACAAGAAACAAACTCACTGCCGATTTCTTCAATATAAAAGAAGAGCGGCGTGGCGGCGATAGATTTGATTATCCTGAACATGAAGCAAATATTGCTGAATCAGTAAATCATAACCTTACAACAGGTGCATTAACTTATGAGCAGTTTTTCAGGGAAACAGACTTGTTTTCAGTTTATGCTTCCGGTCAAAGGGTAAACAGGGATTCGTACTATGGGGCAGGAAAATCCTTGAGCGATTATGGAAACACACAAGACTTTTCTTACACGTTAGGTATCCAATACAATGCACAATTGGGAAGGTCAAATTTAGTTTTCGGTATTGAAAATAACGGTGCCTGGCTTACAGATAAAAAACTGGGATATGCCAATATTGATAATGCAATAATTGCTGACGATACCATTGTAAATATTCCACATACCGATAATGTTGTGGTTGCCGACCAAACTACGAATACCACCGGGGTTTTTGCGCAGTACGAAATCAACTGGAATAAACTTAAAGTTTCTGCCGGGGCACGTTTTGATAATTACAAGGTAAAAGACAAGGAACATTCAGGTTCTAATAAATCCGGAAATGTGTTAAGCCCAAGAATTACTTTTAAATACGACCTCAAAAAGTATTTGCAAGCCAGGTTAAGTTACTCGCAGGGATACCGTGCCCCACAAATTTTTGACGAAGACCTTCACATCGAAACCTCAGGCTCCAGAAGGGTAATCCATGAGAATAGCCCGGGTTTAGAGCAGGAAACAAGTCATAGTTTGATGGCATCCCTTGATTTCAACAAGCAATTGGGCAAAGTTTATGTTGGCTTATTGCTCGAAGGGTTTTACACGCAACTGAATAATCCTTTTGCAAATGAATATAGCGAACCTGACGAAAACGGAACTGTTATTTACACCCGTGTTAATGCTGATGAAGGGGCAAAAATTCAAGGCTTAAATATAGAATTGAATTTAGTGCCAACAGATGAGTTTTCGTTTAAAGCAGGCTTTACCATTCAAAAAAGCAAATACGAACAAGCGCAGGAGTTTGACGAAAAAAGATTTTTCCGCACTCCGAATGATTATGGATACCTCACTTTAGATTGGAAGCCATCGAAAAAATGGGGCTTTTCCACCACCGGCAATTATACAGGAAAAATGCTTGTGCCCTATTTCGGATTACAAATACCTAATCCTGACGATGGTGAGTTGAGAGAAACAGATAGTTTTTTTGATTTAGGATTAAAAGTACGGTACAACCTCAAGTTGAATGGCGCTACACTGCAATTATTTACCGGTGTAAAAAATATTTTTAATTCATATCAAAATGATTTCGATAGCGGAATTGACCGCGACCCAGGATATATTTACGGACCAATGAATCCCCGCACAATATACTTCGGATTAAAGATTGGAAATTTTTTAATGTGAAAAATAAATCCTGTTCTTCCGCACTCTTTCCCGGTAGCCGTTATTTGTAGTAACTTTGCACAGTAAAATTATACGCCTCTAACCCAGGTTTATTTACATAAAAAAAGCCTAATGAGTAAAGGGCTCATATTGTTTTAAACATCACAAATCACCAAATACATTTTGCTCCATGATTGAACTGGGAAAATACAACGATCTGAAATTTTTAAGTGAGACTGCCGAGGGACTTCAACTTGGCGACGAATCGGGACAGGAAATTCTGATGCCTTCAAAATATTGCCCCCGGGAGGCTAAAGCCGGCGATACCATCAAGGTTTTTGTTCACAACAATAACGAAGGCAAATTGGTGGCCACAACCCAAAAACCAAAATTAACCCTTGGCGAATTTTCGCTTTTGCAGGTTAAGACCATTGCTGATGGTGTGGGCGCTTTCCTGGCATGGGGTGTCGATAAAGATTTGATGGTTCCTTTCAGGGAGCAAAAGCAAAAAATGGAAGAAGACAGATGGTATATCGTTTACCTTGATATCGACCTGGAAACCGACAGGCTTTATGGCAGCAGCCGTATTGAAAGGTTTTTGCAAAACGAAATCATTACCGTTAGCGAAAATCAAGAGGTAGAAGTTTTGGTATGGAAAAAAACTGATCTTGGATTTTCGGTAATCGTCAACAACATTCACCAGGGGCTCATTTTCAATAATGAAATCTTTTCCGAACTTAATGTCGGTGATAAAATGACCGGGTATGTTAAAAATATTCGTGAAGACAACAAAATAGACATCTCACTTCAGCCTGCCGGGTACGACAAATTTAATGATGCCAATACAGAAACCGTTTTCAAAGCGCTCGAACAAAACAACGGATACCTGCACTTCACCGACAAGAGTAGCCCCGACGAAATTTATTCAAAATTCGGCATGAGCAAAAAAGCCTTCAAAAAAGCCATTGGAGCTTTATACAAAATGCGTAAAATTGAGATAAACCCCGAAGGCATCAAGCTTTTATAAGTTTAGAAACGATTGAAAAATCAAAACCAAAAATCATTGGTTAACTTTTTTCAAGATTCCGGGCAACCTCCTCTACATTGGGACTTGCTGAAAAAAATAAAATCTTATAATTTGTTTTAATATTTAGGTGCGCTGCACCTCCCGATTTAATACTAATACCCCGCTTCGCCGCGAGGCGAGGATTATCGCCACTCTGTGGCTATCCTTTCAGGTGCGGAGCACCGGTAATCTTTGTAGAATTCTTTCCAGCTATTTAGAAAAAGGTGCGGCGCACCGCAATATTTGATGCAAGGATTTTTAATAAATTGCTTCCAAAACATTTTAGTAGGAATCAAATTTCTTGGAATAACCATATACATACCAAAAGATTAGGCTTTTTTCAGCAGACCCTTCTAAATTATAAACCGAGATAGTTAACATCTCACAAATTTTTGAAAATCATTCATTTCTTATTTACTAAGGTAAAATCCAGCTACACCAAAACAAAAAACAGGTTCACTCAAAAGGCTTACTTTTGCCGAAATAATTGATGAATGAACAGTTTTGAAAGTTTAAACCTTACCAAAGCCTTACTTGAAGCAATCCAGGATTTGGGATTCACCACCCCCACTCCTATCCAATCAGAAGCACACCCTGTAATTCTTTCGGGACAAGATGTGGTGGGAATTGCCCAAACCGGCACGGGCAAATCGCTTGCCTACCTGCTACCCATCCTGAAAGAGATGACCTTTTCGAAGCAAAATACACCACGAGTGCTAATTATTGTTCCCACGCGCGAATTGGTTTTGCAGGTTGTGGAGCAAATCGAAAGCCTGTCCAAATACATGACCCTAAGAACCATTGGCTTGTATGGTGGCACCAATATCAATACCCAAAAAATAACAGTTAATACCGGATCAGACATTGTTGTAGCCACCCCCGGACGCTTATACGATTTGGCACTTACGAGGGTTCTCAAACTCAACGACATCAAAAAACTTGTCATCGATGAGGTGGATGTAATGCTCGATCTTGGCTTTCGGTTTCAGTTGAAAAACATCCTGGAGTTTCTGCCCGAACGCCGGCAAAATATGATGTTTTCGGCAACCATGACCGAAGAAGTGGATGAACTTATCGATGATTTTTTTAAGTCTCCGGTTAAAGTCACCATCGCGCTAAGTGGAACGCCCCTCGACAATATCGCCCAGCAATGTTATCCTGTGCCAAACTTTTTCACCAAAGTAAACTTGCTGGCATACATTCTTAAAAACAAAACAGAATACAGCAAAGTATTGGTTTTTGTTTCGAGCAAAAAAAATGCTGACCGATTGTTCGAAGCGTTGGAAGAAACTTTTGGAAAAGAAATGGGCATTATTCATTCCAACAAATCACAGAACTACCGCATAAGAAACATCCGCCAATTTGATGAAGGCGCTAACCGCATCCTCATCACCACCGATGTAATGGCCCGCGGGCTGGATTTGGAAAGTGTGAGTCATGTTTTCAATTTCGACACACCTGCCTATCCCGAAAACTACATCCACCGCATTGGGCGCAGTGGCCGCGCTGAGAAGGAAGGCAAGTCCGTCCTGTTTTACACCGAAAAAGAAAGAGAAGCAAAGGAAGCCATTGAAGCGCTCATGGAAATGGAAATCCCTGAATTGGCATTTCCTGAAGAAGTTGAGATATCCGAATTACTACTTCCCGAAGAAAGACCTAAAATTATAATAAGCCGAAACCGGAAAACAGAAATTGCCGAGCCCGGCGGTGCTTTTCACGAAAAGAAAGAGAAAAACAAAAAAAGCAACCTGGGAGGCTCATACAAAAGGGAGTTGGCAAAAAAATATAAAAAGCCCAAAACCCGTGGCGATAAGAATGTAAATAAGGCTAAAAAAAGGCGATAGCCGGGATTTTTTATAGTTTCAGAACTCCTTACTTACTGTAAATCAACTGTAGTGAAAGATACATCTGAGTGAGTCTTTGTGCCCCCGATAGCTATCGGGGTGTCTAAGTGGTAACTTATTAAAAATAAACACTGAGGCACTTAGAACACATAGAAACACTAAGCAAAAAAGGAGAAATAATAATTGAATTGGTGACATATTAATTTACGATAATAATAGTAAAACTCATTGATTTGTAACTTGCGGGTCAGGATATCTGCTTTTAATAATGTAGTAAAACAAGAAATCTAAACTATAATTCAGCATAAAATGATGGCAAAAACACAACTTCGGGTGGCAGTGGTACAAGCTACTCCCGTCATTTTTGATTTGAAAAAATCCTTACAAAAAACCATTGCACTCATCCATGAATGTAAAAAACAACACGCCGAACTCATTCTATTTCCTGAATCATTTATTCCGGCATACCCACGCGGCCTCGACTTTGGCGCAGTTGTAGGAAAAAGAACGGATGAAGGCCGCAAACTCTGGCAACGTTACCACGACAACAGCCTTGTAGTTCCCGGCCCTGAAACCCTGGCCTTATGTGAAGCGGCCAAAAGTGCCAATGCTTTTATTGCCCTTGGAATAACTGAGCGGGATAAAATCAATGGCAGTCTTTATTGTACTTTGCTATATTTTTCCCCTTCCGGGGAATTAATCGGGAAGCACCGCAAACTTAAACCCACCGGCACCGAGCGTGTAATCTGGGGTGAAGGCGATGGTAAAACACTCACCACTTTTGATGCAGGGTTTGCTCTAGTTGGCGGATTGATTTGCTGGGAAAATTATATGCCCGAAGCACGCCTTTCGATGTACAGGAAAGGAGTTCAGATTTACCTCGCTCCCACTGCCGATGCCCGTGAATCGTGGCAGAGCACCATGAAACACATAGCCATGGAAGGCCGTTGTTTTGTGATGGGATGTAACCAGTTTGTAAAAAAAACAGACTACCCCGACGATTTGATACCTCTACTCCGGGATGAACCTGAGGTTATGAGCAATGGCGGGAGTGTAATCGTTTCACCAATGGGTGAAGTAATTTGTGGCCCGGCCTGGGGAGAAGAAAAAATACTGGTTGCCGACTTGGATTTAACCGAGGTAAGCCGTGCAAAAATGGATTTTGATGTTACAGGCCATTATGCCCGACCCGATGTTTTTAAACTTGATATTCAGGATCAGCCGGAAACCATCATCGCTGATTAATAATTACGATTTTTGTAAATCATCAAAAAATTAAGACAATGAAATCAGTGAGCGAAATAATCCAAAACATCCCGAATATAAAATTTGCCGGTAGCGGAAATTTCTTTTTGATGGCCGGTCCCTGTGTGATAGAAAATGAAACTTCCCCCTACGAAATAGCCGAAAGAATTGTTGCCATCACCAACAAGTTAAAAATTCCGTTCATTTTCAAGGCTTCCTACCGCAAGGCCAATCGATCAAAACTAAGTTCTTTTACAGGAATTGGTGATGAAAAGGGATTAAAAATCCTTACAGGAATAAAAAGCAAATTTGGAGTTCCTGTGGTTACCGACATCCACACCGCCGAAGAAGCCGCCCGGGCTGCCGAATATGTTGACATATTGCAAATACCTGCTTTCCTTTGCCGGCAAACTGATTTACTTGTGGCTGCTGCAAAAACCGGAAAAGTGATCAACATCAAAAAGGGTCAGTTTCTCTCGGCCGAATCCATGCAATTTGCGGTTGAAAAGGTTCGCGAAGCAGGCAACGAAAACATCATGCTTACCGAAAGGGGCACCATGTTTGGCTATCAGGATTTACTTGTGGATTACCGTGCCATTCCCGAAATGCAGAAAAATCAGGTTCCCGTAGTTTTGGATTGTACCCATTCGCTACAGCAGCCAAACCAGGCAGCCGGGGTTACCGGTGGCCGCCCCGATCTCATCGGCACCATCGCTAAAGCCGGTGTTGCCGTTGGTGTTGACGGCCTTTTCATCGAAACCCACCCCAATCCTGCCAATGCACTATCGGATGGTGCAAACATGCTTCATCTTGATAAACTGGAGAAACTCCTTACCGATTTACTAAAAATAAGAAAAGCAATCTTGTGAAAAATTCATAATTGTAAAGTAATAATTTTAGGTGGCGGAATTTAATACCAAATCATCATGACCCCATCCTGCCGAGCTTTGCTCGTGCATGCACGAGACTTCGTCTCGACACCGACCCCTTCTCCGCCAGCTGGCGGAAAGGGAGACCAGCCGCACTGGCCAAGGCAACGGCCAGTGCGATGGCATCCTCCCCTTTCAGGGGGATCCCGAAAGCTATCAACGATTTTATTAGGGGTATTAATTAGTGGTTTTCGCTTGTTAATAAACTGATAAACAATTTATCAAGATAATTTTACGAAATCTAATTATGGCGGCAGTGATATTCAAATAGCGAAACCTCCCGCATAGACGGGACGGGCTGTACCGGGTTTTTTCGAATCATGGTAATTCTGTTGAGCTAAAATATCTCAACCCGTACCGGGTTGCTAAAAACTCAGTATAGCCTGTTCCGACACTTCGGAAAGTTTAGGTATTGTAGTAAATCAATATCCTTAAAGAAAAACTACCACGTAGTGGTTGCGTTATATGAATGAAAAAAAACCTGATAGCTTTCGGGAAGGGGGAGTCTTTGGCAGCGGCCATTTAATTGGGGACTGACAAAACAGCTTAATGAATACGTAATAAAAATCATTCAATCCAAGCCAAATGAGTAAGTTGACAGATTTACCAAGTATAGGTAAAACACTGATTGAACAAGCATTTAAATAGTAATATCCAAAAATTTTCATTGTTTTTTTGGGAGGCATTTTTTATTCATACGAAAATAAATGGATTTCAGGTTTCGAATTCTTTTTTATAATCAATAAAAATTACTCCAAATCATTTAAACCTGCAAGCAATTTTAATATGACGAAGTTTTTTTTCATACTTTTGTTATTCAAAAAATATCTATATTTTTCAAAAACTAAAAAACTGAAAACATGAAAGATACACCAATAAATTTTGAGATTGTTGAAAAGAAAATTAAGGAAAGCGGATTGAAAAGTGTGGGTGAAGCCTCCATTCGGGAAATTAAAAAATTAATAGATCAAATCGAAACAGCGAGTGGTGAAAAATTTGTTCGCATGGAGATGGGCATTCCCGGCTTGCCCCCCACAAGTATTGGTGTTGAGGCACAAAAAGCTGCTTTAGACAGAGGAGTAGCAGCCATATATCCTGATATTTTTGGTATTGCCCCACTGAAAGAACAAATCTCAAAGTTTATTAAAAATTTCATGAATATTGATGTCAGCTCCGAGGGTTGCCTGCCAACAGTAGGATCTATGCAAGGAAGTTTTGCTGCATTTATGACCCTTAACCGTATGCATGCCGAACGTGAAGGAACCTTGTTTATCGATCCCGGATTTCCGGTTCATAAGCAGCAGCTTAGGGTAATGGGACAAGGATGGGATTCGTTTGATGTTTACAATTACCGGGGAGAAAAACTCAGAAAAAAACTCGAATCATATTTGTCAACAGGAAGATTCTGTTCCTTGCTATACTCCAACCCGAACAATCCTTCATGGATCTGCTTTACGGATACTGAGCTTCAGATTATCGGAGAGTTAGCCAATAAATACAAAATAATTGTTATTGAAGATTTAGCCTATTTTGGCATGGATTTCAGAAAGGATTATTCAAAACCGGGGCAAGCACCCTATCAGCCATCTGTAGCCAACTACACCGATAATTATGTTTTGCTTATCTCAAGTTCTAAAGTGTTCAGTTATGCCGGCGAACGCGTGGGTATGATGGTGATATCCAACAAGCTTTTTAATACCACAGCTCCGGACTTACTGCGTTACTATAGGTCAGACAATGTGGGTTATGCTTTGATATTCGGCTCAATCTACTCTTTGAGTTCAGGCACCAACCATTCTGCACAATATGCACTTACTGCAATTTTAAAAGCAGCCAATGAAGGCAATTTAAATTTTGTGGAAAAGGTAAAGGAATATGGTCAAAAGGCAAAAATCATGAAAAAGATGTTCATCGAAAATGGTTTTAAAATCGTTTATGACATGGACGAGGATGAACCCATTGCTGATGGCTTTTACTTCACCTTTGCATATCCGGGCTTCTCAGGAAGCGAACTACTTGAAAAACTTTTGTACTATGGCATTTCGGCTATTACACTCGATATCACCGGAAGTGAACGGCATGAGGGAATCCGGGCATGTGTTTCCCTTGTAAAAAGAACTCAGTTTCCTGACCTCGAATACCGGCTTAAAAAATTCCATCAGGATCATCAAAAGTAAATTATGGCAGCCACGGCATCAAGCACACTACTATCCATTTATGCAAACCCTCTACTGTGGTTTGAGAAAACACCTTGCCTTTTATAAATGTAATAGAATCATTGCATTATGCTAAATCTTTTAACAGGCATTATTGCTGCCATAGCCCATGTATTGTCAGGGCCCGATCATTTGGCCGCAGTTACACCATTGGCAATCGAATCGAAAAACTGCTCCTGGGGCGTGGGGCTTGCCTGGGGAATTGGCCACACAATCGGAATACTTATTATCGGACTACTCTTCTTACTTTTTAGAGATTTGATTCCGGTTGAAAGGATTTCCGAACATAGTGAACAACTGGTTGGGATCATGCTCATACTCATTGGTGTATGGGCAATTGCCAAAGTTGGAATAAAAAATATTTCAGGAAAACATGCCCACCCTCACATCCACAAAACCAAGGATGGTGAAATCGTTCATATTCACGGGCACGATCACTCTTCGACCCATGTCCACAGCAGCGCGGCGGCACATACACATGAACACGCAAAACAACATCGTCAAAATATCAGGGCTTCTCTGGGGATAGGGATATTTCATGGCCTGGCAGGCGTATCACATTTATTTGCCATTCTCCCTACACTAGCTTTGCCCAGTAATTTTGATGCTGCCATGTACCTTACTGGTTTTGGTGCTGGTACCATTACTGCCATGATTGTTTTCTCAGCTTTACTTGGCTATATTTCTTTAAAAACTGCCTTATCAGGACGAGCCAAAGCATTCAAAATATTAAGGGTCTTGGGAGGGGTAGCAGCCATTTTAGTGGGTATTTGGTGGATTTATTCATCGTTTTAAGAATTCCATGTTATTTAAATCACTAAAGTCCGACTAAAAAAATCAGATTCTTCGCTACGCTCAGAATGACAAGTACTTTGTGAGTTGTGAGTCAGGGAGAGGTTGGTTGGGGGGGGGGGGGCCCCCCAAACCCAGCCAGGAAACCAAAAACCCCGTCCATCAGTGCCTTTGGGGAAAACAATTTTT
>CAZQIV010000021.1:0-25162 GCA_964593705.1 uncultured Lentimicrobiaceae bacterium | reverse complement strand
CCCTAAATCTTTTTTTTTTTTTTTGTGGGTGTGGGGGGGGGGGGGGGGCCCCCCCCCCCCCCCCCCCCCCCCCAACCTCTCCCTGAAAGCCTAAACGCCTGTCCTTCTGAGCGTAGCGAAGAATCTATTGTTAGTCTTTATTTTTTCTTGGACAATAGTGTAATTAAATATTGATTATAAATCATCAATAAATGAGTTTCATATTTCATAATAATAGATATTTATTATATTTTCGCCTAAAATTTATTTGGCATGAAAAATATTGATACCTCTAAGCTGTCGCATAATGAATGTTGGGGAGTTCAAATTAATGGCTTCAAACATTGTTTAAATTGCAAATGGACAGGCATAAGTGCTTGTGAAGGACAGGAAATTGTTAAAACCCAGCGGAACTCCAAAGGCTATAAAATTGGAGATTCAGGTTTGATTGAAGGCGATTTTATTAAGCCTCAAATCGAAATTCCCAGACAAAACATAAACCGGAATGGTTAAGCTTCCTGAAAAAACAGTAGAACGGCTCAGTAATTACCGGCGTTTATTAATGCGATATCAATACCTTGAAAAACCTTATATCTTTTCACGGGATTTAGCCAGCCTTCTAAAAATAAATCCCGTCCATGTAAGGCGCGATTTGATGCTAATAGGTGTTTCGGGCAGCCACAGCAAAGGCTACGAATTGCGGCATCTGATTAATCAAATATCTCAAAAGCTTGAATGCAACTCTGGCAAAAATGCATGTATTATCGGCTTTAGCCATGCCGGCAGGGCAATTCTCGATATTTTATCCCTGGGAAATGTACCCTTGAACGTAAAGGCAATTTTTGATACTTCCGCAAAATCAATAAACAATACATTTAATAATGTGCCTTGTTATTCGTTAGAGCAAATAGCCGCTGTTGTTGAGAAGGAGAGTATAACACTTGCAATACTTAGCGACATGGAAGAAGACCCTGAGAATTATGTGGCGCTAATTGGCGCACTCGGAATAAAAGGAATAATGAATCTCACCTCCACTCCACTACGCCTGCCCGATAACATTCATCTCGAAGAATTTGATTTTGTTACATCGCTTATCAAACTGGCGTATTTTTCTGAAGAATAAGGAAAATAAAATTTGCTTAAATCTATTCGGAAGTATTGAAATTATCAAATTGATAACTTTTATCCACCCCAACACACCCGCCAAAGCCCTGTCACCTCGAAGGAGCTTGCGACTGAGGGGTCTCTGCCCCACAATGTTTGCTCCAGCTTTGTACAAATACTTGTCATTAGTAACCGCCAACTGGCGGAGAGAAATCTGATTTGCGCGACAACACATTTACCTTGGGTCAGGTACTCTGAAATTCTGAACCTAATCAAGTAGGAAGTGGTTCAACATGTATTGTAGCAACAATTTCCAAATCAAGCCTGATTTGTTTTTCAAGCTTATCAGAAAGATCGTGCGCTTGTTCCACAGTCATTGTTTTTAGCAGGTAAATATGGCAGGTAAGCTCTTTGTGATAGCCATAAGAATGTACTTGCACATGATGAATCTGAAGGTTAAGTTTGCTAACTTTTTCAGCACAATCGTTCAGGCTATCAATAAGTTTGTCATCAGGTGCTTCACCCAAAAGCCGGCTTATGGATTCTGATAATATCTCGTAGGCAGCATACAAAATCATGAATGCTACAATAATTCCAAGCACTCCATCAACCCACCAAAAATATCGCCCAATCAAAATCCCCACGAGTATAATTACCGATGAAATTGCATCGGTGCGATGGTGGTAGGCATCGGCCCGAAGTGCAGCAGAACCTGATTTTCGGGCAGCCCAAAAAGCATATTGAGCCAGTACTTCTTTTACTATTACCGAAGCTACTGTAACCGCAATGGCTAAAGTTCCAAAAACAGCCTCCTTATGGTTGTTAAGTTTCGAAATAGAATCGGAAATAAATTCGTAGGCCACAAATCCCAACAGTGCAGCAATAAAGATGGATGCAACAAGCTCAGCCCTTCCATGGCCAAAAGGGTGTTCTTTATCAGGAGGTTTTGATGCTATTTTAGCGCCTACAATTACCACCAGCGAACTCAACGAATCGGAAAGTGTGTGCCAGGCATCTGCAACAATAGCCACCGAACCTGTAACAATTCCAGCCCAGTATTTAAGTACAAATAATAATATATTGGTTACAATAGAAAGTATCCCTTCATTATATGCCAGTCTTTTATTTTTTTGAACACTATTCATAACATCTCTTTTTTTGACGACTAAACCATCGAATGATGCAAAAGTAACAACTGCCCGTTGGAAATAAAAAGAATGGGGAAAATTTGGAATTGATCCTAATAACAAAAATGCCTCACCAAAAAAAAGTTTCCCGCAGATTTCGCTTATTAGCGCAGAGAAAATCTGCGCTAATCAGCGAAATAGGCGGGAAAAATTACTACAAAGAAGGGGTTAATTAGTGTCGGTCTTTAAACTTGCTCTCCACCGCGCACCCCTCTAACCTGCCTAGCCGGCAAGGCTGGCTCCCCTGAAGGGGAGGACTGGCCAACGCACTGGTAGCGAGGGGCTTCCCCGCCAGCTGGCGGGGACTAAGGGGTCGCGCGGGCAAAATCAGTAAAGTATCGACTTTATGGACAAGCACTAATTAAAAATACCGGTGGTTTTGCGCATAAATTGTACACGCTCAAATTCAGCGGAATTATCTTTACCTACATTAATCTTTCCCCTGATATCATCCAATGATTTAATTTTGTTGGTCTGCATCCAATTTTCCAAATCGCTAATCATTTCTTTTATGTAAGGAATGCCTTTTTTGTACAAAACAGAACAAACCGCAGTTGCAGAGGCTCCTGCCATAATTTGTTTAACTACTCCCTGGTAATCATGAATTCCGGTGCTGGCAACAATATCACATTTTACTTTGCCGGCCATCAATCCAACCCAACGTAGCGACTGGGTCATTTCCGAAGGTTCACTCAGATAATTGTCAAATATCAATTCACCTTTTTCGATATCAATGTCGGGGCGGAAAAAGCGATTGAATAAAACAAGACCATTTGCACCGGCAACATCGAGCAAACTTACAATTCGTGAGATGTTTGTAAAACAGGAACCCAGTTTAATACTCACAGGAATTGAAACATGCAATTTAACTTCCTTCAAAATCCCGATGTAAAGGTTTTCGATGTCTTTACTTTCCACATTTTCATCAAATGGAAAAATAGCAATGTTCAACTCGATAGCATCTGCTCCTGCCTTTTCGAGTTCACTGGCAAAAGCAGGCCATTCGTGAGAAGTATTACAATTAACACTTGCAATAACCGGGATATCGATATTCTCTTTTACCTTTTTGATGAGTTTGATATACTCGTTAACACCGTGATCTTTTGAAATGCCTTTCACGAATTTTGTTGCTTCAGGATACCAAAAGTACATTTCATTATCTTGAAGTTTAGCATCAATATCCGAAATGATTTGTTCTTCAAAAAGGGATTTTAGAACAATGGCCGCTGCCCCGTTTTTAGCACATTCTACAATTTTGTCGTATGACCCGGTTAACCTTGAACTGCTGACAATGATTGGATTTTTCAATTCCAATCCCATATATTTTGTTGAAGTATTCATACTTTATTATTTAAGATTTAATCAAATTTGTTGGTAGTTCAGTAATTTCTGTGGATTCAAAAGCATTGGTTTCATGTACTCGAAAGCTTTTTCAAAATTCTTCAAGGCCTTTTCAGTAATGCCTTCCATAAACTCCCATTCGTAACCTTTAACATGCAGCAAAAAGGATTTTGGTGACTTTTGATAGATATCCCTGCATAAATGAACAACATAGGATGCTGAAACCGCATGCATCGAAAACTCAACTTTGGCATCGGGAGTTATCTCATCCAGTTCAAAGCTTTCAATATCTTCTATCGAGGCATCCACAAAAATCACAATATCCTTATCTGATATTTCAGCAGCATCTTCGATATTGAGCTGATAGTTGGAATCGAAAGAAATGTTTGATAGTCTGTTTTCTTCAGCCCAGGTTTTTACTTTTTCCACAAAATGATTACCCAGGCCATCATCCTGACGACCCGGGTTTCCATATCCATATATTAATATTTGAAGTTTTTCAGACAATTACGAACGTTTTTTATCAATCAAATTATTATGAACATCAAATAAGGTAATCTCAAGTGGCATCTGTCCAAGCGCGTGAGTTGCACAGCTCAAACAAGGATCGTAAGCACGTATAGCAACTTCCACAGCATTCCTCATACCTTCGGTAATCTCTTTCTGGCCGTTCATGTACTGCTTTGCAACGCTGTTCACTGCACGATTCATGGGCTCATTATTGTTGGTTGTTGAAACAATAAGGTTTGCCATTTCAATCTGATCTCTATCATTGATTTCGTAATGATGGAACAAGGTTCCACGCGGAGCCTCGATAAGTCCAACTCCCCGTTTAATTTTTTTACCTTTAATTACCAAATCATCTTTCAGCAAGTCAGGATCGTTGAGCAGTTCATGCATCATTTCAGCGGCATGCAAAGTCTCGATAAGGCGAGCCCAGTGCATGTGCATCGACATGCCGTTGGGTTTGCCATTTGTATAGTTTTTAAATATCTCGAATTCTTTTTGTGCCAATGGAGTAGGAATAAAATCGGCGGTATTGCAGCGGGCAAGTGGTCCTACGCGATACCAACCATCTTCTTTACCCAAATCCAAAAGGTAAGGGAATTTCATGTAACTCCAATTACGAACTTCCTCATCAATGTATTTATCGTAATCCTGATAATCCACATCGTTAAGAATTTTCTTACCATCGGTATCGATTGCCCTCAGCACTCCGTGATACAGATCCATGGCTCCGTCTTTTCTAACAAGGCTCAGGTGGCTCGATGGGAAAGTAGCAAAACCATCAATAAAGTCTTTGTTTTCTTTATGATAAGCTTTAAAGAAGTTAACTGCATCCTGTGCCCAACTGATCATTTTTGTGGTATTCAAAGGATCAGCACCTTTGAGGAAGCTGTCTCTTTCTTCGATAGAAAGGTGTTTATTAATACCACCGGGAATAGCTCCTGTGCCGTGTATTTTTTTACCGGCTGTAGCCTTAATAATCTCCTGGCCGAATTTACGCATCATCACACCCTGAACAGCCAAATCTTTATGCTTCAGTGCCACACCAATCACATTCCTAATCATAGGATCGCCGTCAACACCAAAGAGCAAGTCGGGCGAGGCAAGGTGGAAAAAGTGTAGCGCATGCGACTGGAACGTTTGTCCATAGTGCATCAGTCGCCTCATTTTTTCTCCGGTAGGTGTAAGTCCGTCACCCGTTCCGGCACCAACAATCACATCGAGTGCTTTGGCGGCTGCCAGGTGATGGCTAACCGGGCAAATACCGCAAAGACGCTGTACAAGTACAGGCGCTTCCCAATATGGTCGGCCTTGCACAAAACGCTCAAACCCGCGGAACTCCACGATATGAAGACGTGTTTGTTTTACATTGCCTTTATCATCAAGATGAATGGTAACTTTTCCGTGACCTTCCACGCGAGTTACCGGTTCTATTGTTATTTTTTGTCCCATTGTTCTTTCGTTTTAATATTAATCGAATTTTACAACTTCATAAGGCAGCTTCATCGGATCGCCGGTTACAAGCGCAACCAATGCATTCCAGATGAGTTCGGCACTTGGCGGACAGCCCGGAAGATAGTAATCTATTTTTACAATTTCATGACAGGGATATACCTTGTCGAGAAGCATAGGAAGTTCATCATCATTTGGAATAATTCCTTTTGGGTTGTGTTTTACGGTAGGTCCGTTAAGGTAGGCCTCATCCAGGCACTCTTTTATCGGGATGCCATTGCGCAGTGCCGGCAGGCCGCCCATAATGGCACATTCGCCGAGTGAAACGAGTATTTTACAGTTTTTCCTGAAATCTTTAAGTACATGAATATTCTCGCTATTACAGCATCCACCTTCGATAAGGCCTATATCGCAATATTTTGTGAATTCTTTAATGTCGTCGATGGGTGACTTGTGGAACTCAACAAGTTCAATCAAATCCAGAATTCTCTCATCGATGTCCAATAAAGACATGTGACAACCGAAGCATCCTGCAAGTGAAGTTGTAGCAACTATTGGTTTACTCATATTATATATCTCCTATTTTTATTTTTTTTCGATATCACTGCCTATGACAACTTTGTCGTATTTACGCTCTCCAATGGGAATGTTGTACCCTTTTTCACGAGGCAGAATAGCACCTACCGGGCAAATATCTATTGCTTTTTGTGCAAGTTCATCTGTAAATTTATTACCCAGTTCAGGATCGAGAATAATTTCAAGCTTCATGCCTCTTTTCTTAAATGCAAAAACATTTTTACCGTCCTCAGTTTTAATTGCCCTGATGCAACGTTTGCAGAGAATACAACGATTATGGTCTTTGATAATCTTTGGATTTGAAGCATCAACTCCCTTAACCGGAAACATGTACGGAAAACGAGGTACCATCATCTGAAACCTGTATGCAAGTGCTTGTAACTCACAATTTCCACTTTTTTCGCATGAGGGGCAAAAGTGATTCCCTTCAACAAAAAGCGCTTCGATAATTGCTTTTCTGATGTCGTTCAATTCCTTTGTATCGTTGATAATCTCCATACCATCAAGTATCGGAGTGGTACATGCCGACATAGGCCGGTTGTTTGCCATAACTGTGCATATACGGCACGAACCCCTTGGTTTTACACCCCTGATATTGCATAAAGTAGGAATGTAAATTCCATTTTCGCGAGCGGCTTCAACAATATAAATCCCACGTTCGGCCATACATTCCACTCCATCAATCTTAAATTTAACTAATGTGCTCATATTATTTTGATTATAATTTTCTATTAATGAATAAAATTAATTGAGATTGGGAATTCTTCCGGCAGCCTCACACGATGCCTTAACAGCTTCGGATAAATCAAACTCACTGTCGTAGTCCTTGCCCTTCTGGATTTTTTCCTCATATAAATGGCGGAAGTTTTTAATACTTGTAAGTATGGGATTTCCTGCTGTTTGCCCAAGTCCACAGCGGCTCACTTTCAAAATTTTGCCCCACTCTTCCAAATCAGTAATATCCTTTGCAATACCGCGTGCGTCAAGAATTTTTTCCAATTTCATTTTCATAAAGTTAGGAATGTTGCGGCATGTTGAGCATGAACCGCATGATTCTTCGATAAAGAAATCGGTGAAGTTTAACACGATATCAGTAAGTAAATCACGCGTATTGTCGATAATTATCAGCGAACCTCCTGTGGCCAGATCAGCAAAACAAAGTATCCGGTCAAATTCATCAGGAGCGATTAGTGAGCCTGAAGGCCCGCCAACCTGAACTGCTTGGATACGGTTTTCATCGGTACCAACCATTTCCAGCATATCGCGTATCGAAAAACCCCACTCAACTTCATACACTCCGGGATATTTACAGTCGCCTGAAATACTCAGCAATTTGGTTCCTGTTGAGTCTTTGGTTCCGAATTTTTTGTACCATTCACCACCGTTTAATAATACTTTAACTACCGAACACAGGGTTTCAACATTATTAACTACAGTGGGCATATCAAGATAGCCTTTTTCAACCGGGAATGGAGGCCTGTCGCGTGGTTCACCGCGTTTTCCTTCTGCCGATTCGATAAGGGCAGATTCTTCGCCACAAACGTAAGCGCCGGCACCAAATTGAAGTCGAATGTCAAAATCGAATCCTTCGATGCCACCAATATTTTTACCCAGCAAATTTCTGTCGCGGGCACCCTGTAAGAGGTTTTCCAAATATTTTTTCAAATATGTATATTCGTGCCTGATGTAAACTATACCTTCGGTGGCACCAACTGCGTAGCCGGCAATAACCATACCCTCGAACAAAAGTTTTGGGCGTTCGGTGAGGATTACCCTATCCTTAAAAGTGCCGGGTTCACCTTCATCGGCATTACAGAAAATGTATTTCTTTTCACCTTTTGCCTTACGGCAGAATTCCCACTTAAGTCCGGTTGGGAAACCAGCGCCACCACGGCCACGGATATTCGACTTTTTAACTTCTTCGATTACCTGTTCCGGAGACATACCCGGCAATTTTTTCCAGATAACAATACCCGGAGTGTAGTCTTCCGAAAGGATTGGACCTTTCTTACGAATGTTGTTCTGAACTACTGATTTTATGAGTTCGTTACGATTTTCACCATCTCCATAGGCAGCAGAGTACATCTCGTCAACTGCTTTCCCATCTTTGATGTCGCGAAGGATTTCTTTAACTCTGAATGGTGTTAGATTTGTAAAAACCTTACCATTAATCAAAGCAGCAGGTTCCTGATCATTCATACCAATACATGCGGTGTCGAAAAGGCCGATTGTCCCATCCGGTGTAACTGATCCGAATTTAATTCCGGCTTCTTTCTCAAAAGTATCTTTAACCTTTTGACGACCCATCATATTGGCCACAGCGCTATCGTTAAGGTAGATAGCATATTTTCCGGTTGGTACATCGGAAAAAAAGTGGTAAAATGACATGGTTTGCTCAACGTCAACATGTGAAATATCCAATTCACCGGCAATCTTTGAGATTGTCTCACTTGGAATGTAGCCATGCTCTGATTGAACATCAATAAGGACATCCATTAGTCTGGTCTTGTCTTTATTGTACTTTTTAATGATGTTCTGTACGCTTGTTGCCATAAAATTTATTGTTTATTGTTGATAAACTCTTGATTATGAAAATCAATTTGTTAAGTATATTAAATTCACTCTTTTGTTTTTCACCAGTAGTTGTTAATTGATTAACAATGCAAATCTAATCTGAAAAAGCTATTTCACCAAGTCAGAATTAAATTTAGAAATGATTTAAATAGCAAAATGCAATAATACATTGATTATCAATGCGATAAGCAGAATTTAGAATAGATATAAATTTACAATACATAAATGATTTATTTTGCATCAAATTTTATGGGTTATTTGCTAATTTCTAAAAAATTAGAATTTTAATTTTCATGCAATGATTGCAGGATGATATTTATTGATTCATCCTTTAATTTAATAAAAAGTTTATTCGAAGTAATGAGGTATTTCATTGAGCTAAGTTATAATGGAACAGCTTATCACGGCTGGCAAATGCAGGTTGCAGATAAATCTGTTCAGGAAGTATTGCAAACCGGATTAAAGTACAAAATGGGCTTGAACAAAAAAGTTACCGGTTGTGGAAGAACAGATACGGGCGTTCATGCGAGGCAATTTTTTGCTCACATCGACCATCCAATATCATTCACCGATGAAGAATTGATTAAAACTGTTTATAAGCTGAATGGCTATCTTCCAAAAGACATTTCCGTTTATCGCATTTTCAGGGTCAAAGATGATGCTCACGCAAGGTTTGATGCAATTTCAAGAACTTATAAATATTATATCAATCGGTTAAAAAACCCGTTCAGCGGAAGCTTTGCCTGGACCTACCGCAATGAATTTGATGTTGCAGAAATGAACAAAGCTGCATCAGTTTTATTGGAATATTCTGATTTTACCAGCTTTGCAAAACTTCATACTGATGTAAATACCAACAACTGTAAAATTTCGTATGCAGGCTGGGAGCAAAAAAATGGCCAATTGATTTTCACTATTTCAGCCGATCGGTTTTTACGTAATATGGTGAGAGCTATCGTGGGAACTTTGGTAGAAGTTGGAAGAGGAAATATAACAACACAGGATGTACACAAAATTATCCAAAGTAAAGACCGCAGAAATGCGGGGATATCGGTACCAGCCAAAGGATTATTTTTAGAAGCTGTAAGCTACGATTGGAATGAATTGGTAGGTGATTGATAATTTTAAGTTTCGATTACGAAGGCTGTCTTTCTGAGTTACAAGCCACCGTTAGTTGGCGGTTTGAAAAGATTTCTCCTGCCGCAGGTGCGCACAGCCCTCAGGTTAAGCATGTTTTCCGAATATGTCCTGCAGGCTGAAAGCCTGTCCATAGGACTTCTTCGGAGGGACGAAAAAATGTATCTCCGTAGGAGTCCTTCGGACAGGCCTTCAGCCTGAGGATACTACTCCATTTGTTTTAAAAAGGAGCGCTGCTCCTTCTTTTGATATGAAAGGCTTTCAGCCTTTATTCTGTTATCCACTTAGTATAATAATACAATTGTTTTCTTAACCTGACGGCCATGCGCAAATGCGGCAAGAAATCTATTCCATAATGTCATCTCCTCATTATGCCCAAAAATTTTGGGTTAACTCTCGAAATGACAAAGTTTACGCTTTATCCACACAAAAACATTTCAGTATTCTTTCAACAGGACTCTTTTCATTTTGCCTAATTACTATTTTTGCACGATGCAACAGATGATACTAATTTTAGATTTTGGCTCGCAATACACCCAGCTTATCGCGAGAAGGGTTCGTGAACTAAATGTTTATTGCGAAATTCATCCTTTTAATAAAATCCCTTCGCTCGACAATGTAAGTGGTGTAATTTTATCAGGAAGCCCGTTTTCGGTAAACGATGCCAATGCTCCTGCTCCCGAACTTGAACAAATTTTTAAACGCGAAATTCCGGTATTGGGAGTTTGCTATGGCGCTCAATTTATTGCCAAATCAAATGGTGGTGAGGTTAAACCATCAAAAATAAGGGAATATGGCAGAGCCAATCTTATAAAAATAGAGCGCAACCACGAGTTACTCGCAGGAATGAGTACTGGTTGCCAGGTATGGATGTCGCACGGTGACACCATTCTTAAACTCCCCGAAAACTTTAAAATAATTGCCGGCACCGAAGATGTTGAAGTAGCAGGCTACCAGGCCGGAAACAAGAAGATATTTGGAATTCAGTTTCACCCCGAAGTGTATCATTCCACCGAAGGAATGATTCTGCTTAAAAACTTCGTGGTAAATATTTGCCATTGCAATCAAAGCTGGACTCCTGCATCGTTTGCCGATTCAAGCATAAAACAGTTAAAGGAAAAATTGGGAAACGACAAGGTTGTTCTCGGACTTTCAGGTGGCGTAGATTCATCAGTTGCTGCATTGCTGCTTCACAAAGCTATTGGTACAAATCTTCATTGCATTTTTGTTGACAATGGCTTGCTCCGTAAAAATGAATTCGAAACAGTGTTGCATGATTACAAAAATATGGGGCTAAATGTGAAAGGCGTTTCATCAGCACAAATGTTTTATGATGCCTTAAAAGGTAAGGTGGAACCTGAAGAAAAAAGAAAAGCCATTGGACGAACATTTATTGAAGTATTTGATGATGAAGCCCACAAAATTAGCGGGGTAACATGGCTGGCCCAGGGAACAATTTATCCCGATGTTATCGAGTCGGTTTCTGTAAAAGGGCCATCAGCAACCATCAAATCGCACCACAACGTTGGTGGTTTACCCGACTTTATGAAACTCAAGATAGTTGAACCACTCAATGCTTTGTTTAAAGATGAGGTGAGACGCGTTGGCAAAGAATTAGGGCTGAAACCTGAAATCTTATATCGTCACCCATTCCCTGGGCCAGGCCTTGGCATACGAATCCTTGGCGAAATTACCGAAGATAGGATCAGAGTTTTACAGGATGTGGATCACATTTTTATCGAAGGACTTAAAAAATATGATCTTTACGATAAGGTTTGGCAGGCACTGGCTGTTTTGCTTCCTGTGCAGTCGGTAGGTGTTATGGGCGATGAAAGAACTTATGAAAATGTTGTGGCGCTCAGAGCCGTTGAATCAACTGATGGGATGACCGCCGATTGGTCGAAACTTCCTTTTGATTTTTTGGCCAAAGTTTCCAACGACATCATCAACAAAGTTAAGGGTGTGAACCGCGTGGTTTATGATATCAGCTCAAAACCACCTGCCACTATCGAATGGGAATAACAAAAATTCATGAATTTTTCATCCTAAAAATAAATAAATAAATATTGAGTTTTTCCATCAGGATATTTAAAAACAAATCAAACATACTACTCCGGAAATGAAATGGTCATCATCTTTAATATTCATCTTTATTTTTTTTAGCATCCACGGCACGGGATTTACACAAGATTTCGAAAATGTAACAAGAACGAATATTTCGCAAAACATCAATGGAAAAGACTACTATTTGCACAAGGTAAAAAAGGGCGAAACCTTATCTGCCATTTCAAGGGCTTACCATGTTAAGGTGGAAACCATACTGCAAAGCAACTATGGAATAACTGAAAACATAAAACCTGATGATATTATCAAAATCCCCGTGGCCTCAGAAGAAACCTCAACTGAATCTAATTTGGGCGGGAATGTAAATTATCGGCGGGTAGTGAAAGGCGAAACAATTTATAGCCTTTCAAAAGAATACAATATTTCGATTGATGAGATTAAAGCAGCTAACAACGGCCTCACGGAAGGTTTAAAAACCGGTGAGTTTATCAAAATTCCAGAAACCAGGAGAAATGCTAAAATATCAGGCGATCAAACTCCACAGCAGCAGCAGGCCAAAGACTATTTCGAATTCCAGGCAAAAGAAAAAACCAGCCTCTATGCACTTGCCATAAAATACAGGATTAGTATTGACGCGATTTTCGCTCTCAATCCCAGCATTTCAGAAAATATTAATACCGGAGAAATAATAAGAATCCCACTCAGCACAACACCAACTAATTTTATTGCCCACACGGTGCAATCGCGACAAACCATGAACCGGATTGCACGAAAATATGATATTGATATTGAGGAGCTAAAAAACATCAACCCCTATATTTCGCGGCATTTGTTGGAGGGGCAGGTTTTACGAATTCCCTTACCATACATTAAAATAGATTATGATGTCTCTGACAGCCTGGTTGATGAACATGATCGGGAGCTTACCGAAGAAATCAGGAAAAAATCGCAAAAGGAAATTTGCCATTCAAGCTATGATAATGGCAGCTATAATGTTGGACTTATTTTGCCGTTTTTTCTTTCAGTTTATGATTCGGTGAGTAATTTACACCAAAATGCTTATAAACCGGCTGCTGAACCCGGATTTATTAAACCCTTTGTTTTTATCCAGTTTTATGAAGGATTTCTTATGGCTATCGACTCGATGAAAAATTTGGGAATGAATGTAACATTGCATGTTTATAATCTTGAAGACAACATTGATGATGCAAAGAAACTGATAAAAAATCCTGAGCTAAAAAATATGGATTTGATAGTTGGGCCAATTTACAGCAACACCTTTAAAATTTTTGCAGATTTCGCAAGGCAACACCAGATAAATATTGTAAACCCATTTTCGTCCCGGGAAGAAACAACCCGGGGAAATCCTTATGTTTTCCAGCCGCAGCCTGTTTATTCGAGCCAAAACGATAAACTTGTCGAATACCTAAACGATAAACACGATTACTCGCAAATCTTCATTGCACGACATAACCAATATCGCGATGAGGCGGCTATTAATAGTTTAAAGGACAAGTTGAACGATGATCTTGAAACGAGAAAGGGGCCATCCACCGGCCTGTATCACGATATTATTTACAGTCAGGACAGCACCTATTCATTCGAGCACCTTGCATCAGTCAATTATCCAAATGTTGTGGTAATCTATTCTGAGAGCAAAGTTTTTATTCTTGATATTATGAGAAGCTTAAATGAATTGAGAGACACCTTTAATATTATGGTGATTGGCATGCCCGATTGGACAAAGATTGATGGTTTGGAAGCTGAATATTTAAATAATCTGAATACGCATGTCATCACTGATCAACACAAAAATTACAATCTTGAACTGGTGAGGATCTTTGTTAAAAAATTCAGAAATCAATATTCGACAGAGCCCAAAGATTTTGCTTTTTCAGGATATAATATCGGTATCTATTTCTTAAGTGCATTGATGAAATACGGACCTTCTTTTAATGCTTGTATCCCATACTTTGATATGGAATTAATTAATATGGGATATGATTTTGTGTCGTTGGGAACCAATGGTTTTCAAAATAAAAACTGGAAAATACTTGGCATGGAAGGCTACAGGTATAAAGACATTTCCAAACGCCTGGAAACTTACGACCTTTCAAAACCCCCAACAAAATTCTATAAATATATGGAGGAATAATTTTTTCAGATTGGTACAACTGCGAATTTAGTAGGAAGATTTAAAATCTATTAAATTGATATTATTTTAGTTGGAAGTAGAACCATCAGATGATGCCGTTTTCGATCATCCTTACAATGATTTCAATATTTTTATCTTCTCCCTCGGGGTCGTATCTTTCTTTAAGATTGTAGCCAAAAATTCGGGCAAAGGACTGATAGAAAAAAGCCACAAATTTCCCCCTGAAATCCTGAACCAGGTCAAAGGAAGTATCTCCGGTTTCACGGTCGATCAGCTTAATTAATATTTTCCCCTGGCTGATGGTGAGTTTTTTTAATTCACCGCCATATTCATCGTTGATATCCTTTTCGACCTGCTTCATTATTTTATGTTGCTCTTTTTTGGATTCTGTTTCCAAAAAAATGGTCTCGTATTCCTTCAATTTTGCCCCGGCCAATTTTGCCCACGGATACACAGCTATTACATTCCTTATAAGCCTGCTGTTCCGCTTAGCTTGACGTTTTGTTTTAAATATTTTAAAATCGAAAATTTCAACTCCCGAAACTTTTATGTACGGAATTGTATCCTTTCCTACAATTCGATATTGCACAACATGATACTTTTTATCCTGACCCAAAACATTCGAGTAAGTAAAAAATATAATGATGAGAAATAATAACGTAGTCCGCATTTTGAATTGTTTATGCCAACAACGTTAGTATAAAAGAAAATATTTGATGAAATTGTTATTGAACAACCCGATCAGAGTTTTTCGATTCAGGCAACCCTGAGCTTGACAAAACTATTTTTTTGCAACCTTTCAACGGCATAAGGTCTGGTAACTTTAAACTCTTTTACATCAGTGCTGGCAGGCAATTCAAACATTGCTTCGGTTAATATTGCCTCCATAATTGAGCGCAGGCCACGTGCACCAAGTTTAAATTCGATCGATTGGTCAACAATATAAGTCAATGCCTGGTCAGTAAAACTTAGTTCGATGCCATCCATTTCAAACAGCCTTACAAATTGTTTGATAAGCGCATTTTTTGGTTCCGATAAAATTCGTTTGAGCGCGAATTTATCCAGGGGACTAAGGTATGAAACCACCGGCAAACGCCCTACTATTTCAGGGATGAGGCCATATCTTTTAAGATCGGGAGGTGCAACATATTGTAGCATATTACTTTTATCGACCAGTTCCTTTTCGTCGTCTTTTTTATAGCCAATAACGTTTGTGCGCATCCTGGAGGCAATCACTCTTTCAATCCCGTCAAAAGCTCCACCGGCAATAAACAAAATATTTTCTGTATTGATCTGAATAAGCTTTTGCTCGGGGTGCTTACGCCCGCCCTGCGGTGGAACATTTACAACAGAACCTTCAAGTAATTTCAACAATGCTTGCTGCACACCCTCGCCCGAAACATCTCTTGTAATGGAAGGGTTGTCACTCTTGCGGGCAATTTTGTCGATTTCATCAATAAACACAATACCTCTTTCAGCCGATTTTACATCATAGTTTGCGGCCTGAAGCAAACGTGATAGAATACTCTCAACATCTTCGCCAACATAGCCGGCTTCGGTTAGTATTGTTGCATCAGCAATGGCGAACGGAACTTGAAGCATTCGTGCAATGGTGCGTGCAAGTAATGTTTTTCCGGTTCCCGTTTCGCCAACAATCACGATATTTGATTTTTCTATTTCAACATCATCGTTCTTGTTCTTTTTTATGTTTTGAGGCGAAATTCTTTTGTAGTGATTATAAACCGCAACCGACAATATTCGTTTTGCCTCTTCCTGGCCAATAACGTATTGATCCAAAAAGTGTTTAATTTCATTTGGTTTCACCAGCTTAAAATCGTGCTGTTGTTTTTTGTGTGTAACCGCCTGCTCCTCATTTAAAATAAGTTGAGCCTGGTCAACACACTCTTCGCAAATATTGCCATTTATTCCTGCAATAAGAATCCTGACTTCATTTCTGCTTCTTCCGCAAAACGAACATCTATCGCTTGTTTGTTTACCCATGTTTATTTTCTGGTTCTTTATTTTTTTCCGTGTACCAAAACTTCGTCAATCATACCATACTCTTTTGCTTCCTGGGCTGTCATCCAGTAATCCCTGTCCGAATCTTTCCAAATTTTATCATAGTCCTGCTTCGAGTGCGAGGCAATGATTTCGTAAAGTTCTTTTTTAAGTTTCTGAATTTCACGGGCTGTGATTTCAATGTCAGAAGCCTGCCCCTGGGCATCGCCCATAGGTTGGTGAATCAAAATTCTTGAATGCTTTAAAGCGGTTCGCTTTTTTTCCTGTCCGGCACAAAGTAATACGGCTCCCATCGATGCAGCCATTCCTGTACAAATTGTCGCTACATCCGACGAAATGTATTGCATGGTATCATAAATACCCAAACCTGCATACACTGAGCCGCCCGGTGTATTTAAATAAATCTGGATATCTTTTGAAGAATCGGCTGATTCAAGAAATAAAAGCTGGGCCTGGATAATATTGGCAACATAGTCATCTATCGGTACGCCAAGAAATATAATCCGATCCATCATCAAACGCGAAAATACATCCATCTGCGCAACATTTAACTGGCGTTCTTCGATAATGGTTGGTGAAATATAATTTTTTGTTGTAGAGGTATATTTATGTAATGATGTGCTGCTTATTCCCTGGTGTTTCACAGCATATTTATAAAATTCATCCTGAGGTATCATAATTATAAAATTTTTTTAAAATAAATATTTAGCACTACTAAACGAAGGCTAAAAAATAATGTTCATTCATCTTGGTCATTGTCAATTTATTTTTCTTCATCATGCTCGTTGTCATGATCATGCTCGTGATCGTGATCGTGGTCGTGGTTGTGCAAATGAGCAGTCAGTTTTTCAATTTCCTTTCCAAAATCATCATAAGGAATTTCCTTCTCGTTGAGCTTCATTTCATTTTTAAGAAAACCTGACAGGCGACGGCTAAAAAGTTCATCGTGAATCCGCTGGGTTTCCTCTTTATTTTTCTTCAAATAATCATCAGCAATTTGATCTAATTGTTCATTCATGGCATCATCTTCCTCTGCCATGCCAGGCTGATTGGGCATAAAATAGCCTTTGAAATAATTTTTAATCTCAACTTTTAAATCATCATCAGTTACCCTGATGGTTGGTTCTTTTTTGATGAGATCATTCTCGATCAATTCCATTTTCATGGCTTTGCAATAACCGTCATAATTTTTTTCAACATCCTCAACACTCACCTTGCCTTTGTTTGACTCGAACAACCATTTTTTAAGAAATTCATCCGGAAGATTGATATCGGTATTATCAAAAAGCTTATCCATGGCAAACCTGGAGAATAATCTTTGTGATTCCACATCGAAGGATTTTGCAATTTCTTCGGCTATTTTAGCCCTGAATTCTTCCTCAGTTTTAATTTCTTCATTTGGATAGGCAAGTTTAAAAAGCTCCTCCCCTATTTCTGCCGGTATATTGGTTTCAATCTTTACTATTTCAAATCGAAAATTATTGGTAATTTCTTTTGCCTGCTCTTTAGCAATGCCCAGCATTGTTGCAGTTTCGGTTTCATTACCTGTAGCAACAAACGGATTAAAAATTGCAACACCACCCACTTTTAAGCCGAGCACTTTTTCCTGGATTTCTTCATTTTTGAGATAATCAACTAAAACCATGGCCTCCTTATTAATCCCGCCTTCTTTAATAAACCCCGAATCATCCAGCTCATCAATTTTTACAGAAAGCATATCGCCTTTTCCAACAATATCATGTTCTTCTGCTTTACTATTGCGATCTTGAATAGCCTTGATTTGCTCATCAATTTTTGAATCATCAACTTTTATCTTAAAGTAATCAACCGGTTCGTACGATTGCAAGTCCAAATCAATTTTGGGGGCAAAGCCAATATCAAAATAAAAGGCAAAGACTTTTTGTTTCATAAAGTCCTGTGACTCCTTGTCGGCATTTGGCAAAGGATAGCCCAAAATATTCAAGTCATTCTCTTTGATGTATTTATTCAGTTGTTCAGAAACAAATTTATTAACCTCATCAAGAAGTAAGGCTGTGCCGTATTTTTTTTGTATAATTCCCATCGGCACCTTACCAGCCCTAAAACCGGGCATGGATGCCTGACGTCTATGATTTTTTAATTCTTGTTGATACTTATCAGTGTAATCAGCTTCAACCACTTCAAACTTTAATGTTGCGGTTAATTCGCCAGTTTTCTCTTTGGTAATATTCATTAATTTTTCAATTTTAAATTTGCCTGCAAAAGTAGTATAAATCTATAATTTAGAGATAATAGTAAGGTCTTACTGTATAAAATTGTGATAATTTCACATCCTTTACTTTATAGCTTTTACATTAAATGAATATCAATTTATCGGCAGTAAAAATTCACCTTGCCTTTATTTGGGATGTTTTGAATTTTTTTTTTAGGTTCTACTACCATTTTTGTGGATGCAAATAATGGCATGATTAATGGATTTCCGGCGATTCCAAAATTTGCAAATCAAGTTATATAATTGTTTATCTGTACTTTATGAAGTTTTATAAATATTTACGCTTCTTTTTTCCCAATACTGGAATTCCACAACTACTAATGATCCTTACAATCTTCTATTGTCAAAAATAAATATCGCTATAAATACCTATAAATAATTGTTATCCAAATTTTTATATATTTTTTAATAAGTCCTTTAAAGCCAATATCGCTATTCAGTTAGAAACCCGGATCAAAACGTAAAGATACTTTACATGCTCCAATTAAGCGATTTAGATAATTTACTAAATATTAATTAGTTGGCCAAATAATATCAAAATTTTAAAACAACAGAAGTCTTCCTTAATAAAATAATAGTATATTCATTATCAATACCTTAATACATTTTCTACCTACCATCTAATCACAGAGAATTTTAGTTTGTATCATTTTGGTTCGTTTCCTATTTCAGGAATGAATAAATTTACCTTTGTTGGAAATATTTTTTACTTATTTTTGGATCATCGTATTAAAACTTTACCAGCAAATAAATACTTAATCAACAGCAACAAAATGAAAGCAAACTTCTACCTAAAATTAACAGCATTATTCCTAATCATCGGATTAAGTTATCACCCTGCCTTTTCATCAAATCATATTAAAGAAATTTTCGCGAACAGTAATTTTCAAATCACTCAAACTACTGAAACAATTGACATCGAAATGAGTAAAAACCCCTGGGAGTCTTTCACATTGTCTATAGATAATATGGAAGTTTTGAATAACCCCATAGTTCACCTTGACATTTTATCAGCAAAAGATATTGACCTTCGCGTTGACATCACTGATGGCATCATTATGAGTAGTGAATCGGGAATAATTAAAGAAAGTATTGATGGCAGGGATAGCTTTCAAACCATAAGCTTTAATTTTACCAATTTAGTTTCAGACCTTGACTTTTCAGGCGATGTTTACCTTGTTTTTTATGTTAATCCCGGCAAAAGCTACAATGGCAAAATAACAATAAAAAATATTTCCTTTTCCCTCGAAACCAATAACGACAATACAAACTCCACCCAAAATCCCGAAGGCTTTAAAATGTTCCCCTCCCCGGCAACTTCATTTACATATATTGAAATTCCAAATAACAATTTTAATACATTAAATATAATCAACATGGGAGGCCGCACGGTAGCATCTTTCGATATTACATTTTACAGCGAAACCACCTATCGGGTTGAACTCAATAACTTACCTAAAGGATATTATACCGTTCAATTAACAGATAATGAAACAGTGCTTGCAGAAAAATTAATTATTAACTAAACAGGGAAAATTTGATACAATTTACTTTTAATATTTCGGACAATGAAAAAACCAAATCCTAACATATATAATTCTTCACACTTTGTAATTCTTGTAATTTTTCTCATAATGTTTCTGTTTTTGTCTCCTGCTCTTTCCGGGCAGGTTTCAAAAATAGAATTGTTTCCATACATGGTTACAAACGAAACCAATGATGGAGATGCAACCCTTATGGTTGATGAACAAAACTTATCAGGCGATCCCTTGAATGGCGACAATTTTTATCCACAAACCGGGTGGACAACAAGTTACGGTTCCACATACCCGCTTGCTGCCTATATAGATATTGGACAGGAAATTGACCTGCAGCATATTTTTATTTTTGACCTGAATGGTATTGGAGACTTGATTATTGAATACGGAGGACCAGGAAACTGGACACATTTGCTAAGCGAACCACTAAATAAATATAAAAGATGGAAACGCCATGATGTTAATGTAAGCACCAGATTTATCAGGGTAGTAAAAACACAGGCAAACCCCAAATTTACGGAGATAGTAATCTATGCCAATGGTCCTGTTTCCCCGGCTATTTCTAATCTTACATCACAAAATCCACAAGTTACATCAATCGATTTAAGTTGGACTGATGTTGAAGGAAATGAATCTACTGGAATTTTAACAACTCACGATCTTCGATATAGCCTATCTGAAATAAATGAAGATAACTTTTATGATTGCAATATCTTTAATGTTGATATACAGCCATATCCCGGAAAAACACAAGTTGAAACAATTACCGGCTTAATGCCGGGAACGAAATATTTTTTCGCCATAAAAGAAACAGGGGAAAATGGAAGTACAGCCATTTCAAATATTGTTTCCGCGACAACCACCTATTTCGAAAATGAAATTGAAGAAAAGCTTTTTCTCGATCTTTCGATGGTTACCAATGAAACAGACATGGGTGATGCAGGGAATTTGGTAAATGAACAAGAACTCTCGGGTGATCCTTTAAATGGAAATGGCGGAACGCCGGTTATTGAATGGAAACCCAGCAATGATATTGAAGATTATCCAGCCTCGGCTTACCTTGATTTTGGTGGTGAAGAACATATCTCAAAAGTTTTTTTAAGAGATATAAACTCGATGGGCGATGTTGTAATAGAATATGGAACTCCTGATAATTGGGAGTATTTACTAACAGATCACTGCGAGTTGTATCTAAAATGGAAACAACACGATGTTGATGTAAAAACGAAGTATTTAAGAATAACCCTTACCCATCGGGAAGCTAAATTTTCTGAGATTGTATTATACAGAAAAGCGGCAGCCTTGATTGAGGAAAAATTAATCCTGTCAACCGGAATGCTAACAAATCAATCTGATTATGGAGATGCCTGGAAGCTTGTTGACGAACAGGAAATTGCCGGAGACCCGGCCAACAGCCCCGGTGGAAACCCTACAACATACTGGCAAACCGGCTTTCAAAGTTCAATCCCATACCCACTTTATGCCGTGGTTGATTTGGGAAAAATTGTTGAAGTTACTAAATTGTTTATTCGGGATACTTATGCCGTTAGTGATTTTACGATATGGTCGGGAACTGAGGAAAACTGGGAACTTGTTGCTCTTGATAACTTGTCGGGTTACCTATGTTGGAATCAACACGACATCAATACCGAAACACGATTCCTACGCTTTGGAAAAACCAGCCCAAATGCAAATGTTGCCGAAATTGTAGTTTATGGAATTGATCATACACCGGGAATCCTTGATGATATTCCACCTGGAAACATAACTGACCTGCTTGCAGTTTTGGGGAACAATCCACTGAATGAAATAAACTTAAGCTGGACAGCTCCGGGTAATGATGATATGACGGGGATTTGCTCCGCTTATGAAATCAGGTTCAGTACTTCTGAAATATGCCAGGATAACTTTTATGAAGCTACTAATTGGCCACTAGCTCCCGATCCATCAGAACCTGGAACAACTGAAACCACGACCATTCAAGGGCTTAACCCGGCAACTAAATATTATTTTGCCATTCGAGCCATCGATGACAACTTTAATAAAGGTGAAATATCGCAAAATGCAACATGTACAACCGAATATGAAATTGGAGGCGATCCCTTTAAAATAAGTCTTACACCCGATATGGTTTTAAACGAATACGCCCAGGGTAATGCAAGTATGCTTGTTGATGAGCAATCGGAAGCAGGCGACCCGCTAAATGGTAATGGTGGAACTCCCTCAACGGTCTGGAATCCGGGCTCCACAGATTGGGTTTACCCTTGTTTTGCCATGATAGATTTGAAAGGATTGTGCAATATCTCAAAAATTTTCCTTTATGATGCAGATGGAGATGATGGTGTAGATGTATTTATTGGAGAACCCTTCAATTGGATCGCTGCTTTTACAGATAATTTAGAAAACACAAACACCTGGAACTCCCACAACCTGGATTTGGAATCCAGATTTATCAGGATCCAGATTAATTCGGAAGATACCAAAATTTCAGAAATTGTGGTGTATGCCTCAAGGCTCGAAGAAATTGAAGCGTATCCTGAACCCACGGCTCACGAGCGCCCAACTATGGATCAACTAATAGGCATTAATGCCTTTATTAATGATCCTTTAGGAAAGATGTCGGTGGCCGGGTTTGTAAGAGAATACCATAGTTGGATGTGGTGCGAAGGAAACAACGACCAATCATATCCCGGTTATCCTGACAATGAAAATAAATTTAACGTGATGGGTTGGAATTTTGATTATTACTACGAAAATTTCAAGAACTCCGGGATTACTGCATGCCCTGCAATACAAAGAAATGTATTATGGTTAACAGATTTCAATTACAGTAAATTGGAAAACAAACCTGTTTTGCCCGAAGAAAATCCTGAATTACCTCAAACTTATGCCGAACATGCCGATCACTTTTTTCAATATGCCGCCAGGTATGGAAACGCAGCAGTAGAAGATAACCTGCTTAAACTTTCGGATGGCCAGGATAGACACACCGGAAAAGGGACACTTAATTACTACGAAAGCTGGAATGAACAGGACAAATGGTGGAAAGGCAGGGATGCGTTTTTTACTCCTTACGAGTATGCCGCCATGGCAAGCGCTGATATGGATGGCCATTTGGGAACAATGGGCAATACCCTTGGCGTAAAAAATGCCGATGAAAATGCAAAACTTGTGATGGGAGGCCTGGCCAATCCCGACCTAAACTATGTAAAGGCAATTAAACTGTGGGCAGATTATAACAGAAATGGCGACATGCCCATCGATGTTATTAATGTTCACCACTATTGTAATGATGGCCACAATCAATCATCAGGAAGTGTTGGCGTAAGCCCGGAGGAAGGAAACCTGAAAGGATTAATGCAGGAATTTGTAGCTTATAGAGATAAATTTTTACCGGGTAAAGAAGTTTGGATTACAGAATTTGGATACGATACCCATCCAGAATCAGTGCAGCGGGCTCCTGCCATAGGATCGTTTTCGCAGGAAGAAGTGCAGGCACAGTGGCTCGTACGTTCGTTTCTTGAACTTGCAGCCAGCGGTACTGACAAGGCAGCGATGTATATGCTAAGAGATGTAAACCCCACCAGTACAACTAAATTTAACACCTCGGGTTTGGTTGGCAGCGCTTCCGAAAACTGGGCTCCAAAGCCATCGTGGTACTATGTTTATACGCTAAAGAACCGCCTGGAAGGAATGAAATTCAATCAGGAAATTTCCACAGGGAATCAAAATATCCAAATTTATAAATTTATAAATACCGAAGATAGTTTATCAGCTTATGCTTTGTGGTGCCCCACCAGCAATCAAACCACAGTTGAGGCTTATGAATTTTCGCTTTCTCCCAACGAAACCCAGGCACGGCTCATCGAACTTACTGATGGAAATATTAACGGAACCGAATCACTTATAGAAATTACCAATGGAAAAATCACCTTGAATATTAGCGAACGCCCCGTGTTTGTTTTGGCCGCTTCCGCGGATTATACATTTCAGGAGATGAAAACCATCGCAAAATTGCAACTTGATAATTCAATAATAGTAAATGAATCGGGACAAGGTGATCCAACACTATTGATTGACGAGCAAGAACTTTCCGGCGATCCTTTCATGGAAAAAGGCGGTGAGGCCATAACCACATGGTCAACTAGTTTCGGAGCAAACTACCCGGTTCACGCTTATCTTGATTTGGGTAATGTTTACGATATTGAGACCATTTTCCTGAGGGATATGAACGCCACAGGAAACATGACATTTTCGATAGGAGAACCCGGTAACTGGACTGAGGTTGCTGGAGATAATTGCGGTCGCTACAAAATATGGAGTCACCATGTTATTAAACAAGAATCAAGATATCTTAGAATAACAAAGTATGAACCTACGGCCAATTTTTCTGAGATAATCATATACGTAAAAGATTAAAATTTGCTTTTCTTTCATTTCCTTCCATGGGAAATCTTTTTTGCTGGGACCCTCCGTCGCGCCCGCGGCGGGGGTTTTTTCTTTTATCCCGCAAGTATTTCTGGTGGAAATATCTCATCAAATATTTACATACCCTAATTTTTGAACATTAATTAGTGTGTGTCTTTTTAGTAAGTTTTTTGAAATATCAATTGCCCCATCTTCCCGCTTCGCAGCCCGCTTAGCCAGCGAGGCGAGCGAGGCGGGAGCCCGAGGCTAGTGAAAAATACTGACTTTAAGGACAAACATTAGTTAATGCTCGTCTATAAAGTCGGTGCTTTTCTAATTTTGCTCACACAACCCCTTAGTCCCCTAAAGGGGAGACCCCTCGCTGCCAGTGCGTTGGGGGTTCTCCCCTTCAGGGGAGCCAGCCTTGCCGGCTAAGCAGGTTAGAGGGGTGCATGGTGGATGGCGAGTTTATAGACAGACATTAGTTAAGCGATTTCAAAAAAAACAAAAAAGGAGTTAGAACTTAATCTAACTCCTTGATTTTTAGTGTCGGGGTAGGGTGATTCGAACACCCGACCTCCTGCTCCCAAAGCAGGCGCGCTAACCGGACTACGCTATACCCCGTACTATTTTTTAAGAACTTATCCGGACGACCTTCCCGACTTCCTAAGTCGGGACGCGCTAACCGGACTACGTTTACCCCGTTTATTTAATGAACTGGCGGAGAGGGGGGGATTCGAACCCCCGGTACCAATTTCTCAGTACGCATGTTTAGCAAACATGTGGTTTCAGCCACTCACCCACCTCTCCAAAGTTATTAAAAGAGTATGTACGCTGTTTAGTCCCGCAACTGCGGGATGGTTTCAGCCAC
>CAZQIV010000020.1:14197-66392 GCA_964593705.1 uncultured Lentimicrobiaceae bacterium | reverse complement strand
CTCTAACCAACTGAGCTAAAGAGGAATTTTATTTTAATGAACGAACCTTCTTTAACCCTCTGATTAATCCCGCATGTGCGGGACTCTAATCCCGAAAAATAAAAAATCTTTGATTTTTTAAATTTTTCGAGGATGCTCGCCCGAAGGGCGGCACCAACTGAGCTAAAGAGGAAGATAATTTGCATCTAAAAGAACGTTTGCTTTTTTTTAAAAGCGGTGGCAAAAATAGATATTGTTTCCAAAATAGCAATACTTTTGTAAAAAAAAATTTAAATTAATAATTAAACAAGAAAATTTAAGCATGGCAAAGGTTTTAGGAATGGGCAACGCCCTTGTGGATATTATGATTAGAATTGAAGATGAATCCATCTTCGCGGAATTTCAACTCGAAAAAGGTGGAATGCGCCTGGTGGATGCCAAAACAGTGGAATCCGTATTGAATAAATTAAAGCGCCTTCCCGCCGAAAAAGCACCTGGTGGTTCAGCGGCAAATACCATTAACGGGGTTTCAAACCTCGGCATGGAAACAGGGTTTATTGGAAAGGTAGCTGATGATGCAAACGGCAATTTTATGAAAGATGATATGCTGAAAAACAATATTCAGCCCTATTTGCTTAAAGGCAGTTCGCCAACCGGTGTGGCCGTGGCCATGGTTACTCCCGATTCAGAAAGAACTTTTGCCGTGAACCTGGGTTGTGCTATCGAGCTTTCGCCTGATGATATTCGCACGGAAATGTTTGCAGGATATGATTATTTCCACATTGAAGGCTATTTGGTTCAAAATCATGCTCTGCTCCAAAAAGCCGTGAAACTTGCCAGGGAAAATAATGTAAAAGTTTCGCTTGATTTAGCCAGCTTTGACGTGGTTCGCGAAAACCTGGATTTCCTCAAAGAAATTATTAAAGATTATGTTGACATTGTTTTTGCAAACGAAGATGAAGCCAAAGCTTTTACAGGAACTGACCCTGAAGAAGCCCTGCACAAAATATATGAGGATTGTGATGTTGCCGTTGTAAAAATTGGAAAGCAGGGCTCGTTGATAAAACATGATAATCAGGTACATCAAATTGGTGTAATCGAGGCAAAAAGTATCGACACCACCGGTGCCGGCGACCTATACGCCGGAGGATTTCTGTTTGGCCTCTCCAATGGCTTGTCGCCCGACAAATGCGGTAAAATCGGCTCCTTGCTGGCCGGAAAAGTGATAGAAGTGCTCGGCGCTAAAATGAATACCTCAAACTGGGAATATATCCGCGAAGAAGTAAAAACAATTATGGCAGGATAGTCAGGGAAATTCATTGTACCCTCCAACATAATTCTGTTAATATCCGATTTTTAAATATGACAGAGCAACAACAAACACGTGAAAGATGGCTCGCCAACCGCTTCGATCTGGAAAAAACCAGGCGCAAGCGTCAACGCACCGGGGGCATCGTTCAGCGCTTGTGGAAACTTTTTGATAAACTGATCAATTTGTTTGGGTTTATTTTAAAACTTACTGGTTTATATTCCCGTGGGTTTAACAATGCCCTCAACATTCGTCTGAGAGAAATCACCTTGAACTTCCCAAACCTCCCCGAAAGTTTTGACGGGTATAAAATTTTACATCTCACCGATCTTCATCTTGACATAATTGCCGGTTTGGAAAACAAAATCATTTCGGTAGTGCAAGATGTTAACGCTGATTTATGCGTAATGACGGGAGATTACCGGAAGGACACCTCAGGGGAATTCAGGCAAATACTTGAACCTTTAAAAAAACTAAATGCCGCGATTTCGGCAAAAGATGGGATATTTGCCACATTGGGAAACCATGATTCATACCTGATGGTGAAACCTATGTGTAAAATGGGAATCAAGGTTTTAACCAACGAAACCGTTAAATTAAACAGAGAGGATGAGCATATATTTATTACCGGAATAGACGATGTTCATTATTACTTTTCACAAGATGCATTAACTGCATTAGGCAAAAATGTGGATGGTTTTAAAATTGCCCTCGTTCACTCGCCCGAATTATTTGATGTAGCTGCCAACAACAATTACAGTTTATATTTATGTGGCCATACCCATGCGGGCCAGATTTGCCTGCCCGGTGGAAAACCGTTGATCACTCACCTCTCAAACGGAAAAAAATTCTACAAAAATGTATGGAAATATAAGGCTATGACAGGATTTACCGGAAGTGGTACTGGCACATCAGGAATCCCCGTAAGGTATAACTCAAAAAGTGAAATCACAATTATAACATTAAAAAGAGCCACACGATAACACAAGGAAATTATAAAAATTATATTTTCAACCTAATAATAAAGGCTTGAATGCGTTAATGAGAAAGTAATTTTAAACCTAAGCAGTCTAAACACAAGTAAATTAAGCAGATAGCAATGTTAGCACATATTTTATTACAAGTAAATCAGGCAGGCCAGGCCATTAACAACACGGCCGACAATGCAATGAGCGGAGAAGCTGGAGAAATCTCAATGTCAATTTGGGAACTCACGATGAAAGGCGGATGGATCATGGCCATCCTCGCCATATTCTCAGTTATCGCTATTTATATTTTTATCGAAAGATTCCTGATTATCAACAATGCCTCACGCGAAGACAATAACTTTATGAATCATATTCGTGATTTTATTCATGATGGAAAAATTGATGCTGCCCTGGCTTTATGTCGCAAAACCCAAAACCCGATTGCACGAATGATAGAAAAAGGATTGCTACGAATTGGCAAACCCCTCAACGATATCAATGCTGCCATCGAAAATGTAGGCAAACTCGAAGTTTCGCGACTGGAAAAGAATATCGCTACACTGGCCACCATTGCCGGGGCTGGCCCGATGCTCGGATTTTTGGGAACAGTTATCGGAATGATTCGTGCCTTTTATGATATGTCGATGGCCGGTAACAACATTGATATTGCGCTCCTCTCATCAGGAATTTACCAGGCCATGATTACCACTGTTGCCGGACTGATTGTTGGAATTATAGCATTCATCTGTTACAATGTTTTAGTAGCGAGGGTTGAAAAGCTGGTATTTAAACTTGAAGCCCGTGCCACCGAATTTATGGATGTGCTGAACGAACCGGTTGAATAAACCTTTCTTTAAATCAATAAATTTATGGCTATAGAAACCCGAAATAAAAGAAGCATCCAGTTTAGCACGGCTTCCATGTCGGATCTGGTGTTCTTACTTTTAATATTTTTCATGCTTACTTCAACCCTCGTTGCGCCAAATGCCATCAAGTTATTGTTACCGCAAAGCAGCAGTAAAACACTGGCCAAACAAACCGTTACGGTTTATATTAACGATCGGGCTGAATATTTTATAGGTGAAATACCCGTGGCAAAAGAGCAACTTGAAACTCTGCTGGGTAACGAGCTTGCCGGAGATGTTGAGGGATCGGTTGTTTTGCGCTCTGACCAATCAGTGGAGGTTCAATATGTAGTAAATGTAATTGATGCCGTAAACAAGATTAACGAAAAATACAACACCAAACATAAGGTGATTATGGCTACAAGGCCACGTTAGTTATTGGTTAATAGTTAATAGTTATTTGTAATTAAAATGTTTTTCCGTAGAGACAAGGCATGCCTTGTCAACTTAAATAATTGATAAATTGATAGTGCATAATGAAGAATGATCCCGAAAGCATTTGGGACTGGAAACTGGAGACTGTGGACTGAATATCCCGAAAAGTAGAAAATTTTCTCCAAAGGAGTCCTTCGGACAATTTTCGTAACTTTTCGAGCCCGCCTTGCTCGCCTCGCTGCGAAGCGGGCCGCCAGCGTAGGCTTTTGTTAAGGCGAGGCAGGGATGTTGCAAATCCGGGATTCTTGAATCCTGGGCTCGAAAAAATATGAAATCAAATCCCGAAGCTTCGGGATGTTTTTTCGGCACTGTGGACTAAAAATATAATAAAACAATGAACGAAAAGAAATATAATAAGCATGCTGTGATTGGGACTGTAATTTTTCATGCCCTGATACTTGTTGCCTTGCTTTTTCTTGCCCTGCGCACTCCGCTCCCATTGCCCGGCGAAGAAGGCGTTGAGGTTAGCCTTGGATATGACAATGCAGGATCGGGGCTCACACAACCCGAAAAAATAAAACCCATTCAACGTATTCAACCCGAAGTTATAAAACCCGAGCCTAAAGAAATCATCACCCAGGATGTGGAAGAAACTCCTCTAATCGAGGAAAAAATCATCGAAAAAGTAATTCAGGAAGAAGCGGTAGAAGAAAAAGTAGTTGAGGAAAAAGTAGTTGAAAAACCGAAAGTAAATCCCAATGCACTTTACACACCACTTAAAAAAGATGAGGACGAATCGGGAAACCAGGGTGACGGGACTAGGGAAGCTGACCAGGGAAAAGAAAGCGGCTCCAAAGACAGCAAAAAACAAGACGGTATTTCCGGCCAGGGCGATGGTGTTTCTTTCGACCTTGAAGGGCGAGGTTCTATCCACCTCCCAAAACCCACCTACAACTCGATGGAGCAGGGGAAAGTAGTGGTAAAAATCTGGGTAAACAAACAAGGAAAAGTTACACGGGTGCAGTCTGGAGTAAAAGGAACAACCATTGCCGATGCACAGTTGAGAAAGATGGCTGGAGATGCCGCACAAAAATCTGTATTTACCCCCGACCCCAACGCTGCCGACCTTCAGGTAGGAACCATTACCTACAATTTTATCAGGAGAAATTAGCTGTCAGGATAAGTCATCCGATGAATACTGCTTATGCAACTGACACCATGCGCAGAACTGTTACCACTTCCTGATGTAATTCATCTGATGACTACTAGAATGTCCGGGAAAGTCATCCGATGAATACTGCTTATGCAACTGACACCATGCGCAGAACTGTTACCACTTCCTGATGTAATTCATCGGATGACTGGTAGAATGTCCGGGAAAGTCATCCGATGAATACTGCCAAATCAAATGACACCTTGCGCATGGGAACAATACCACTTCCGGGAATTATTCATCGGATGACTACTAAAATGTCCGGGAAAGTCATCCGATGAATACTGCCAAATCAAATGACACCTTGCGCATGGGAACAATACCACTTCCGGGAATTATTCATCGGATGACTGGTGAAATGTTGACTTCGAAACGTCAAACTTAACAACCCTCCTTCTAATACTTTTCTTTCACCACTTTAAGCGTGGATACCTTTTCACTATCCATCCACATATTCAATAAATACACACCAGTTTTGAGGGTATTGCCGTAATCGTTGTCGCCTTTCCAGGTGAGCTTGTATTTGCCTTTGGGCAGGCTGGCATCGATAAGGTTTTTCACGGTTTTTCCATTGATATCCATGATAGTAATGCGGATTTGGCTTTTTTGTTCGAGGCTGAAATCCACGAAGGTGTGTACATAAAAGGGATTGGGATAAACCGATACCTTAGAAACATCGCTTTGCGCCGCCGGATATTGCTGGATGGCAGTAGTGGTATCCTGAAACTCGTAAGCGCCCACGTCGATGCGGCCACCCGAGATGCGCGGGTTCCCGGCCAGGTCGGTGGCAGGCAGGTGTACGGTATCCATGTTGTGCATATAGAGTACATAGCGTCCGTTTTCCTCCTTAATATAGGGTGGCTCCATACCTTCTTCGAACATGGGTGTGCCGGCATTGATGCACGGCGAATCATCCTGGAGGTAATAGGCCGTATCGCCCGTGCCTACCCACTGCGGGTTTTCATCCATGTTGCCTTCCAACCAGTTGAGGATATGGTAGTTTTGCCAGTTAATTATATCATCCTCGCCCCCTTCGATATTGGAGTAGGAGATATTGGCAGTAGCCGGGAAGTATGATCCTGCTTCGCTTCCCAAACCGAGTTCTTTAAGTGAATCGCCATACATTATGGTGTTGTAAATGTTTACAACGGCGCCTTCGTTTATGTGTCCAGCAATACTTTCCACACCCCGGCAGGTGTTGTTGCCGATGGTAGCATTTACCAGGTTTACTTTTGCACGATAGGTTATCCCGAACACTACATTAGTTCCCAGACCCCAACCGGGATTTGGAATGCGCAGACCATTTGTAATTTGCAAGTTAGAAAAGGTGCCTGTAAACCTATCATCTTCATATAAATTTCCAACAACACTCATTCCTCCACCTTCGCCTCCTGTTTGCCAGGGATCGGCATCCGGAATAAAATCCCTAATGACAATATTATCGCACCTAAAAGTTTTTCCGGGAGCTTCAGTATTGCCCATGCGGAATACGAAGCCACCTTGTAAATGATCGATGGTGATATTTTTCAGCAATAATTTATCTGGATAATCAAAACCTATCCCGGATGTTTTGTTATCCTGACAATTTTTCACGGTAATATTTTGAACGGTTGCATTATCACAACATAGAAAATACATACAACCACTTTTATTTGATTGGAGGTCGAGTCCATAAGTATTTTGCATGGTTATATTCTTGATGCTGAAGTTTGTTTGCACACCACTGCTCAAATAAAAAAAGTAAGAAGAATCGCCATCAAAAATGGTGTTTTCCATACTTTCGCCAATCAACGATACATAGCTCCTTCCGTTAAACGGAAAGCGTTCCTGGTTGGTCGATGGGGAATAAATGCCATCCATCAGGTAAATATTTAAAGGATTAGTGCTATCGGAAGCGATTTTAGTACAGGCCCAGGAGACCGTTCTTAAGGCAGTCTCCGGTGTAAGGCCGTCATTATTATCATCTCCGGTACCAGGATTTACGTATAGATCACTATTCACCGGTTCTATTTTGCCATGCTCCACCGAAATGGTGATGTCATTATTTGGGAAATTTAATAAATCATGAGAATAAATAAAATAATAATCAGGTTCCAATACTGTACACGTATCTAATATAATGTCCATTGGCCCGCTGTAAATTATTTTGCTTATATCCATTGCTAAAGGAGCATAGTTCAGGTAAACACTATTTTTGTGAATCGGGTCGAATTCTATGTTAGATTCATATAAATTGCAAATTCCTCCGCCACCCCCAAAAGCTCTGTTATGGCAAATAATATTATCAGATATAAACAAATTGCTGCTATTTACCATAATACCACCACCCCCACCGGCAGTGTTGTTTTTTATAATATTGGAAATAACGGAAACAGAGGAAGCACCGTTCACATATATACCTCCACCCCTCAATCCTTCTCCGTGCCCTGAGCCATTGGTAAGCGTAAAACCTTCTATGGTTACTTCTTTATCATAGGTATCCTGAATATATACACAACTCCCTGTTTGATTCCCGTCAATGATGGTGTTATTAATATATGACCTGTCCTGTGTTGTTAAAAACAGACTGGTCAGGGTGATATCGATAAACTTATAAATATGTAGGTTTTCAATATAAGTCCCGGGATACACCAGCACTGTATCTCCGGATAGTGTCGCCATGTAGGCTTCCTGGATTTGGGTGAAATCGCCGGTGCCGTCCTGCTTTACGGTGAGGATGGCTCCCGGCAGCACAGAAGGCATCGTGAAAATTATTAAGAATAAAAGAAGTGTAGCTGCCCCGGCAAATTTACCAAAGGTGATATGTTTGAACCGGCAGAAACAGTAATTTGAACTGCCTGATGTTGTCTTTAATAATTTCATAATCAATAATAATTAAACGATTTGTTTATAGATTATTTAGCAAGTAAAAACAGCCACACCGGCCGGTAGTGGCCGGCGTGGCCGATGATTTGATTTTGAATTTAATTGGGCCTGTTTTTACCTCAGCAGCACCACCTTGCCGGAGTCCTGTTGCCTGCCATCGATGGTGAGGCTGTAGTAATATACACCGTTGCCGGCATGGGTTCCATTTCCGGCCCTACCATCCCAGGTAGCCTGGTATAAACCTTCGGGCATTGGGCTGTTAAGCAGGGTAGCTACCGTTTTGCCGTTGATGTCGCGAATAGCAAGAATAACCCCGGCTGCTTGGTTCACCCTAACGGTAAAAGTTGTTTCGCCGGCAAAGGGGTTGGGCGCACAGTTCACTTCAACCGGATTCGACAAAGCACGGGTTTCGGTACCCGATTTAAGCGAAACGACATGATAGCGGGCACGCTCGCCTATGTACAATGTGCGGCTTTCGTAGGTTTTGTTCGCGGGATTGAATACCGCGTAACTGTTACTGCCTGCCGGTGCCGATTTATACCCGTTCCAGGTTTCAAATGTTAAAGGCGTTCCCGGGGGCACACCTTCCAAATAAGCACTCACCTGGATAAGGGTGTCGCCCGGCTCGCGTACGGCAGCGCCTTTTACCCCGCCATTGGCCAGCACGGCTATTTCATGTATATCGCTCGCGGCATCGGTTTCAACAAAAATGGGCAGGTAGTCGGCCTGTTCTTCAAATTCGTAATATTCGGTCGTGAGCACTGTCATCAACCCGGCAGCTTGCTGGGGCTGGTTCCACACCAGGCTTTGTTGTGAAACCACAATTATCTTTACCATCTGGCCGTATTGAATGGGCATAACCTTGCCTTTATATTCCCATTCAGGGTTTTGTTCGATGCGTATCATAGTCCAGTTTTGTGCTTTAATTTCCAACACGTACTGTAGCACATCGGCAGGGATGGCATCCAGGGGCATTTGGGCATCTTCAATAAAATAACCCACCCAATTATATCCACCAGGATTAAGTGTGATTGGGGTTTCGGGATCAAGTATTGCACCGTATAGCTTCATTTCCGGGGCATTGTTATCACTTAGTATATCCAGGTTCAGCATGTAACCTTCTGTACTAATAACCTGCGTCAACTGACCATACCAATATGAATCTTCCCAAATTAACTGTGTACCGTATTGATCTTGTAATAGTAACTCAACATCCGGGAAATAATTAATATTATCGAGCACCGGAATCACAGGAGCCGGGTTATTTTCTGCCCTTTCCAGCCTTGGGAAGGAGAGCCAGTTCCAGCCGCTTTTAAGGCCGAGGCGGTCGGTGTAAGCATTGATAACCGAAACATTGGAGAAGCCGGCATTGGGCCAATAGATTTTGTTGGTTTCGGTGTTAATTATTGGTGTTAATTTTCCGTATGTATCCATATAAAATGAATAATTCCTATTGAGCAGGTTTCCTGTGTACATGTTATCCATTTCTTCACCATCCAAACCACTAATAGCATTGACAAATACTTCAAATTTGTTTTCATCATTTAATGCCACTGTTTGATAATATACCTGATCATTCAGCTCATTGAAAGTCTGTGTAGCTCTCCCAGCATTCAGGTTAAATGTTTCATAAACGGCATTATCCAGGTCAATGGTGGTTCTTTTTCTGGTTCCTGAAATTTCCCTGTAGGTGAGATAAGCTTTATTTTTAAACTGATCAATCTTTAAATCCAATTGATAGATCACGGCCAATGCTTGATAATCTATTTCTTGAATTATGCCTAAACTTGCAGGGTCTAAAACAAATAATTTTGGTAACAAAGCATTTGCAAGGTATATTTTATCATGGATTGGATCATACTCAATATCATATCCATTAATAATATCTTTATATTTTCGCTGATTTATAGAATAGTTGAGTAAGTCGATTTCTTCAAGATAGGCATCTTCTCCATATTTATAGAGTACGTAAAGCTTTTCATCATTGGTGTTTAATGCAAAGTCCATACAGTTCTCAACATTACCTGAAAAGTTAAGCGGAAAGGAGGAAACTGAATAGTTGTTGTCCACATCGATCATATAAATTGCAGAATTAGTACCACAGAATACCTTATCCTGGTAGCTAAATAACCTTTGTGGCCGCGGCAGACCTATAGTTTTAATGAGCTCATCACTATTTCCATCGATAACATATATTTCGTTATCCCAATATGATGTGACGGTAATAGTATTGGATACTTCATTATAAACAACATCGGTTAAGTAAGCACCCAATGGTAAATTATTAATAAGCTCCTCGGTATTACCATCGATTATAGCGATTCCTGATTGTTGATAGGTAATCCTGTTGTTAATGAAATAAACTTTATTATTTACAGGGTTTAAGCAACCTTTACTGGTTTTAAATGCTGTTTGATCTATAGCTAAAAGGCTGCAATACCCATCATGGATACTGATGGTACCTTCCCTGGCATTTGCAGAAAATATTCTCACTCCGTCTTGTCTGTCTGAAACCGATAAATCCCAATTTTGACATCCAATTAATGTACTTTCGCCTTCAATTTCTAATGTATTCATATTCAATCTGCATAAATAATTTCCTCCCGCACAAAATATTGCATTTCCTGATGGTGATGAAATCATTGTTTTTAATTGAAACCCTAGTATATGTTGCACTTGGTTGGTAACGTAGGTATTATTTACTTTTTCTATCTTAGAAATATTTGAAATATATTCACCACCAAAAAACCCACCGGTTAATAATAAAAAACTATGATCAGGTACGACAGGCATTGCTTTCAAATGCTGCTCCTGTGTTCCGGCCAATGATTGTATTGGTGTAAAAGATAGATTGTCAATTATTGTGAAATATTTAATTCCAAGTTGCACATATTCTTCAGCCACAAATTCATTGCTGTAAAGGAAAAACAGTTTTCTGAAATCACCAGCATAAGTAGCTATAGTGCTTAAGCTTAATTGGTTTAATTTTAACAATTGGGAAGATTCCGAAACCACAAGATTGCCGTTAAAAGCGATCATATCATTCAGTTCCTGGTCGAAATAGCGCTGTGATATTAATGAACCGTCAGTTCCATCAAAGGCAAGGATAATCGTACCATTTGTACTTTCCCATGAGTTGATCAACCAGAAAACCCTGTTCGTTGCCTCATCATATTCAACTATTGTAGATAACTGTTCTGCATAATTGTTAAGGGAATGTGAAAACAGAATTTCATCTGTTGTTACATCAATGAAGTATAAATTATTTGCCAGATCAGCACAATACAGGATATCATCCGAACTATTTCCAGCCATAAATCTACTAACAGGCAACATATTTAAAAAATCCATTGCATGATAGTTGCCAGAATTGCCAAGAGAAAGTGCATTTCTAACTTCGTCTGTTTGAGAGTCCACAAACATCAATTGTTTTGTACCGAGGCAATAAACCTTGGAGCCGGTGTTGTAGAGTTCAAGCGGATGGGAATTGATATCCGCTTTTGGCAAAGCAATGGTGTTACTCAAAACATCATGGCTAAAACCAGATGAACCATTATCCTGTTGGATGTAGTCGATGAAATCAACATGGATATCATCCTGATTTCCATCAATAATGTGTTCCACATACCTTCCGTTGGTATGCTCAATTCTAACCAATACCTGGTCGCCTCCCAGGGTGTCTTTTGTTATGCTGAACGGACTTTGGCCGTAAAGCTGGCTGCATGCAATAAGCAAGAGCACGACAAATAAATTGTATATTTTATTATTCATGATTAAGATATTTATTGGTTTTTATTAATAAAATTGATGCTACAATAAAAAGTAAATGTCGGGCAAGAAGTTAAGGCTGGTCAGTAAAAAAAATAAAGGTAAAGGTTTAAGCGTGTAAACAGGCATTGTAGTTTTGTGAATTGTGTTTGCTCTTTCCATCTTCGGAAGGCACGGCAAATGTCCTGTTTTATTGTAGTGGCTTGCCTGCCTGGCCGTAAGAGCTGAGGGGGGCGGGGGGGCTACTTTCCCATAATACCGGGTAACAAAATATGTGTGTTTTCCTTGCCATTTGTTTTTTTAATAAAAGATTGTAAATTTAAATTAATGCATTGTGGAAAGCAAATTTTTAACATTAAAATAAATAGTCATCCGATGAATACTGCTTAAGCATAAGACACCTTGCATAAGGGAACAATACCACTTCCGGGAGTAATTCATCGGATGACTGAACACCGGTAATCCTGAAAAGTCATCCGATGAATACCGCCAAAGCAAATGAAACCTTACTCAAGGAAAAATTACAGCTTCCGGGAGTTATTCATCGGATGACTGGTAGAATGTCCGGGATTAGTCATCCGATGAATACTGCTTAAGCAAATGACACCTTGCATAAGGGAATAATGCCACTTCCAGGAGTAATTCATCGGATGACTGAACACCAATAAACATTTACTCCACATTCCCCAATTTCAACATGTTCGATTTGCCGGGTTCGTTGATGGGCATATTAGATATATGCACCAACAAATCGCCGGATTGCGCCAATCCCTTCTGTTTCAACTCTTCCATTAGATCGGTAATTGTTTGATCGGTATTGATATACCTATCGAAATATACAGGCTTTACTCCCCACAAAAGATTAAGCCTACGGAGAATTGATATATTATTGGCAAAGCCAAAAATAGTGGCTTTTGGCCTTTGCGATGAAATTTTGGCTGTGGAATAACCCGATGAAGCAACCGAAACTATAGCTTTGGCATTGGCTTCGCGGGCCACATTGCAACCGCTGTAAATGATCGAATCGGAAATAAAGCGAGGGTTATTTTTAATAACAGGCTTTTGATGTTTGTGATAAATGCCTTCGTATTGCTCAACCTCCGAAATTATTTTCTTCATGGTTTCCACGGTCTCGGCAGGGAATTTACCAACCGAGGTTTCCCCGCTTAGCATCAAGGCATCGGCACCATCCATCACCGAGTTGGCCACATCGTTCACCTCGGCACGTGTAGGCCGCGGGCTGTTCAACATGCCCTCCATCATTTGTGTGGCTATTATAACCGGTTTGGCATTGGCCAGACATTTTTTTACTATCTTTTTCTGGATCATGGGAACATTCTGCAGGGGAATCTCCACACCGAGGTCTCCCCGCGCAACCATCACACCGTGAGCGGCCTGTATAATGGAATCGATATTTTTAACTGCCTCCGGTTTTTCGATTTTTGCAATTACCGGAATGGAATGATCGGGGCGGTACGAGTTCATCATCGATATCAATCCTTCAATATCCGAAGTTAACCTTACAAAGGAGAGCGCAATCCAGTCGAACTTATGATCCAAAATAAACTTCACATCTTCCTTATCTTTATCTGATAGTGAGGGCAACGACAATTTTGTGTTTGGCAGGTTCACTCCTTTTCGCGACATAAGCAAGCCCCCATTTATAACTTTGGTCACCACTTCAGTTTTAGCATCCGTTTTGGTGATCCTAAGGGTCAATTTGCCATCATCCAGCAAAATGGTTTCTCCTGCTTTCACATCCCTCGGGAAATGTTGGTAGGATATGAAAATTTTATCCGCTGAAACCTGCGACTTATCGGTGGTAAATCGAATGGTTTGCCCATCCTTAAGCATTACGCCTTCCGGGGCAACTTCGCCAATCCTGATTTTAGGGCCTTGTAAATCGGCCAGTATGGCCACATGCGTTTCCAATTTTTCGTTTAGCTTGTGGATATCATTGATAATTCTTTCAAATTCATCATAATTGACATGTGAAAAATTCAATCGGAAAACATCAACACCTGCAAAAATTAATTTTTTCAGCATGGCTGGTGATGAGGATGCCGGACCTAAAGTTGCAATAATTTTTGTTTTCATTTCCCTTGATTTTTCTGTTTTTAATTTGATGTCAAATATCTTTATTTTTTATGAATATCAATCATATAATTTCCTGCTACTTTTTGTTTGCGTTGGTTTTAGTTTAACCCTTGTTTCCTCTTCCCGCCGATTAATTTCGAGTATATGAAATTCAAGATCAGTTAAAATGGTATTGATGAATTGTATGGTTTTTGCCATTTTGCTTCTTTTGCTTTGATTTTCATCCGGAGTTACAGCATTGATGCTAAATATGTTATCAATTTTGCTGATAGTTTCTAAAATACTTCCAGGCTCAGCTTCCTGGAAATGCCCTTTCAATAAGAATAAAAAACTATTCATAAGCTGATCTTGTCCGGTCGTATCCTGGATTAAGTGATACTCGTACCTGACATCATCCTTAAAATAAAACAAAGAAAAAAGCAAAGGTGAGTCTCCTGATAAATAAACCGGAAGATCGACCTGCCGGGCAAGTTTTATTCCCAACGATTTGTTGAGATGAAAGGCAAGCATGTAATCCGTTAGGGTTGTAGAAATGTTGAATATTGAAAAATCATGATATTGTTCACTGCTTGATTTTAGTGTTTGCTTTTTCATCTACATAAAAATTGGCCACTGCCTGTCCGCCTTTTGGCGAGATGCACGGATAAAATTGAAAAACATATTATTCATTTCAGCGGATGATAATAATTATCTTGAGTATTTCATTCATTATTAATGTTAAGGAATAGAATTTATTATCTACACCATTCTTCCATCCAGATAAACCTTTGGATGTTTTTTTCCCACAAACCGGACAATGAAAAATAAAATCAAAATATTTAAAGGAAAAAGTATCAGGGATGAAACACCATAGGCCGCCGGAATAGTTCCAAAAAACATCCCGATTACTCCTACCGTAAGTGCATAGGGCATTTGTGTACGCACATGGCTGATGTGGTTGCAGGAGCTTGCCAAAGAACTTAGAATGGTGGTATCGGAAATCGGGGAACAATGATCGCCCAAAACCGACCCTGCAAGCACCGCCGAAACCACATTGTGAAATATGGATATCGAGGCATCGTAATTTAATCCTGCATCCTGACAAATTAACCAGGAAGCCGGTAACATTAATGGATAAAGAATGGCCATTGTTCCCCACGACGACCCGGTTGAAAACGAAACCAGGGCGGCAAGCAGGAAAGTTAGTGCGGGCACAAAGAAGGGTGAAAGTTTTAGTTGTATCAGGGTTGTGGAAATAAATTCGGCAGTGTGCAGATGCTCTGTAATCATGGCAATGGACCAGGCGAGTACGAGAATCAGTACAGCGGTAAGCATGGTTTTAAATCCGTGAACAAGCGCATCAATACTTTTTGCCAACGTAAGAATTCTTTGTGAAACAGAAAGTAAAATTGCCACCACAACCCCGGCAAGCGAGGCCCAAAGTAAGGCGCTGAACGAGTCGGCATTACCAATAACCGAGGAAATATTTCCTCCAAAACCCATTTCATCATTCCAGCCAACGGCCTTAATTCCGGTTAATATTAAACCGGCAATGGTGCCCAACACAACAACCATTACAGGTATAAAAGCATTAAACCACCTGGCGCTGACGCCGGGTTCAGGTTCAGCCTCAGCTCCAATACCTTTGGTGAGTAAAGTTTCGCTTTCGTCTGATGTTTTACCTTTCCGTACCATGCTCTCCACGCTAAACATCGGCCCGAAATCGCGGCGTTTCCATATCAAAAAAAACATGAAAAAGATTGCAAGGATGGGATAAAAAGCATATTGTAAAGAATTCAGGAAAACATCGTAGGGCGTTTCGGGAAGCCCCAGCGTTTTTATGCCATCATGAATGTAGCTTAACTCAGCCCCTATCCACGTGGTAACAAAAGCAATGGAGGCAATGGGTGCTGCGGTGGAATCAACAATGTAGGCCAGTTTTTCCCTCGATATTTTTAAGCGATCGGTTACAGGTCGCATCGTATTTCCCACAACGAGGGTATTGGCATAATCGTCAAAAAAAATCAAAATACCAAGTAGCCATGTTATAAGCTGACCCGAACGGGCATTGTTTGCAAAGCGCGACAAAAAGTTTACCACGCCCTTCATGCCCCCGTTTTTGGTAATTACCCCTACCATCCCGCCAATCATCATCGAAAAAATAATAATGGACAAATGGCTCTGATCCATCATGGCGTTAAGCACGTAGGTATCAACAACGGCAAAAATGCCATTGAAAAGAGCCTCAAAAAAATGTTGCCCCTGATAAAAGAAAATAATAAAAGTTCCTATCAGTATTCCTGTAAAAAGTGCTGAGTAAACCTCTTTAATGATTAGTGCCATCAATATTGCAATGAGTGGCGGCAAAATCGACAGCCAAAGCGGGATGGGTGTAAAATCATCTTTAAAACTGAAATCTTCAACAAAAACGGAAAGCTGCTGCCCGCCTTCAAAAACTACCGTAAATTCAGCTTCACCGTTAACGAAATTTAAGCTCTTGACTTCACCATTTACAATTGCCTGTATCTCACCATTTACCAACGATTTAATGCCCGGATCGGTAACTTCAAAGGAAAAGGTTATGCCGATGTCGCGCATTACAATTTCCGGATGCGAAAGCTTTAAGTTTTTATTGCTGAGCTTTCCGTAGCTTGGTATGTTAGCTTGCTGAGCGAAACCTGCACCATGCAAAAACAAGAGAATTACAATTACTATTTGAAATGATGCTTTTACCACACGATTAGTTTTCGGCTAAAATAGTGAAGAAAATTAAAATCACAGATGAAATGGTAAACTCTAATAACCTAACCTTGACAAACCAAAACCAAACAAGGTGATCATGTAAAATTTATGGTGTATTCCTGTTTTGGTTTGTCCAAGTTAGTCGGCAAAATTTATAAATGCATATTTTGCAATTAAGAGCTTTATTATTACTCTTCATTTCATAATAACGACAATGCATTTTAAATTTTGCTTGGGTACCTTATCTCTAATATTCTGCCAAAAAATGGCAAAATATTAGAGATAAGGTACTGAGAGGAAAACCGATGCATTAGTGGTATAATTTTCAGCACTGACCGTATTGTTATAAATTCTTTTGTATTCAGGTTATAACTCCCCTTCATCAGCACCTAAGTCCGGCCATCTGTTTTGACCTGACCTGATTTTTTATTTTAAGGATGCCGGCTGTTTTTTATCAACTTTATCCATGCTGTTTTTTTATTGGTTTGCAACCTGCAAACATATACTCCCGGTTTAGCTTCTTTGCCTTCTGCGGCAAAACCATTCCAGGTGTACCGGTTTATTCCCGCTTTACAAAACACTTTTTTTGAAATGATTTCTTTGCCTGCCAAATCAGCAATCCTGATAAGTACTTCTGCAGGATAATCCAATTCCCACCGAATGGTGGTATTTCGCATGAAGGGATTGGGCAGTGCCGTCAATTTATTAAAAACAGGAGAAGGATAAAGCGGTTCGTTGATAAATACCGGCAGCGAATCGGCCGAGGAGGTGTGCTTGGGGTCGCGCTGTATCATTGGCCACGGTGAATGGGCAAGCCCGCCATTTTCGCCATATACAGCAAATAAAGACCCATCTTCGGTGGTGAAATAAATAATGCCGTTACTATGGATGACCGGCGAAGTTATAATTTCTGATCCGGTGTTTAGTTCCCATTTTTCAGAACCATCGGGGTAAAGGGCATAAAAATTTCCATCCATACAGCCAAAATAAATCAAGCCGTTGGCGGCGATGGCCGGCGTAGCAGATATCGTGTTATCGTATAAATTTTCCCACAAAAAATTCCCTTCACCATCCAGGGCACAAATAGTCCCGTTACTGTAATAAAAATCCATGGTGGCAAAAATGAGTGTTCCGTTGGGGTGGCTAATAATTGAAGAAGAAACCTCTGAAATTTCATTGGCAATATTAAATTCCCACTGGAGTGCGCCTGAAGCATTGTATGCCCTTACTTTTGGCAGATAGTTCCCCAGGTTTCCCCAGCGGCCACCAATGTATATCAGGTTGCCGTACCCTATGGATGCCGGGCCGGTTGGCATAAAAGGATGTTCCCATTGCGTAAGCCCCTTTGTTTTATCAAGGCAGAACACTTTTCCCTGGCTTCCAAAATTAGCGCCTGAAACAATATTCCCATTTTTTTCGATGGCAGGGGGATACCCAAGGTCGTAGCCAATATCATTATTCCATAACTCATCACCCTGATCGTTGAGGCAGTAGAGATGTCCGCCACCGTTCATAAAGGATTCGGAAAAAAACAATTGCCCCGCTTTGTTTGTGGCTGCGGGATATAACCAATCGTTTGCCGGTGGATCGAAATTCCACAGTTCGTTGCCGGCAGTGTCGAGGGCCAGCATGGTTTTTCCCCAGGGCAGGTACAAAAAACGATTGTTATGCGAAATGGTAATATTCGTATAATCCGACCGGCTATTCCTGCCCACGGGCTCGTATTCCCAATCGATTTGGCCTGTTGGCCGGATACGCCAGATTTTATAAGATCCGGCTACATACACATTACCGTAGTCGTCCACTGCCGGGCCTGTTAAATGATTAGATAAATGAATATTCCACTTAACTTCACCTTCGATGGTGCTTTTGCCTTTTAAAGCAACTTGATGCACCGGCTGATCAGGGTCGTTCGACATCAGAAAGAGGGTGTCGGAATACATGCACGTATCCACGGGCGAAAAGCTAATATCAAACATCAGGCTGTCGCCAGGTTGAATGATTTCGGATGTGTGGCGGGTCTTGTTTACTCCCCTGATAATTTCAAGACCGAAAACCGTACTTTCCAGAATCCAATCCAGGCTTAAGGGAAGATTCCCGGTATTAAATACTGTCAACAGTTGGTTTGACGAATTTCCCGGCTCAACATACCCGAAATCTATCAGCACCTTATCTGTAACGATATCAGGCTGAGGCAACGAAATATTTGATGCCAGCGAGGTGTAATGCTCATCGTGCTTATACATGGGCCACGCCGAGTTAGCGAGTATTGCATCAGGGGCTTCAATAGCAATCAGGCAGGTGGTGTCGTAATCTGCTATTCCGATTGTATAAATGTTTCCGTTTTTGCCCGGAGTTATATGATACATCGGCGACATGTCCATACCGGTAGCCGACAAAAGATCGAGTTCCCATTTTAAATTGCCCTGATTATCAATGGCCAAAAACCTTCCGGCATTACCTGAGAAGCCATTGGCCAGGGTAATATAAATTGTGCCATCTGCTGTCAGTGTCGGGTCCCACGCTCCGCCCACATTTGGACCATACGAATAATACCATTCGACAGCTTGATCGATTTTGTTGATTTTATACAACTTACCAAAGCCGCCTCCCCAAAAATTCATGGTTCGTACATAAATAAAATTGCTGTCGCCGATAATTACGGATGAAGGATTGGGCTCGTTAAAGGTCATTTCCCACACGAAACTGCCGTCAGGATTAAATACCTCGATTTTTGATTGATTGGTGTTGATATTGCTGGATGATATGAAAATGGTTCCATCAAGATCAATAGTAGGTGTACCTCTAACGTAACCAAACAAGTTGTTTAAAAATATTTGGTTTCCGGAGCTTTGAACAGCTATTAATTTATCGAACTCGGTTCCAAAATATATAACGCCTGTTGTGCTTACCGACAAGGGAGTGATAATTTCACCGGCCGGCGAGTTGTATGTCCACCTATACACACCTGCCGAATCATAAGAAATCAGCTTTGCTTGGGCGGCAAGATAAATATTAAACAAAGTATCTATTACCGGCGATTGGCTTAATGGCGTAGCCATGTTAGTGCTCCATCTCTCGCTGCCATCCGGGTTGAGGCATAACAGCCGGTTGTTGTTGGTAGAATTGGCAATGATAATCCAGCCCGTTTGTGGAATTATCATAGGGTCTGATTTAAAACGATCAGGAAAAGATTGCCACCAGAGAGTGTCTCCGGCAGGAGTAAAACAAAAAATCTCGGATACGGGCACACCTGCCGATTTGTATTTAACCCAAATAATGTTTCCATCGGGAGTAATTACCGGGTTTGAAGCTTCAACGGCGATGCCTGAAACAGTGTGATACCATAGAATTTCGCCCGGGTCTTTTCCTGAATTCAGTGTTTGGCTTTGGGGAAATATTGCCGATGTGTTGGCTAAGATCAAAAATAAGACAAATACATTTTTCATTTTTCCTATTTTTTAAGGTGAGAGAACGATGATGACCTACAAAAATAAAAAATAATGTGGTACTACTGCGAATTTAGTGGAAAGTAAAATAGTAATGATTTAATAGTTGTTGGTGAAAAGAAGCTCAAATGACACAGGAGGATCTGGCTGATAGAACCGGAACGAAAAAAAGTTATATTTCCAGGCTTGAAAATGGAAAGATTGACATACAGGTTTCCACTTTATTTAAGATATTTGAAGAAGGGTTAGGAAAACGACTTGGGTTTACACTGCTTTAAAAGCACCGACTCGTATAAAACCCTGCTGTTTATATTGTCTCAGTCGAGAGCGATTTAAACCCATTACCAAAAATCTCGTTGGCATCCAGCACGGTTACAAAAGCATTGGGGTCAATTTTCCGGATATAGTCTTTTAGCATTTGGTATTCGCGGCGGCTTACGTTGGTGTAAATCATTTTTTTCTCAGCTTGATTGTACAGTCCCCGGGCATCAAGAACAGTCCCTCCACGGTTAATGTCAACAATTATTTTTTCACGAATTTCATCATATTTGTCAGAGATGATAAACATGGTTTTTTCGTAGGAAATACCACGCAGGGTAATATCGATCACCTTCCCGGTAATAAAAATCACAATCCACGAATACAATGGGATTTTCCAGTCGCCAAACGCAGCAAGCCCCACCAGAACAATGGCCGAATCTACAATAATCATCAGCTGGCCAAGAGACATGCCTGTGTATTTATTAATGATCATTGCCACAATGTCCGAACCACCCGAAGTTGCCCTGGATCTGAAGATCAGTCCCAATCCAAAACCAATCATTACACCCCCAAAAATTGAAGCCAGCAGCAATTGATCGCCCAGTTGCAGGGGATCGTTCTGGCCAATAAGATAGCCAAGTAAATCCATAAAAAAGGCAGTCATAAGAAACCCGACTACTGTTTTTATTCCAAACCTTGGCCCCAGAATTTTAATGCCCAAAAGCGTAAGTGGAATATCCATACTCAAGCCTAACAAGCCGATTGGAATCCCGGTAGGCCAAAACGAAAACATGCCTTCGGTCATGTAGTGAATTACGATGGCGATACCATACACACCGCCCGGCACTATTTTGTAGGGGTTAATAAACAATACGAACCCTGCGGCCATAATAAATGTGCCCAATACAATGAGTGGGTAAACTTTGAACCACTCTTTGCTAAACAGCTTTTCTTTTGTTACAAATGCCATTTGTTTTTTAGCTTATACCAGTTAAATATGACGGCAAAAGTAGGGAGTTTAAATCATCGGAAGTATTAAGTTTTTGGCAGGTAAGGATTTGTATAAAATGGATGTTTGAGACAATTTGTTAATGGTTATTGGTTATTCGTTATTGGTTATTGGTTATTCGTTATTCGTTATTGGTTATTGGTTATTCGTTATTGGTTATTGGTTATTGGTTATTCGTTATTGGTTATTGGGTTATTCGTTATTAGTTATTGGGTTATTAGTTATTCGTTATTGGTTATTCGTTATTCGTTATTCGTTATTCGTTATTATGGAAATAATCGACATCATTGATTTGTTTTGCCTACGTATTTGTGGTAGAGACACCCTCCCGAAAGCATTCAGTCATTTTTTATTCTTTTATTCTTAGTGCTACCTTGTGTTCTATGTGCCTTAGTGTTATTTATTAACAAGTTACTACTTAGACACCCCGACAGCTATCGGGGGCACTAAGATTCACTAAGATGTATTTTTCACGAGACTGGAGTTACGTTAAGAAAGGAATTCTGAATTAAGTGAACTACATTATTAATAGATCACTTGGCCACTAAAAAAAATGCCAAAATAAAAATTCTGACATTTTGACAAGGTGAATAGTTTTCTCCCTACGGTATCAATGACAGGTTTGTGTAAGACGCTGAAAACCTAACTATTAAACAGACCTCTCAGTCCCCGAAGGGTCGGGGCAGGCTGCAAGCTCCTTCGAGGTGACAGAGCTTTGGCAGGTTTGTTGGGGTGAAAGAAAGCGGGCGGCTTCGCGCCCGCTTTCTTTCACCCCATCCCCATCACAGGGCTTTGTAATTTCGACTGGAAAAACGTAGCGTAGCAAGTTTTGGAGGGAGAAATCTTTTCAAACCGCCAACTGGTCGTGAAAAATCTATCCCATAATGTCAACAGAAAAAGAATAGATGTGATGTATTTAACAATACCTTTCCAATAAATTCTCAGTAGTACCAATTGTTTTGCTTACGTATTTGTGGTACAGACACCCATCCCGAAAGCATTCCGGATTGGATGCCTGTACAAATTGGGCATCTGTACAATGTGTGTGTCTGTTTTTGGGTGATGTTGAAATTTTTGAATTCCGTCATTAAATTATAAGCCGCTCACGAATTCGCCCTTCTGATTGTGGCTAAAATAAAAAGCCCGTCTGGAAATTCCAAACGGGCTTTTAAGTATTGCGAATAATCCGATTATATTTCTTCGGTTTCCACGATTTTGGCCAAAAGGTCAGCGTAAGGTATCACAAGGTATTTGTTGCCTTCGTGTTCGAGCTCAGTGCCTGAGAATTTTTTGTAAAATACTGTGTCGCCAATTGATATGCCGGGGTTTTCAACATTGCCAACAGCCACTACTTTTGCCATTTGCGGTTTTTCTTTGGCGGTGTCGGGAATAATAATTCCACCGGCTGTTTTCTGTTCCTTTTTGTCTTCGTTCATATCGAGGATCACATTCTCGCTCAAGGGTTGTAATTCTTTCATTATTATGCTATTTTTAATTTATGTTTAATAATTTATTGATTCTTACTTTATCGAAACCAACAATAATTTCACCATTGATTTCGGTTTGAGGAACACCCTGCTGGCCACTTTTTCTAACGAGTTCTTCGGCAACGGACTGATCGCGTGATACGTCAATATCAGTAAACCTGATTTTATGTTTGCGCAAATGCGATTTCAAGGTGGTACACCAACTGCAGGCAGGGGTGGAGTAAACCGTAACACCGGGTTGACGCGGTCCGTCTTCGTCATTCTCAATGTATGAAGTATGCTCGATAAAAGCACGATAAAAGTCGGGGTTATTGCATCCTTTAACCACATTTTGAAAATTGTCTTTTTCGAAAGCCAATAATGTGGGTACGGTTTTTACGCCATACTTTTCGTGGATGTCGCGTACACTTACCACATCCGCCGAAAATACATGCAGCTCGTCATTTTCTACCTGCGACAAATTTTGGATGGCACATTCGCTGGTGGCTGAGCCACTTTTGTAAAGCATGAGGTAGGATTTTTCGATATCCTTGATTTTCCCAATTAATTCATCGTGAGACGATACTTTTTTGAATTCCATTTCTAATTATTTAAAGTGATACTTAAGCGATTTATGAATTTTTGCAAAAGTAACCCGGAAAATTCATGAATTTTCTAAATCAAAATTTCAATTTTATGAACTAAATTTTTAACGGATGAATTGCTCACTAAAAAAAATGCCAAAATAAAAATCCTGACATTTTGACAAGGTGAAATATCCTGATCCTGTGCCATTATAGTCATACAACTTATAGATTTCTCCCGCCAACTGGTGGTGAGAAATCTATTTCATAATGTTCCCGCAAGGGCGGGATTTCCCCGAAAAAACGGGGCAGGCTACTTCACTCAACATCTCCTCATTATGCCCAAAAACTTTGGGTGAACTCTCGAAATGACCCCGTCCACGGATTGATTTGGGAGGAGGGGAATCTCATAAACTTACTCATTAGTTTGAGAAAACCAGCCTCACGAGCGGATCGGGAAATCACTTCACAAGGCTTAATCCTTCGTTGGCTGATTCATCGTTGGGACGAATGAGCAGCGCTTTATGGAATAATAATTCTGCTTCTCGCAGCTTGCCCAATTTAAAATGAGCCCATGCATACATTATTACCCCATCGTAATCGAAGGGATAAAGGTTAACCACTTTTTCGAAATATTTCAATGCAGTTCCATAGTCTTCGCTGCCATAAAATATCATTCCCATCCGGTAATTGGCAAAGGTATTCCGGGGGTCAATATCCAATATTTTCTCGTATTGCAGTTTTACCACGCCCCAGTTACCCAACGCCGCTAGGGGGTAAACATAGCCAAAGCGGGCTTCGATGGCATAAGGGCTTATAGAAACGGCACGGTTGTAATAGGCTGACGATTCGATAAAATTGCCCATTGAATAGCTTAACCAACCCAGGCGTAAGTTTATCTCGTACGAATCTTCGCGGTATAGCTTTTTTACCTTCTCGAGGGCTTGGACATACTCACCTTTTTTTTCCAACTCATAGCTTTCGCCAAAAGCTTTTTCGAGGGCATCGTAATCCTGCGCTTTTGCAGTAAAGATTCCCGTGCTTACAATGAGAAGCACAGCCACATAAATGATTGATCTTTTTATAATTTCCATTTTATTCCTCCAATCAATGAAAAATAACCATAATTTTTATTTATTATTTCCAGATTCTCTGTTTCGAAATCAGGAGAGTAAAAATATTTTGCTTTCTGCTGCATGTACCGGCTTCTGAGTGATAATTCCAAATGTTTACTAATATCGAACAAAAAATTGCCTTCAATTTTAAAGTTTATGTCATCGGCTGTATTGTAAACGGTAAACGCGTATCCTTCATTATAATCTTTCAAATTACCAAAAGTCCCTGATGCCTCTAACCAAACAATGGATGAAAGTTTAACCCCAAGCAACTGACGGAAAATCCAATCGTTACGTTCGTATTGATTCCAGATTTTTATAATGCCGGTTTCGGTATAAAAATTTAAGTTCCCGAATGGATAAGTGTAAATTGTTAAGCCAAGCTGTTTGGTTTGGCTATCCGTAAAATCGCTGTACGACCCGCAGGCTTCGAGGGCAAGTAGCCCCAAATCCTTTCTTACTGATAAAAAGGCCGCGTATTCTTTTTCTTTAATGGGCACAGTGTCAGCAACAACAACATAAAGACTGTCCACATATCGGGTGCTTCTAAAATCATAATTAACCCATAAGAAGTGCCATGCAGAGGTAATTTTAAGACCATTTGATACTGCAAAAATGGCATTTCCATAATATTCCTGCTGGTGAACTGTGGTAGTGAAATCGGGCCATGGCTGGCTGAGATAAGCAGTTTTTTGCCGCAGATTTACGGTAACATCTCCAAAGCCATGATAAGTACTTATGCCGGGATGCACCCTTAAATTAATGCCGCCATGGAGGTAATACAAATTTTCGTGTAATACAATTTGCTTGTAAATTGAATCATCCTTAGGCTGCCTTTGTTTTGCCCATTTATTTAAATTTTTATTTAAGTAGAGTCCGAGACCTGTTTCAAAATAGACAAAATCAAGGAATTGATTTTTATCTATTCCGATTTTTTGTTTGCGTTCCTCCGAGAGCAAGGGAGCAATTTTTTCTGCATCGTATTTTCGGCCTGAAAGCAAATAGCTATAATAGAGGTACTCGATTGTAGTTTGGGATGTGGGATTGAATTTTAGTGCTTTTTCAAAATGCCTGATTGCCAGCCTAAAATTTTGTTTTTCATACCAGGCAATTCCTACACGAATCCGCAGGTAATAATAATCAAGGCCTTGATGTATTGCTTTAGTCCCCACATCGATCAATTCATCCCAATTCTGATTGTTGTACAAGGCCAAAGTGAGGCTGTCGGTTGGGCGCATATCAGGCATTGATTGTGCGTGTAATGTGCCCGGATTGGAGATGCATAAAAAAATCGCCACAAGCACAACAGTAAAAAATATTATCGGGCTTAGAGATGAGGGCTTTTTTATCATTCCGTTGGTTTCACTCATGACTTGATTTCTGCAGCATTTATATTGATTTGATCTGAACGGACATCAAATCTTTTAATCCTATCCTCATCAATAAAAATTTCGAAATGCATTGAACTGCTTCGCTTTCCCGAGAACTTAAGGTTTGCTTCTGAGCGAAGCAGGATATTACTTGTTGACAGATCATCAATCATTTTTACATATTTAATCATAAAATCTGCTTTCATAAAAATATGGAATGGAGCGACAAAATCCTGCAAAAATCGTTTAAAGTTATTTTTTAAAATGGCCAATGGAAACCTATCTTCCACTACCATATCCTGGTAATAACCCAAAGCTACTTTATAGGCGCCCAAATAAAAATAATAAAGCAGCGAATTGTCATCACCTGTAAATTGGGTAAAATAAAACATTTTGCCTTCGTTTTTAAACCAGGCTACCGATGAAGTGTTCTCACAACTTAAAAAAGTATTGTTAAAAATGTCGGTTTTTACTTCCCATTCCTCCTTTTGCAGTTCGCCATCATTGGTTTTAAATTCGAAATAAATTACCTGCCCCGGAATAAAATTGAAGGCTTTGTACAGCGAATCATTTTTGGCTACTCTTTCCACACATTGATCTTTCAATGGGCGGTCGTAAGTTTTGAGCTCATATTTATTGCCGTTTTTAACCACGTATTCAGCAATGGGATAATCCAGGGTTTTTGATCCGATACATGGATTTTTCTGTATTTGAAAATGTAAGTGGGGATAGGGTGATCTGCCCGAATTACCAACTTTTGCAAGCAAACTACCCCGTTTTACTTCATCGCCTTTTTTTACAGTGATGCTGTCTTTTTTCAGGTGGCTCAGTTTTGTATAAAGCTTATCACCATGTTTTATCACAATCGAATTTCCCCAATTTTTTTCGAGGTTAACCTTCCCGATGGGGTTGTCATCCACACCATCAAGAATTTCCTGAACAATGCCATCGGCAGGGGCAATTACAGGTTGATTAAAACAAAAGTAATCTTCCGGGGCATAGCCCTTGTTCCTGTATTTTTTGTCCTCATCCTGCATTTCAAAATCCCAGGCATGTTTCCAGTCCTTCTTGTGCGTGTATTCACCATCGTGTGCCTGGGTAACTATCCACTCGCCCCAAAAAGGAAGATGAATTTGCTTCTGTTGCCCGATAATATCAAATCTGTTTTTATAATTTTCCTGTGTATAAAGATTTTTTTCAGGCGAATATTGCTGTACTACAACCAACTCGGGACGGGTAAAATATCTTTCCCTAAATTTCATTACATACACAAACAATACAACAATTACATTAAAAGCCAGCGAATAAATGGAGAGTTGCAAATTGTAGAAAAAGACATTTGTGGATGAGATGATGATGGAGATGATGGGTGTAAGCAGGAGCACCCATAAAAACGAATATTTTGAAGGGATGAAGAAAAAACCGCCAATGGCAATGGCCGTAAGAATATAGTTAAACCCGATATAATCGTAACTCAACTCACCAAAGTTTGCTCCAATAAAGAAGTAGTAGAAGTAGGCCGAGAAGAATCCTACCAACGAAAGTAAAAATGCTATGCGGGAATAAATCAGCAGGCCAACAGCAATGAGCACTCCTGCAAGCAGATGATACTGGAAGAAAATTGCGCCTAATGATTGAAAATATATGAGGATGGATTCATGGATGGGAAGGTTATGTATCCAATGGTAAACATCTACCATGAAAGTGCCGCCGTAATCGTACATATCGTTTATCATGTACAAACCCCGATCGCTTAATTCCAGCGCAGTAAACTTTCGTGCGGCAAGGCTCACCATCCAAATACCCAAAAGAAATGGCCATGCAAGATATGGGAGACCATATTTGCCAAAATGATTTTCGAGCCAAATGGTGAGGAAAAAGGTAAAAATTGCTGCAAACACCAGCAGGAAAAAGAAAGCAAAGCCAGGCTGGTAATAAATTCCCAATCCCAGGCCAACAAGCAAGCTGTTGAAACCATAATAACCCTGGTTAACATTTTTCGTGTTGTAACCCATCAGTATTGCCGCGCCATTAACAAAAACCACCGACAGCAGCCCGGCCAGCCCGGCCAGCCAGTCGAAGAATGTTACTACAATAAGAATTATTGCAAAAACAATATTTTTAGAAAAGAATACCTGGGAGTAACTGTAAAGGATGCCCCGAAGAAATTCTAACAAATGTTTTTGTGAAGTTATGGTCATTAATGATTTTTGATTGTGTGTTTGCCGTTGCCGTTGCTGTAGAGACAAGGCATGCCGTGTCTGTATTGTCAATGATTATGTGTGTTGTAGAGACAAGGCATGCCTTGTCTCTACTGCTGATAAGTGATGCAGATTTATAGTTCAAACTTCTTCAAATGTTCAGGCTTGCTTTCCTGTTGGCTAAAGGTTTCCATGCTTTCTGATTCGCGGATCACATGTACATTTCCATCCAAATCGATCAGGACTACTTTTGGGCGAAGCGTGATAAACTGCATCCACTGGGTCATGTTATAAGCACCCACATGATGTATCACAAAATGATCGCCTTTGTTCAACAGAGGCAATAAGGCATTGTCGCGAACCACGTCAATATTCATACAAAGCGGACCATACAAAGTGGTGGTTTCCGAAAATTGTGTAAACTCCTGCGCCGGTGATATTTTATGATCGTACCAGTATGATGTAAAAAGGATGTTGACTCCAACATCGATGATAGTGGTTCGTTTGCCAGCCGAAGAACGTTTGTTTGAGATCACTGTTCCGAGCAAATACCCTGCTTCATCAATCAGAGCACGCCCGGTTTCGAGAATTAAAACAGGCAGGCTGTCAGGTGAGAAATTTGCTTTAAGGAGGGCAGATGAGATTTCTTCGGCAAAATCATCAAAACCCGGGTTAATATCCCTTCCGGGGAGGTAAGATCCCTTTAAGGTATTTTTGGAAGGAAATCCGCCACCAAGATCGATGTACTTAACCTCGTGCCCCCATTTGTTTTTGATGCCCAAAGCCAGATCGCTAAGTTTGGTTGCAGCAACACTGTATGCTTTTGCGCTTAGCATAAAAGTACCAATGTGGCAATGTAATCCCACCAGTTCCATTTTTCCGGAAGCCATAATTTTATTCAAAGCATCCCAGGCTTGTCCGTTTTCGTAATTGAAACCAAACCTGTCCCACATTGGATAAATCCCGGTATCCATATTTACGCGGATGGCAACCCGTGGTTTTTGCTCAAGTTTCTGGGTAAGGTTGACAATGGTATATAATTCGTCCAGGTGGTCGATGTGGATTAATGATCCATTGGTGATTGCAAGTTCCAGGTCGGCCTCGGTTTTATCCGGGCCATTAAAAATAATTCGTTTGCCGCTTACACCATTGTTCAGCGCTTTTTGATACTCGAAGCCCGAAACTACCTCGGCCCATGAACCTTCCTGGTGGTAAATGCTGCAAACCGCATCAAGATAATTCGTTTTGTACGACCAGGCAAATTGCACTTTGGGATACCTTGTGGTAAATGCTTTTTTGGCCTTTTTATAGGTGTCTCTGATGGTTGATTCTGATATTACAAAAAGCGGAGACCCGTGCCCGGCGATTAATTCAGAAACTTTAACGCCATCGATTTTTGATTTAGGAAAGTTTTCGGGTTTCATGCCAAACTTATTGGGCATGTCGTTTTCCATTCTTTTTATTAGCGGACGTTCGTATCTTTGTTTTTCCATGATTTTTATTTTTTAAAATGAGACAACGCATGCGTTGTCTGTACAAATGCGTATAAAATTGATTGTGTGTTTGTCGTAGAGACAAGGCATGCGTTGTCTGCACTCCAAATATTATAATTCGCCCAGGGTAGAGATGATTTGAAAATCCTTCATGTCAACGATCATGTCCCAGGCATACCTGACAAACATTTTCCCTACCTTGTAATCGCCGAAAGGTTCAACTTTTTCTCCTAAGGCTAATTTTACCAGAGCCTCTGGTATGTTGTGCCCTACACCTACCGAAAGGTAAATCCATGCCGGCATGCGTGGATTGATTTCGAGCAGGTAAAACTTATTCTCCTTATCTTTCATCAGCTCAAGCTCAAAGCCTCCCCGCCATTTTGTCTGGCTAATGAATTTGTCGGTTAAATCGAGCATCCTTTTATCAGAAATAGAAATTCCTCCCCAGGCTTTTCCCTTGTCGGTGATGTATTGCTTTCGCATGGGAATGGCCGAAATAGTTTTCCCGGTTCCATCGCCAAGACCAGTTACATTATATTCCATGCCATGCACAAACTCTTGTACAATGATAGGATAGCCCCACTTAGCACTGATACGGTTATAAAAGGTTTTTGCCTGCTCTACATTGTAAGCCACGTGTGCATCGTAATATTTCCCTTTGATGAGCACCGGAAAATCAAAATCTTCTTCTATCCTGTGGATTTCGCTGATGTCGTTGAGATTTTTGCTTTTCGGAACAAGAATATCATACTTTTCACCAAATTCATTCAGGTTCATTTTGTGGCGCTCTTCAAACTGCTGCATTGTGGGGAGGCACATCTGAATCCCCATTTCTCTCAGGGTTGACTCCAACTTGATAAATGGGTAGAGTTCGGCATCGAAGTTGGGAATCAGCACATCTAATTTCTCCTTTTCGTGGATATATTCCAAGCGCTCCAATACGGAATCAACACCTGCGGAAGGATATGGAAACTGATAGGTTTTATCCACCAGGTCGTGCATATAAATTCCCGGTTCGAGCGATTCATAAGCCAGGCCGATTATTTTCACATCAAAGCTTTCGGCTTCCCTGAGCGCACGTATTACTGCTACTCCAGGCCCGGGGCTGTCGATGGCATTTAAAGCCGAAACGGCTATCGTTAATTTACGTTTATCAGCCATCTGTTAAGAGTGAAAAGTTTTTTAGCAAACCTAAAAAATCCTCCGTATCTTTTTCTAAAGTATTTGCATCAATTTCGTAAACTTTGGTGAGTTCAATGGTAATATCTGCTACAGTTTTTCCTTCTTTAAGGTAAGAGATGATTGATGCCCCAAGGGGATTTACCGTGAAAGACTCGCCGGTATCGGGGTTGAAAATAAAACCCGAATCACTTAAGGCGATGTTGCTTTTAATATTCATTGTATTTAATTTTTGTTGTATTAATCGACAATTATTTTTCGGGCTTCCGATCTGTAATTATTATTTTCGAGATGATAAAAATAAATTCCTTTTGGAAGTTGAGCAGTACTAATTCTTATATCTTTAAAATGGTTATCAACATCATAAGATTTGATAAGTTTGCCGTTAAGGTCGCTTAGGTTGAGCGTGGCACTTGTAGTATTTTCGGGCAAGGTGAATGGAATTATCACGTAATCGGCAGCCGGGTTTGGAAAAGCATTTTGAGAGAAAGCTTCAAAATCAGAACTGGTACCTGCCCCTGAAGAAACCAATTGTCCGGGCAAATCATAAACAAGTGTTGTGATGGTATAAAAAATTTGGCTGTAATCGTAAACATACACCAACAATTTTGTACCATCATCGCCAAGGTCAACAACATTTACATATTGGGCTCCCTCTATGGTTTTCAGTACTGTGCCATCCTCCTTAATAATTTTTAGCGTGTAGGTGTAATATTGATATGTTTCATCGTAAAAATAATAAATGTAGCATAAGGCCAGGGAGTTGTCGTTGGTAAACAGGTTTTCAGAAACATACCTGATAGCATATAAGTATTCTCCGGAGGGAACATTAAGATTAATGGTCTTCCAAAGGGAATGATCGGTATTATAAATTTTGCATTGCTTGTTTATAACATCCATAGTAAAAAATTTGTGTCCCGAAACTGCAAGTTCAGTAAATGCTCCGGAATATCCATAATCTGCTTCGAGTGTAATTTGTGCGTTGAGTAAGCCAAAAGGCAATAGTAAAAGTAGAATAAGTGTTGATTTGTTCATGTTTGATAAGTTAGTTTAGATAAATATTAGAAAGGCGGCAAAATTAGGTTGAATAATGCAATTTCAGTGTATAGTTTTCCGGCAAAAATGTTCAAAATTTTAATATTTCAAATCTCCGTATTTTTTCAAGTGGAATATGGCCATAATTTTCAGGTTTAGCCCAATAACTCTTTTAACAAATTTCCAGATCTTTAGAGTCAATCCAGGTTTCACAATGCTTACAAGATCCTGATTTTACTCTATTCCAGGATGCACATAAAGACATGTTGGCAACAAGCCGAAGAAAAAACACTCTGCTAATGATTTAGCATTTTACGGAAAGAAATATTGATTTATAAACTAAATTTATTTATTTTTGCCAAATAACGTCAAGACAAAATATCTCAATATGCTATTTGCTGATAGAATTAAACAATTAAGAGAACAAAAGCATTTGCCGCAAAGGCAATTGGCTGCTGCATTGGAGATTGATACTGCAACTTATTGTAAAATTGAGCGGGGAGAAAGACGTGCAAAAAGAGAGCAAGTATCTTTTCTTGCAGATTTGTTGGGTATGGATAAAAACTCACTTCTAAATCTTTGGCTTGCTGAACAGATTTATTCAGTTGTAAAAGATGAAGATAATGCTGAAAAGGTTCTTGACATTGTACACGAGAGCGTAATTGAATATAAATCTGGATTTAAAAAGTAATAATCATGAAACCACTGGTAAAATACAGGGGAGGTAAATCGAAAGAAATACCACATTTAATAAAACACATCCCAAAGTTTACGGGAAGATATGTTGAACCATTTTTTGGTGGAGGCGCTTTGTACTTTCATTTAGAGCCTAAGAAAGCAATAATAAACGACATCAATTTTAAATTGATGGCTTTTTACAAAGGCGTTAAATCTGATTTTGAATTATTAACTAAAGAACTACAGGAGATAGGGAGAACATATATTATCAATCGGAAAAAATTTGAAATTTTAAAAGCAAAAACTCCAAATTTAAGAGTTGATGATGAAAATGAGGCTTTGTATTACCAAATCAGAGATATGTTTAATAATTTAGCTGAAAAAAAGTATTCAGATGCGCTTTTGTATTTTTTCATAAATAAAACTGCATATTCAGGAATGATTCGGTATAATGCCAAAGGAGAATTCAATGTACCCTATGGCAGATATGCCAATCTCAACACTACATTAGTTACCGGAGCACACAGTAGGTTGCTGGCTAATACAGAAATACATAATCTTAATTATAAGCATATTTTTGAAATGGCAAATGAAGACGATTTTATGTTTTTAGATCCACCTTATGACTGCGTTTTCTCTGACTATGGAAATTCTGAGTATAAAGATGGATTTAACGAAAAAAACCATATCGAATTAGCAAAAAGTTTTAAGAGCATTAAATGTAAGGTATTATTGGTAATTGGCAGGACACCATTAACCGAAAAATTATATGGCGATTTAATTGTAGATGAATATGGAAAGTCGTATGCAGTAAATATTAGAAATAGGTTTAAATCAACAGCAACCCACATTTTAATATCGAACTATGGAAACGAAGCAAATAGACAATTTCCTGAATTTGAATTTCAAAAGGAGTTAGCAATTTAAGAGTAATATGGCAAGAATTGATAGCAAAGTAATTTTCGTTACAACATCCCCGCGAACACCAGCCAAAATGATTCCTGAAATTGAGTTATTGAATACTCATTTTTCTGGTAAACCATGGAATACTAATACTCAAAGAGCTTTTATGGATTTGTTGAAAGAAGAAAATTTTTTCAACGGTAAAGGAGCAAATGACCCGGCATTTAGTGCAAGAGATAGAATAAACCGAGCCCCAAAATCGCTTGGTTTTGTTGTATTATCTCCCACTATCAGTTTAACTCCAGCGGGAATAGAATTAGTTACATCAAGACGTAAAGAAGAATTATTTTTAAGGCAATTACTCAAATTTCAAATACCATCGCCTTATCATAAACCTACTGAAAACTCGGCAAATTTTTGGATAAAGCCTTACCTTGAATTATTTCGGCTGATTCGACATTTTGGCTCTCTAAAATTTGATGAGTTATTGATTTTCGGACTACAGTTAGTCGATTTTCGCCAATTCAGCAATATCGTTACAAAAATTGACCAATTCAGAATCGCAAAAGCTCAGAATGAGGGTAACTATAAAAGGTTTCGTGCTGAATATTTGGAGGCAGAACTAAAAGAACTTTATAGTGATGATATTAGTTCAGGCAACACAAGAACAAGAGAAACCAATGATGCTTCAATTGCAAAATTTCTTAAAACCAAAGCAAGCAATATGCGGGACTATGCTGATGCTTGTTTCCGTTATTTAAGAGCAACAGGTTTGGTAAATATTTCTCATTTAGGAAAATCAATTTCAATCGTTCCCGAAAAAATTCAAGAAGTTGATTATTTATTAGAACATGCCGATAGAGAACCATGTTTTATGAATAATGAAGAACAATATGTTGCATATCTTGGCAACCCTCAGATTCCGACACTTTTAACTGACAATAGGGAAACATGGCTGACATCATCTGTGATTATGGTGATTTTGGTTTAACAGTTGAAGTTACAATGCAAAGTGGACTGCGACAATACGAAACAGAAGGTGAACCTGTAACACGCCACCTTGCAAAATTGAAAAAAGAGACAAATAAACCAGCCTATTGCCTTTTTGTTGCACCAAGAATAAACGATGCTTGTATCGCTCATTTTTATGCTTTGCATAAAATGAATATTAGGTACTATGGAGGAACTTCTACAATTATTCCATTACCATTAAATATTTTCCAAAAAATGGTTGATGACTCTTACAAAGCATCATACATTCCTGAGCCAAGACATGTAAAACGTTTTTTTGAGCGTTCAAATGAGATAGTCAATGAATGTGATAATGAGAAAGTTTGGTATAAAAAAATTGCAGATGAAGCATTAAACTGGTTGCCATATTGAAAAACGGCCAGTTACCAACATCTGCATAAAATCAACAACCCACATTGTGATGCCTTTGGGGGGTTGCGCAGATAAAACAGAATTACACAAAGTTTTTCGGCAGCCCTATTTATTAATGTAAAATAATCTCCCGCATATCCGTCAAAAGTCGGACAAGTTGGACAGAACAGCGAAGATTTAATCTGCGCAATCTGCAGGAAACCGGGCCGTAATGACAGTCATAAATTTCAAGAATTTCTTATTAAAATTCATTTCTAATAAACTATTCGTCTTCACTTTCCTCTGATTGAACATAATAGCCCCCATTTGTAACTATCATGGCTTCTTTTGGCAGGCTTTGCATCAATTGAACCTGTACAAAACCACCTTCATCAAAACCGGTTTTTACTGCAGTTTTCAAAAAAGATAGTGTAGGGCTTTCGAGCCTGGAAGTGGTGTAATAAATATATGGATTTCCTGTTCCAAAATTCATGATCGCACTTTCGGGTAATGCATCAAAAACTTCCTCGCCCGTATGGATTTTAGATGCAACAAACATCCCGGGGAACAAAAGCTCGCTGCTATTTTCAAATTCAGCCAGCACTTTTACAACCCTTCCGTTGCTTTGCACCGATCCGCCAATGGATATTATTTCTGCTTCGTAGGTTTTGTTGTCAACATTAGAAAGTGTGAATGTAACCCGCTGTCCTTTTTTTATTTTCATAATGTCTTTTTCAAACACATCAAGATTGACAAATAATTTTTTCCGGCAGGAAATTTCGAAAAGCTCATCACCTTCCCCAACGTTTTTCCCGAGATTTGCCATAATTGCATTCACCATCCCGGTAATGGGTGTTCTTACAGGAATTCTGCTGTAGATATTACCTTTTTCAATTTCGGCGGGCTCAAGCCCTATCTGCTCAAGCATAAGCCTGAGTGCATTTAGTTTTGCCTTAGTGCCCTGATAGTCGGTTTTGGCCTGGAGGTATTTTTTTTCGGAACCTACATTTTCTTCGTACAATCTTTTTTGCCGGGAAAGATCATTTTCAAGAAATTCCAAAGTATTTGCCGCGGAAAGATATTGTTCCTGAATTCCAACATAATCGGGGTGGGAAAGATACGCCAGCACCTGACCTTTTTTTACAATTTGTCCCGGTATCACTTCGATGGCGGTTACCACACCTCCCATAACGGGACTAACTGTTGCTTTCCCGTTATTTGGGAGTAGAAGTTTACCCCTTGCATCCACATCGCCCGATAACAACTTCTTTTCAATATTCCCAAAATCCAGTCCGGCAAGCTTTGCCTGTTCTTGTGTAAGCGTAATACTATTATCCGAATTTGCTGCTGCCTCATCATTGGCTTCAAACGATGATTCGGCCTGATGGCAAGAAAAGAGCAAGGCCAAAAAACCGAGATTGAATAGCAAAAACCCAAGTCGTTTTTTCCCATTCATTGTTTTTAATACTTTATATTGATTCAATAAAAAAGTCATGATAATTATCTGTTTAGGTTGATGATTTGTTCGAGTTGAATGGAGGCCTGGTTATACTTATTAAGCAGGTCGATATAGTTTGATTTTAGTTCGTAAGCATGAGAAATGCTTAAAACATATTCGAAGTATGAAATTTCACCTTCATCAAGGTTGGTAAAGCTGTGGCTGATAATTTGATCTGCTTGTGCCAGTGTGCTTTCCTGGTAGCGCAGGATGAGTTGTTTGTATTTTGTAATTTCGTTCCTTAGCTTGAACGATGCTGTTTCGAGACGATTAACTTCATAATTATAGTCGTTTGAAACCTGCTCCCTTTCCAGCTTGGCAGCCTGTACTCTTCCCGACTGCGACCAAAACCAGATTGGAAATTTGATGCCAACATGCCAGCCTTCAAATCCATCAACCTTATCGATACTCTGGTTAAAATACCCCACGTTAAATCCCGGAAGATGTTTGTTACTTTCCATTTTTACGGCAGCATCCATGAGGCTGGTTTTCGTTTCGAGGTATTTGAGACTTGGGGCATTGAGTGGTATAGAATCCGGTAAGTTTGCCGAAACTTTGATTTGGTTTAGCATCCCTTCCGGTACGAAGTCACCTTTTATAGTCAATAATCTTTTTAATTCCTGTTCATAAGCCGAGTATTCAAGTTCCAGTTCATACATTTTCTGTTCGATGTTTATGGCCTGGGTTTGGACTACCGTCTGCGTTAGAAGATTTATATCCCCGGTTTCATATCTAAGCTTCACTGCCGTTAAAAATTCTTCATAAATGCTATCTTCCTGCATTACAAGCTCATGCTTCTGAAAAGCCGCGAACCAATTGTACCAGGCTGCTTTCACATTTCCTATCACCATTTTTTCAGCTATCGTGTATTCCGTTTCACGCAGTTGCAACAATTTTTTGTTGTATTTACCCATCGAAATATAGGTAGTAGGGAAATCGAAGGATTGTGTGAGGTCGATATACTTGTCGTTTAATGCACTGTTGATTTGTCCCCACTGGTAGGTGAATTCGGGAGCCGGAAGATCAAAAGATGATTTTTTCAGTTTGTGAGCTATTTCAATATTCAGCCGGGCATTTTTAATTTCCAGGTTATTTTCGAGTGCAAGATTGATGGCTCTGTCGAGCGAGAGTTTTTCGGTGGGTGCATTATTTTGTGAGAACAACATAGCCGGTGTCAGCAAAATCAAAATGACAGGAGCAGCATTTTTCATCAATTTTTTCATGGGTTTGATATTGAATCCATCGTTGAAAATTAAATATAAGATGGGAAGAACCACAAGGGTTAAGAAAGTTGACGAAATAATTCCGCCAATAACAACGGTGGCTAAGGGACGCTGCACTTCGGCGCCTGCAGCTGTAGAAATTGCCATGGGCAAAAACCCTAATGCTGCAACAAACGAAGTCATTAACACCGGGCGTAACCTTTCGGAAGTTCCTATCCTTACCCTTTCGTAAATGTCTGTGATGCCTTCTTTTTGCAATTGATTATAATACGAAATCAGTACAATCCCATCGAGCACTGCCACACCAAAAAGTGCAATAAATCCCACACCCCCCGAAATACTAAAGGGCATATCGCGCAAATACAAAGCCCATATTCCGCCAACTGCCGAAAGTGGAATGGCTGTAAAAATCATGATGGATTGCTTGAGTGAATGGAAAGTAAAATAGAGCAAAACAAAAATCAATGCAAGCGCTACGGGCACTGCAATACTCGAACTGCGTTGGGCGGCCCGCAGGTTTTCGAACGACCCGCCATAAGTAAAATAGTATCCCGGAGGTAATTTTATTGCCGACTGTAATTTTTCGTTTACCTCTTCAACAAAGGATTCCACATCGCGGTTACGAACATTGATGCCAATTACAATCCTTCGTTTGGTATCATCACGCGAAATCTGCATTGGCCCCTCTTTGAATGAAATGTTTGCTACCTGGTTCAACAATACAAGGTCTTCACCGGGGCGGTTGATGCGCAGGTTTTGAAGGCTCTTCAGGTTTTTCCTGTAATCCTCGTCCAATCTCACCACCAGGTCAAATCGTTTTTCGCCTTCAAAAACAACGCCGGCCGATTCTCCGGCAAAGGCTGTGCGGATGGCGGTGTTTACATCGCTGATGTTTAAATTGAATAATGCCATTTGATCGTGATTATAATTAACCACGATCTGCGGCAAGCCAACAATCTTTTCCACCCTCACATCACCGGCACCTTCAACAGTCTGGATTATTTTAGCGGCCTCGTTTCCTTTTTCAAAAAGTAAATCCAGGTCTTCTCCATATATTTTAACGGCAACATCCGATTTTATTCCGGTCATCAATTCATTAAAGCGGAGTTGAATGGGTTGTGTAAATTCAAATTCCACCCCGGCAAGCACGTCAAGCTTTTCCTTCATCATTGTCATTAAATCTTCGCGGTTATCGGCACTCACCCACTCGCTTTTAGGTTTCATGATAATCATGATATCCGCATCCTCCACGGCCATTGGATCGGTGGGCACTTCGGCAGTTCCTATTTTGGAAACCACTTCTATAACTTCAGGGAAATTCTCTAATAATATTTTTTCTGCTTTTGTTGATGAAGCAATACTTTCGGATAAGGACGAGCCGGGAGGAAGCGCCATTTGGGCGGCCATATCGCCTTCTTCAAGGGTTGGTAAAAATTCGCCTCCCATCCTCGAAAATTGATAAAATGATAGAAAGATTACAATAATTACTGATGATATCAGGATTAATTTGAAGCGCATTGCCAACTCAAGGGTGGGCTTGTGTGCCCTGCGGAAAAATCCCATAATTTTGTCGGCCAAAGTTTTTCGGTCGCTTATATTTTTGCTCAGCATCATCGATGCCATCATGGGCACATAAGTAAACGAAAGGATCAGCGCTCCGATTAATGCGTAGCTAACGGTTTGCGCCATAGGCTTAAACATTTTGCCTTCAATTCCTGTAAAGGATAAAATGGGGAGATAAACGATGAGGATAATGGCAACGCCAAATACTGCTGCACGGTTCACCCTTACTCCGGCTTTGTATATATTTTCGTCCAACTGTTGCTGGTTAATTTTACCTTTAAAATTTCGGTGGATTTGATGGATGATGCCTTCAACTATAATCACTGTTCCGTCAACGATCATCCCAAAGTCGAGGGCGCCGAGGCTCATCAGGTTGGCCGAAACCCCAAACAAATTCATCATCGAAAAGGCAAAGAGCATCGACAGCGGAATGACGGAGGCAACAATGAGACCCGCGCGGAAATTACCCAAAAGCAAAACAAGTACAAAAATTACGATCAACCCACCCAAAATCAGGTTTTCACTCACCGTATTAATGGTTTTGTGAATCAGTGTTGACCGATCCAGGTAGGCATGAATTTCCAGTCCTTCAGGCAATATTTTTTTTAATTCTTCAACCCTTTCTTTTACATTTTTAATTACCTGGTTGCTGTTGGCCCCTTTAAGCATCAGGGTTATTCCACCCACAACCTCACCTTTTCCATCTTTGGTCATGGCGCCAAAACGCGGTGGCGCTCCAAATTGAACTTTGGCTATATCCTTTATGGTGATTGGAACATCGCCCTGCTTTTTAATCATTATATTCTCGATGTCTTCCAAGGATTCCACCAAACCTTCGGCACGAATGTAATAGGCATTGGGCCCTTTTTCTATGTAGCTCCCCCCGGTATTTTGGTTGTTTTTTTCGAGGGCATCAAAGATTTCGTAAATCGTAATGTCCATGCTCACCAAAAGGCGGGGCTCAATGGTAACTTCATATTGTTTTACCAATCCACCAAAACTGCTAATCTCCACAATTCCGGGAATCCCCGATAAATATCGTTTTACGATCCAATCCTGAACCGTACGTATTTCCATTGGGGTATAAATGTCTTCATAGCCGGGTTTGGGTTCAATTACATATTGATAAATTTCGCCTAAGCCTGTGGTAACCGGCATCATTTCAGGGCTGCCCATACCCTCAGGAATTTCGGCTTCAGCTAATTTAATTTGCTCACTTACCAGTTGCCGAGCGAGGTAGGGATCAACATTATCCTTAAAAACTACCGTTACCACCGACAGCCCATAGCGCGAAATGGAACGTATCTCAACCACGTCCTGTATGTTGGCCATGGCAATTTCGACCGGGAAGGTAGTAAACTGCTCCACCTCCTGCGGTGCCAGCGAGGGCGAAACAGTAATTATTTGTACCTGGTTGTTTGTAATATCCGGGACAGCATCAATGGGCAGGATGGTAAAATTATAGCTTCCCCAGGCTATCAGGGCAAGGGTAAGTAATCCGACAATAAGACGGTTTTTTATAGAGAAATCAATTATTTTATTCAGCATGTTGTTTTCACTTTTTATGCAAATATGCAAAGATAATTAATGTGATTTTATTTTTTCCGCAGATTTCGCAGATTCATGCAAAATTTTACCAGATGAAACCAGCAAAACTTTTCTGACTTTTAGCGGATTTGCGGAGGATTCTATTTTTTGGTTCTAATGAGAATTTCATGGAAAGGTATTGTTAAGTACACCATATTTATTCATATTCTGATGAAATGTTATTAATAGATTTCTCTCCGCCAGTTGGCAAATACTAATGACAAGTATTTGTGTAAAGAAGGAGTGCAACTTACAGGACAGACCTCTCAGTCGCAAACTCCTTCGAGGTGACGGAGCATTGGTGAGTTTGTTGGGGTGGATAAAAGTAGGCGCTCCGCGCCCACTTTTATCCACCCCATGCATAATCTATGCCCTTGTCATTTCGATGCCGCATTTGCGGCAGAGAAATCTATTTCATTACGTAATTTCGAGAATCCCCCTGTTGGCCGAGACTAAAAAATCTGTTCTTTTATGTACATTGATTTTGTATCCACAAAAATGATAGTAAAACCTTTTTTCCTTAAAAACACGAACTCAACAAATGTGCACTGGAAATTCCCTAAATTTACCTTGCCGACAATGAAAGCTTTAGATGCAAAAAAGGGAAACCCATATTTGGATTTCCCTATGTAAAGTATTTTATTTCGAGAACTATTCTGTTCTTAAAATCTCGGAATTATCAGTGCAACCGGCACTGCAAACGCAAAATCCATTGCCAACTTCCCAACCCGAATTAATAATTTCATCGTATAATTCCTGGGTAATAAACTGCGGTGTGTATGTCATCCCCTGGAAAGTAAGATGAGCTGTAAAAGCCCGTATATGGTTGCGCGAACCTCTGTAAAGTTGGTTTAATGCGTAGGTCAAATCTACGTTATCCACATCGTTTTCTATATGTCCAATCAAATCCCAAATATCCACATCTTCAACGGTTGCGCCAACAATAAGTGCATCCTGGAATGATGCCGAACCCTGTGCTACCAGCGCATCGTACAATTCCTGGATTGAAGCATCTTCAAAAATACCCTCCACATGATTAGCGGCAGGATCGGGAAGTTCGTACTTTTCGATAATGGCTTGCATTGCGATGCTGTGAATAAATTCGCTGTTTGAAATGTTGTTGAACACCGGAACATGATACAAATCGTACATTGCTACATACACATCATGGGCAAGCAGTTCTTCTTCGCGGACATAATTCAAGGTTGCAATTTCGCTTTCAGAGAGGTCTTCATAAGGGAGGCCATTGATGCAGGTGTAAATACATTCGATGATTTCAGGAATCCCGTCAGTGCCTTCTTCGATAAGCATGGCTTTTTCGATGGGGCTTACATAATTGTAGGCTGAGGTGGTTTGGGTGGCAGAGGTAGCAGATAAATCTTCTGCTTTGTTGCACTGAACCATCAATAATGAAATGGCAATAGTGGCAGTTAACATGAGCAATCTAAAAAATACATTTTTCATCGTAGTTAGTTTTTGTGAGTAAATAATGCTGCAAAACTAAATCAAAACTCATATCTAACTATTACGATATTTAAAAAAAGATGTGTAAAATTTTAGGGTGAGGGTGGAATTGTGTTATTACATATTAATTGTATTAAACCAATAGTGTTTTATGATAAAAAGAAATATTTTAACAACGTTAATTTCCTGGAAACAGCGTGTTGAAAGGAAACCTCTAATTGTGAGAGGTGCCAGGCAGGTTGGTAAAACCTGGGCAATTAAATATTTTGCTGAAACAAATTTTGAGAATTACCTTATTATAAACCTTGAAGAGCAGAAAGAGATCCGAAAGCTTTTCGGAAAAAATGACACAAGTACTATAATTAATGAGCTTTCGATACTTTTTAACCATACCATTACACCGGGAAAAACCTTATTGTTTATCGATGAGATTCAATCAGCACCGGAAGCAATTGTTGCCTTGAGATACTTTTATGAACAGAACAAAGAACTTCACATCATTGCAGCAGGATCACTTTTAGATCATACGCTCAACAGCATGAAACAACCGATGCCTGTGGGGAGGGTTGAATTCTGCTATATGTATCCACTTAGTTTTCATGAGTTCTTAAGCGCTTTCGATGAGCAAAAACTCCTACAATATCTAATTGATTTTGATTTCGAAACGCCATTCAGCGAATTGATTCATAAAAAGCTTTTGGAATATTTGCGTTTATATTATTTTATTGGTGGAATGCCTGAAGCTGTCGATACTTACATAAATGGGAAAAACCTTATCGACACCGGCAGAGTTCATGGGAGTATAGTTTCAACTTTACGATTTGATTTTGGAAAGTATGGTTCGCGTAAAGAACAAGAAAACCTGCAGGATGTAATGGATTATTCTGCAAATAATATTGGAAAAAGGGTGAAGTTTGTAAACATAAATGCAGATATCAGATCTGATGAAATTAAATCGGCATTTAAAAAACTATCGCTTAGTAGAATAATTCACCTTATCGACAGAACGCAAGCCGGACGAGTTCCTTTATCAGCGCATTTAAAATCAAATAAATTTAAACCGCTATTTATGGATATCGGGCTGGCTAACCACATAGGAAACATCCAACTTGTTGAGCTTAACAATCTGGTTACTATAAACAAAGGAGCATTGGCTGAGCAGTTTATCGGACAAGAACTTTTAACACTCGGCGAATCCTATCTCGATCCAAAGCTTTTCTATTGGTCGCGTGAAGAGAAGAACTCAAATGCAGAATTGGATTATCTTTTCCAATACAAAAACAAAATATTTCCCATTGAAGTAAAAGCTGGAAAAGGCGGGACATTAAAATCCCTGCATGTTTTCCTGTTTGAAAAAAACCTAAAAACTGGTATCCGGTTTAACACAGATTTGCCAAATTTCGAAAAGCTTAACGCAATGGTTCGGTCGGGAAATCAACAAACCGAACTTCAATATAACCTTATTTCGCTTCCAATGTACTTATGTTTTATGCTGCCAAATGTATTGGATAAATTATTAGAGAAACAAACAATTTAAAGGCATTGGTTTTATTGCCGGTTGGTATCTATTAATGCGAATTGTTTACTTATCCCTTTTAGCAGCTAACTATTTAAGCATTGGAGTACGATAATATTTTTACAATAATTATCGTATCATAGTTTGATTTGTATCTTTGCCAAATTCATCTTTGATAATTAAAAATAAAACTGAACATATTTCATGAAAAAGATATTCGACACAATTTTTTCGATGCAACTAACGGTGGTTTTACTGTTATTGTTTGCCATCTCGGCGGCCATGGCTACTTTTATCGAAAACGATTATGGTACCATTGCTGCACAGGCAGCCATTTATAGCGCGACATGGTTCGAGGTAATGATGGTTCTTCTTGGTATAAACCTTGCCGGGAGCCTCATCGTAAATAAAATGTGGCAACGTAAAAAATACGCACTCTTCATCTTCCACATTTCATTTATTATAATTTTAATAGGATCCGGCATTACCCGATTTGTAAGTTTCGAAGGTATGATGCACATCCGCGAGGGGCAATCGTCCAGCGAAATTGTATCATCCAATACCTACCTCACTGCATCCTACGATAATGGCACTGCTGTTTTTAGCGACCAGCAAAAAATGCTGATGTCCGGATACAGAATGCAGGCCCCTGATCTTAAGCTAAAAGCTCCCGATGGAAATATTACCATCGAAACCGAAGGTTTTGTTCAAAACGCAAGCCTGGTGGTGTCGCCTGTTGCAGGGGGTAAACCAATTGTTTCACTTTTTATGATGACCGAGGCTGGCAGGCAGACTTTGATTTTGAAAGGTGGCGAAAGTAAAAGATTGGGAAGTTATAGCATTGGCCTGAATGCAACAACCACACAACAGAACCTGGTCAATATGACCGTGATCAACGATTCGCTGTACTTTACCGCAAGCGACACCTTGTTTATTTCGATGATGGGAGGCGAAACAACTGATTTTATTGAACCCGGAAAACAAGCCCTTTTTCAGGTCATGCAGCTATACACCATCGGGAATACCAGAATGGTGTTGCAAAGTTTTGAACCCAGCGGAGATATGCGGCCAGTAACTTCCGGCGGGAATGGGCAGCAGGGCTCAGGTTTGGATGCCCTTTTATTGAAACTATCGAGTGGGAATAAAACTGCTGATGCCTATGTTTTGGGTACGCGGGGCGTATATGGGGAAGAATATAAGGTCAATGTAAACGGTAAGCAAATTACCCTGAGCTATGGCGCTGTTCCAATAAAGATACCTTTTAACATTCATCTCAACGAGTTTATATTGGACAGATACCCGGGTTCAAACAGCCCTTCATCCTTCGCCAGTGAAGTAACCCTGATCGACAAAAATAATAGCAAAAAATTTGACTTTCGTATATTTATGAATCACATCCTGAATTACCAGGGCTACAGGTTTTATCAGTCCTCGTACGATACCGATGAAAAGGGTACGGTGCTATCGGTAAATCATGACGGCCTTGGAACTATTGTTAGTTATATTGGTTATGCCTTGATGGCCATAGGTATGGTCTATTCTCTATTCTCGAAAAGATCCAGATTCAGGCACATTCTGAATAAAATTACAGAAACACGCATGAAAAAAATGAAGCTGTTGCCGGCCATCATCATCCTGGTATCCTTAATTCCATGGTCAGGGTTAAAGGCGCAGGAAAAAGTTAACATAAATGGGATAAGTGTAAATGTGATCGACAAGGAACACGCGAAGAAATTTGGCGAACTGGTGGTGCTTGGTCCCGGCGACCGGCTCGAACCCATGAATACACTTACCGGAAGGCTTCTTAGGAAATTTACCGGAAAGAGTACCCTCGAAGGCCTTAATTCCGACCAGGTGTTTTTGGGAATTATTTCCGACCCCGCAACATGGCAAACCGTTCCAATGCTTAAGGTAGGAAATGATGATTTAAGGAAACAACTCAACATCAACAGTAAATATGCAGCGTTTAGCGATTTCTTTGATTTTAGCCAGCAAAATAACTATTTGCTGGGGCAAGCTGTAAAGGAGGCCCACCAGAAAAAATCCATCGATCAAAGCAAATACGACAAGGAAATTATTAAAGCCGATGAAAAGGTAAATATTTTTTATTTGATTTATACACACTCTTATGTACAAGTGTTTCCAAAAACAACTGACCCTATCGGGCAATGGTTTTCACCGGGAGACAAAGTATCAGGCATACCGAGGGATGACAGCAATTTTGTGAAGAATGTTATACCCATGTATATCGAAAATTTGATGAGTGCATCCCAAAACGGAGATTATGGTGGTGCCAACAAATTTATTACGGCCATCGACTTATACCAGAAAAAATATGCGCCCGAAATTTTGCCCTCTGACCGTAGAAAAGGCATAGAGATATTTTACAACAAAGTTGAAATTTTTGAAAGGCTTTTCAAATATTATGGGGCGCTTGGCCTGATATTTCTGATCCTTATTTTCGGAAACCTGGTTAACCCAAAATTCAAAATTGGCATGGCGAGGAAAGTACTCATAGGCATTATCGCGGTGTTATTTGTTTCCCAAACCATTGGCATTGCGGCCCGGTGGTATATATCGGGACATGCACCGCTAAGCAATGGTTTTGAGTCGATGATTTTTATTGCCTGGGCTACCATGCTTGGCGGATTTTTATTGTCGCGCCGGTCGAGCATTGCTTTGGCTGCAGCCACTGTGGAGGCATCGCTTACGCTGATGGTGGCTCATCTCAACTGGATGGACCCCGAGGTAACCAACCTGGTTCCTGTGCTCAAATCGGTGTGGCTTACCATCCACGTTGCCATCATTACTTCCAGCTATGGTTTTTTGGGCATGGGGATGATATTGGGATTGTTCAACCTTTTCCTGATGATTTTCCAAAACAAAAAGAATCTGGAAAGCTTCAACCTTACTATCCGCGAAATATCCTTTACTGCCGAAGCCACCATGACCATTGGTCTCTATATGCTCACTATTGGGACTTTCCTCGGGGGTGTGTGGGCCAACGAATCGTGGGGGAGATACTGGGGCTGGGATCCGAAAGAAACCTGGGCTTTGATTACGATTTTGGTATATGCTGCCATCATTCACCTCAATTTCATTCCCGGCATAATGGGAAGGTATATTTTTAACGCCCTTGCGGTGGTGGGCTTCAGCTCGGTATTGATGACCTATTTTGGGGTTAACTACTACCTTTCAGGCTTGCACTCTTATGCAGCCGGCGATCCGGTACCAATCCCAATGTTTGTATATTACACCATTGCTGCTCTCGTGGTTATCCTGATTTTTGCCTATATCAATAATTTTAAAATGAAAACCTACATGGATGGCCTGCCGCAGAAAAGTAAATCAAATTTATCCGACTTCTAGCATAATCATTATTTGTAATAGATAAAAAATAAAGGTTCTACTACCATTTTTGTGGATGTAAATAATGGCTATCACTTTAAGCAGATTTCTCACCGCCAATTGGCGGTTCGAAAAGACAAGGCTATAACTCTGCAAGGGGTGGATGAAAGTGGGCGCTTCGCGCCCACTTTCATCCACCCCAACAAACCCGCTAAAGCCCTGTCATTTCGAAGGAGCTTGCAGCCTGCCCCGACCATTCGGGGACTGAGAAATCTATTTTACTACTCATGATTAATATTTTACTTTCCACTAAATTCGCAGTAGTACCAAAACAAAAAAGAGGCTTTGCGGCCTCTTTTTTGTTTTCATCATGTTTGCAATTTAATACTCCAAATCACACATTACCTTCATTGGTGTTGTCGGTGCGCTTTCCGCTTATAAAGTGATATATCAGTAAGCTTATACCACCCAAAAGGAAAGTCATCGAGAAGTATGCTACTTCTTCCTGCATACTCGTGGTTTCGGCAATTACATTACCCAATAGTACTCCAACAGCCACGCCCACCAGCAACAAACCAAACTTTAATGCACCGTTTGAATTGTTTTTCATTTTTAATGTTTTTGCGTCCGCACCATGTTTGATAAGCTGAACTTTGATGCTGCGGTCAACCAGCGTCCATATTATTCCATAGACCATTGCAAATGCCCCGAGGGGAACCAAAATTTCTACCATGTTTTCTAAGTTTTTATGGTTAAACAATACATTTTAATTTTCGTTTCACCCTCTTTGACGATGGTTTTTTGGTGAGGTTACAAAAAAAATATTTTGATGCAAAACATCAGGTCTAAGCCCGTCATTATCCAAGCCTCAAAACTTAAAACTGGCATTTACATTTATCAGATTTTTGATGCCGGTAAAATCATAAATTCCGGGAAATGGATGAAGGAATAAATATTTAAATAAAAAAGAAGACAATTGTTATCACTGTTGAATCTTACCGTATCAGGATTAACTCATAATTTGATTTTAATTTTGTTATTACTACTTTCCGACTAATAATTACAGATTCTTCGCTGCGCTCAGAATGACAAGTACTTTGTGGGTTTTGGGTTGAGGAGGGTGGTTGGCAGCTTTGCTGCCAACCACCCCCTCCCTAAAAGCTTAAACACCTATCATTGGTAGCGCAACAAAGTACAGCGAAGAATCTATTTCTAATCTGTAGATTTTTACGGACAACAATGCTTTGTTATAATATTTTTTCTGTAACCACATAAGATTTCTTAAAACCCGAACTGAAAGATAAAATATCCTCCTTTCTTGTTCTTTTCCCCTCTGTAATGAATTTTACCTGATTTTTATGGATATTTGTAACCATACTTTATCATAAGCGTCAAAACAGGCAGATGACATTCAGGGACGACAGTTTTTACATTGGGCAGGTACTTGGCGGCGACCAATCGGCGTACTCGGCGCTGGTGGATAAACACAAAGAAATGGTGTTTACCATTGCAGTGAAAATACTGCGCCACCGCGAAGAAGCCGAAGAAGTGGCCCAGGATGTTTTTCTGAAAGCCTTCAAGGCGTTGAGTTCTTTTAAAGGTGATGCCAAATTTTCGACCTGGCTTTACAGGATTGCCTATAACACGGCCATCTCGCAAAGCCGGCGCAAAAAACCCGTATTCTCGGCCATCGACGATGAGATGATCGACAACTACACCACCGACGCCATTGGCAAATCGGTGAATGAGCTGGGCCGCGAAGAACAAATCACAGCCGTAAACAAAGTGATGGAAAAGCTACCCAAGGAAGAGAATTTGTTGTTAACTTTGTTTTATAAAAATGAAAAGTCGATTGAGGACATTTCCGAAATTACCGGATATTCGCAGTCGAATGTGAAAGTAAAATTGTACAGGATTCGCAAGAGAATGTACGATGATTTAAAACGTTATCTTGAAAAAGCTGAAGAACAACATGGATAAAAACAATACACATATTGAAGATGATTTTCTGAAAAAGCTCATAAGCCTGCCGGAAGATGAAAAGCTGCCCGATAATTTCACCCCCAAGGTGATGGCCGGCCTTCCAAAAGTGGCTATTGCACCTGTTGAAGCAAAGAATAAAATTGATCTTCGGATAATTGGACTAATAGCTGCTGTTTCAATCACTGCTATTTTCATTTTCTTTAATTTTGATTTCAGCGGAATTTTCAAAGCCGCCGCCGAAACTTCCGAAAACAACCCCGTGAAATACCTCAATCTTCTCACTTCGATAAGCAAATCATTTAGTGATGGCTTTTCCGAAATTAAAATTACTTCCATTACCATCACTGCTGTAATTTCACTTGTATCATTATACTTTGCTGATAAATATTTTAAAAGATGGTTTAACCACAACCACACGGAAGCGTTTTAAGGAAATAGCATATTTTAAAGATTAGTTGAGGAGTCCAATTAAATACTATATTTATTCACCTGGAAATAATTTCGATGAAAAACGATTTTCAAAATTTGTATAGAGTTAACTTTCTTGCCATTCATTTAAACATTAATTGAATTTTATCAAACGTCTTTAATTACAGTAGAACACGGATAACACAGATGGTACAGATTTACACTAATCTGTGAAAATCAGTTGAATCCGTGTCATCAGTGTTCAAAAATTTTGGAAAAACAAAGATGGGATAAATAAGTAAAAGACTGAACACCTCAAAAGATTAATTTCCCAATATTCCGCTACTCCACCACTCCATTACTCCACTACTCCATCCCTCCACCACTCCTCAAACCCTGACTTCTCAACTCCTCAACTTTCCAACCCCCTCAACCTCCTTAACTTCTAAACCCTCTCAACCCCCTCAACCTCCAACCATCAGTTATAATTATCTTCGCATTTTGTTAAAACAATTTTCCAATGCTACCAGAATTTATCAAACAATCCGTTATCGATTTTCTCAAATCCAGGTTCAGCGAAAGCAATCCTAAAATCACATCAATTTCCGGGGTGGGAGGAGGTTCTATCAACCATGCCTATCATCTCAAAACCAAGCATGGCGATTTTTTTGTAAAATACAACAGCGCTTCCCGCTTCCCCGTAATGTTCAGCAAAGAATCCAAAGGTCTGCAACTATTGAGCGAACCGGGAATAATTAGCGTGCCAAAGGTTTTGCTGTTTGACGAAGACGATGAACACGCATTTCTGCTGTTGGAGTTCATCAAATCTGCCCGGGAGGCCAATGATTTTTGGGATGATTTTGGCGAAAAGCTGGCTGCCCTGCATAATGTTAAAGCCGAAAAATTTGGATTGGATCACGACAATTACATGGGTTCACTCCATCAACACAATAATTTTCATAAAGATTGGATCGAATTTTTCATCATGGAACGCCTGGAAAGACAAATAAAACTTGCCCGCGAAAATGGAAGTGTTGGCCGTGCTGATGTTTTGGCCTTTGAACGATTGTATAAGAAACTGGATGATATTTTTCCACCTACACGTCCTTCGCTTCTACACGGAGATTTGTGGAGTGGCAATTTTATGGTAAACTCTTCAGGCCAGGCCTGCCTTATCGATCCGGCAGTATATTATGGCCATCCTGAAATCGACATTGCCATGACCACACTTTTTGGTGGTTTTTCAAATCGTTTTTATGAAGCCTACATGCGGCACAAACCGCTCGAAAAGGGCTGGCACGACAGATTGCCGATTTACAATCTTTATCCACTCATGGTGCATGTAAATCTATTTGGAGGTGGTTATTTGGGTTCTGTTCAACAAACCTTGAGGAAGTTTTGATTTTGCGTACATCAGGGGCGTTGCTCCTGCTATTGATGTGAAAGGCTTTCAGCCTTTTTTTCCCTGTAACATGACTTATTATTGCTTCGGCATCCAATAACGATTAACTAATATCCAATTACCAATTACCAATTACTAAATACTAAATACCTTTCCAACCCGCCTCACTTTTAATTCCAAATTAATACTTTTGCGCTTTATTAAAAAATGTGTTGAAAATGACAGTACATCAAATCAGTTCAAAACTTTTAAATTTCGAAGATATCGAAATCCTGACCCGGAATAACTACACCCTTGAATTATCGGAGGAAGCTGTAGCAAAAATCAACAAATGCCGTGATTACCTCGATAAAAAAATGGAGGGCAGCGATGAGCCAATTTATGGTATTAACACCGGTTTTGGTGCTCTTCACGATGTGAGGATTTCGCGTGACGATCTGAGCCAGTTGCAGGAGAATCTGGTAATGTCGCATGCTTGTGGGATTGGCGATGAAGTGCCTAGAGAGATTGTTAAACTCATGATTCTGCTCAAAGTGCATGCACTTTCTTATGGTCATTCCGGTGTGCAGCTTAGCACAGTGCAAAGGCTCATCGATTTTTATAATCATGATGTGGTTCCGGTAATTTATCAATTGGGATCGCTGGGCGCTTCCGGCGATTTGGCTCCCCTCGCACACATGTCGCTTCCGCTCATCGGGAAAGGGGAAGTTTATTTTGAAGGCGAAAAAATGAGCGCTGCCGAAATGAATAAGCGGATGGGTTGGAAACCCATCACGCTGCTCTCGAAAGAAGGACTGGCTTTGCTTAACGGAACACAATTTATGAGCGCCTACGGCATTTATCTTTGCCTGAAGGTTTTCAAGCTTTCAAGACTTTCCGATATTATTGGAGCGCTTTCGCTGGATGCCTTCGATGGGCGAATAGAACCTTTTCACGATCTTATCCAGCAAATAAGGCATCATCGTGGTCAGATAAAAACTGCAAGCCGCATAAGGAATATTTTGCAGGACAGCGAACTGATAAACCGCAAAAAGAAGCATGTACAGGATCCATATTCCTTCCGTTGTATTCCGCAGGTTCACGGCGCTTCAAAAGATTCCATCGATTACGTTTCCTATGTTTTTCGTATGGAGATCAATGCGGTTACCGACAACCCGACAATTTTTCCCGAAGAGGATTTAATCATCTCAGCCGGAAACTTTCATGGTCAGCCCCTTGCCCTTGCCCTCGACAATCTTTGCATTGCCATGGCGGAGCTTGGAAATATTTCGGAGCGTAGAACTTTCCAGTTATTGGATGGCAAAAGAGAATTACCACATTTCCTTGTGGCCAATCCCGGCCTCAATTCCGGATTTATGATTCCGCAATACACGGCGGCATCCATTGTAAATCAAAACAAACAGCTTTGTACACCGGCTTCGGTCGATACCATCGAATCATCGCAGGGGCAGGAAGACCACGTGAGCATGGGCGCAAACGCAGCCACAAAAGCATACCGCGTACTCGAAAATCTTGAACGGGTGCTGGCCATCGAACTTTTTAATGCGGCCCAGGCACTTGAGTTTCGCAGGCCTGCAAAATCATCTTCATACATCGAGAATTTTGTTTCAAAATATCGCGAAAAGGTTCAATTTATTCACAATGATAAAGTGATGTATGACGAAATAAATGCTTCAGTAAAATTCCTGCGAGAGATTGATTTTGAGCTTCCGGGCGAAGACGTAACAAAGTATGCTTTGTAGAATGATTGAGACGGATGAATGATTGAATGTTGAGCGGAGCGAAATCCCGCCTTTGCGGGAAGCGGAGCAGCCTGCCCCGTTTTTTCGGGGAAATCCCGCCTTTGCGGGAAGCGGAGCAGCCTGCCCCGTTTTTTCGGGGAAATCCCGCCCTTGCGG
>CAZQIV010000020.1:0-14097 GCA_964593705.1 uncultured Lentimicrobiaceae bacterium | reverse complement strand
CCCGCCCTTGCGGGAAGCGGAGCAGCCTGCCCCGTTTTTTCGGGGAAATCCCGCCCTTGCGGGAATTGAAAGCGAAGATGTAACAAAATATGCTTTATAGGGAAACATTCGTATGCGTCCAAGACTTTTTTTGTTTGGTTTTGTTAATGTTCAGGACATCCTGAAAAGAAATTGAATAGGGTTGTGTAAAATATTTCAATTTTGAAAACGATAATTATAGTTAGATATGAGTGAAAATAATGATAATAATTCGATAAGGGAAGCTGCCATCGAGAAACTGAAAACAGTTTTCGATCCTGAAATACCGGTTGATATTTATGAATTGGGATTGGTTTACGAGGTGAAAGTTGTGGATGATTACAAGGTTTATGTGTTAATGACTCTTACTTCGCCAAATTGCCCCGTAGCTGAATCGCTGCCACAGGAAGTAAAAGAAAAGATGCTGGAAGTTGAGGGCGTAAGAGATGCCGAGGTTGAAATTACCTTCGAGCCGCCCTGGGATCAGGATATGATTTCGGACGAAGCAAAACTTGAACTGGGATTATTATAAATTTGCACGCCGGAAAGGGTAAATTTAAATGGACGTTAGGAAAGGAAGTATGTCAGGGTCGCTTTTAAAAAGTATAAATTCACCAAAGGAACTCAAGGAATTGCCTGAGTCAAGGCTTGAGGAATTGTGTAAGGAATTACGCGAATTCATCATTGATGCTGTTTCCAACAATCCCGGCCATTTGGGTGCCAGCCTGGGAGCTGTCGAAATTTCCGTTGCTTTGCATTATGTGTTTAACACCCCCGATGATAAAATAATTTGGGATGTTGGCCACCAGGCTTATGGCCATAAAATCCTCACCGGCAGGCGCAATGAATTCCACACAAACCGGAAAAAGGGCGGAATTAGCGGATTCCCCAAAATGTCGGAAAGTGAATACGATGCCTTTGGTACCGGGCATTCTTCTACTTCCATTTCGGCGGCACTTGGCATGGCCGAAGCCGCGCAACGATTGGGACTTACAGAAAGACACCATATTGCCGTTATCGGCGATGGTTCCATGACCGGCGGAATGGCTATTGAGGCCATGAACAACGCCGGGATAAACCACCCTAACCTTTTGGTTATTTTGAACGATAATGGTATTGCCATCGACAAAAATGTGGGTGCCATCAAAGATTACCTTGCCGGGATAGCCACCTCCGAAACCTATAACCGGATAAGGAACAAAATATGGCGGATGCTCGGCGGCAACACAAAGTACGGCGAAAACACCCGGGCAATTGTTAAGCAGGTTGGTAATGCTGTTAAAGGCAGTATTTTCCACAGGAGTAATCTTTTCGAAGCTTTTAATTTCAGGTATTTTGGCCCTGTTGACGGGAACGATGTTGTGCGCCTCGCCAAACTACTGAGCGACCTTAAGCAAATTAAGGGTCCCAAACTTTTGCACATTATCACCACCAAAGGCAAAGGGCTCGAAATAGCCGAAAAAGAACCCACCATCTACCATGCCCCTCCCGGAAAGTTTGATAAACATACCGGACAATTATTTAAAAGCGATCCATGTACCGGGATTTTATCGCCCAAATATCAGGTGGTTTTTGGCAGAACAATTATAGAACTGGCTGAACAAAATGATAAAATTATCGGGATTACCCCGGCCATGCCTTCGGGTAGCTCGCTGGACATGATGATGCATAAAATGCCCGACCGGGCTTTTGATGTTGGTATTGCCGAACAACACGCCGTTACTTTTTCGGCCGGGATGGCCACGCAAGGCTTTGTGCCTTTTTGTAATATTTACTCCACCTTTTTTCAGCGGGCCTACGACCAGCTTATCCACGATGTGGCGCTTCAAAACCTGAATGTTGTTTTTTGCCTCGACCGGGCAGGTCTTGTAGGCGAGGATGGTCCCACGCATCATGGCTCGTTTGACCTGTCGTTTTTGCGTGGAATTCCTAATCTCACCATCTGTGCGCCGATGAATGAGGTTGAACTGAGGAATATGATGTACACCGGCCAGTTGAAAAATAAAGGCCCCTTTGTAATTCGTTATCCACGAGGCAGAGGTGTTCTCGAAAATTGGAAAGTTCCCTTTGAGGAATTAATAGTTGGCAAAGGTAGAAAAATCAGGGATGGCAAAGAGATTGCCATAATTTCGATTGGGCATATCGGTAATGAGGTAGTGAAAGCTTGTGAGATGCTTTCGAAAGATAATATTTCGCCTGCCCATTTTGATATTAGGTTTTTAAAACCCATTGATGAAGATTTGCTGCATGAAGTGTTTAAAAACTTCGATAAAGTTATAACTGTAGAAGATGGTGTTATTAAGGGCGGTTTGGGAACTGAAGTGCTTGAGTTTATGGCCGATCATGACTACAATGCAAAGGTAATCCGCCTGGGAATACCTGACAGTTTTATTGCGCAGGCGGCACAGGAAAAACTTTGGCAAGAGTGTGGTTACGATGCTTCGGGTATCGTACAAAGCCTTAGGCAATTGCTTGAAGAAAAATAAACCAACATTCAAATCAACCGTCACAACAAATTTAAATTATGCAGATGTATAAATAATAATAGTTATTTTTGTGAGAAATCATCAACGGCAATGGCGAACTTAGTCAATCTCCAAAATAAAAAAGTATTTTTTCTATGCATCCTTACCAGCTTGATGTTTTTACCTCTATCTACACCGGCGGCAGAATCCGTGGATATTGAAACGCTCACAAAAGAACTCCACCAGACATCGGGAAAGGAAAAATTGAAAGTGTTAAGTGATATCGTAGGGTATTACTATAAAATTTCTTATGATGAAACCAGCACTTACCTGGCCCAATACCTTGCACTGGCCGGGGAAAACCATTCCTTAATTGATCAGGCTCGCGCCAATTATTTTTATTCAGCAATTTCCTTTTACTAGTTAGAATATCATAATGCTATTAGCTATACCCGGAAAGCCCTGAAATATTACGAACTTCTGGGTGACTCCATAAATATTTGTCACCAATACACTACATTAAGCCGGGCTTTTATTCTCCTGCGTCAGTCTGACAGTGCATTGAGAACAGTAAACATAGCACTGGAATATTATAAAAAACACAATCTTACCACCCAACTCCACACCGCTAAAATTCAGTTGGGCAAATCGTACCATATCAGCGATCAATATATAAAGTCCCGTGAAATATTGCAAGAGGTTGTTGACGAAACCAAGAGCCTGAAGCAACAGCCTTATCTGGCCTGGGCATTATATTGGCTGGGGGAATCCAATACCAGGCTGGGATATTTCAAGGAGGCCATTGCCAATTTTTCGGAAAGCATAGAAGCTAATGAACACATTCAGAATGTTTCGGGTAAATTGGGTTCCATGCAGGAACTGGGCGATATGTTTTTGAAAATCGGAGAATTTGCCAATGCTTATCAGCTTTACTTCGACTGCTACCATGAAAAAGATGTGGTGAGAGGGTATCGTGGAGAATTGCAATTTACTGCTGAATACCACACCAATTTAGGAAAGATATATCACAACACCCAACGATACCAGGAAGCACTCGACCATTTTGATTCAGCCATGCGATTGATTGACCAGTTTGATTTTTCGCCAACCCGGGGCATCATCCATAACATGATTGGACAAACCTGCCTAAGTATGAACGACCCAAAGATGGCTCTCCGGCATTTTGAGCAATCCTATAAATTCTACCAGGAAATCAAGAACAGATACTACACGGCGATGACTCAAAACTTTATGGCTGAGGTTTATATGAATATGGGTGAATATGACACCACCATTGCCTACCTAACGATTGCAGAAAAAACAAACATAGATATCCACAGCAAATACGGAGAAGCACTTAACCGAAAAAACCTTGCAACCTGTTATTATCATCAAAAAAAAAATATGGAGGCAATGGATAAATTGGATGCGTGTATGCCTTATGTTCTCGAAAGTGGTGTTGATAATTTGATACTTGAATACCAGAACAGAATTTTTGAACCAAACAATCGAACTGCAAAATCTCGAAGCCAATCACCATGCGCTTCAATTTCAACAGCTCTTGCTTTTTACCATTATTATTATCCTAATCTTATTACTAATAGGTGTCTTATACTATTTTAATCTTAAAACAGCTAAAAAACTTCAACGCCTCGTGGATGAACGCACCCACACCATTCGCGAAAACGAGCAAAAGCTTATTGAAATGAGTAAGACCAGAGATAAAATGTACAGTATTATTGCCCACGACCTCAAGAGCCCTTTTAATTCGTTGTTAGGCTTTTCCAGTTTGTTGCACGATGAATATGATGATTTTTCGGAAAAAGAAAAAAAGGAGTTTATTCATATTATACAAAACTCGTCCGAAGATCTTTTTGCTTTGTTGGAAAACCTTTTGGAATGGGCCAGAAGCAATTCGGATGGCATTAATTATAAGCCGGTGCAAAACGATTTAAACCTTATCATACAGCATGCAATACAACTCCAGGAGCGAAACGCAAAAGAGAAAAAAATCGACCTCAACAATCGCGTGCCACAAAACACCTTCGTTTTTGCCGACGAAAATATGCTGCACACCATTATAAGGAATCTAACCTCCAATGCCATAAAGTTTACCAATACCGGCGGATCGGTATGCTATTATACATCACAAAGCAACGGAACGATGGTAAAATGCACGGTGCAGGATACCGGAACAGGCATTGCCCCCGGGGATATCAAAAATATTTTTCGTGCCGATTCGAAAGTCCGCAAAAAAGGTACTGCCAACGAAAAGGGGACTGGCCTCGGGCTGATGCTGGTAAAAGAATTTATTGAGAAAAATAAAGGCAAACTAACTGTTGACAGTCAACCCGGCGTAGGTAGTGCATTTTCGTTTGAGCTCCCGGCCAAATAGTTAAGCTAACTTGGCCAGTTACCCCTAAAAAACATTAGTTTTTGTCAAGGTTCATTACATCAGCAAAAGCATTCGCTTTTAATCCCTTTTCTGTGCCATTGCTGGCTATGAGAATATCTTCTTTGTTTACTGGCTTTGCAAATGGTTGTAGGCCGGTGTAATGTTTAATAACGGGTAAACTGTCCACTATATCTAAGCCTGATTCATTTGTAAGGGCTTCACGTATTAGTTCTTGCGTGCCTTTTACGGTGTCTATGATCATGTATGAGATGTTTGCTCCTGCAACGGGTTCTCCTTCTGCAAGTACGTGGCTTGTTACTGTATCAGAGTATGTAGTGTCAGTCGGAATTTGAGCCGTTGCAAAAAACGGCAACAATGCAACATGTAGGGAAACTAACTTTTTCATAAGCATTATTTTTAAATTTTCACGAATTTAGGTAATTTCTTTAATTCAAAAAAAGGGTTTAACCCGTTCTACGAGATAAGCCGGTTTCCCCAGCCTGAAAGGTTACAAAATCAAATCAGGCTAAGCCGGTTTCCCCAGCCTGAAAGGTTACAACATCAAATCAGGCTTAGCCGGTTTCCTCAGCCTGAAAGGCTGGTACATCTCAAGGTTGTGGCGAATTTATGCTTTGATGTTTCTCCACAGGAGTCCTATGGACAGGCTTTCAGCCTGTTAGCATGGCATCAGGTATGATTTTTCCGCTCTTCCCCCAGCCTGAAAGGTTACAACATCAAGGGGTCAGGCAAGGACTAAACCGATTCCGGAGGCCACTCCCAAATCTGTTCTATGGGATAAGCCGGTTTCCCCAGCCTGAAAGGCTGGCACATCACAAGGTCAGGCACCGCCTGACCACATCACCTGCCCACGCACTAGCATCTCAGCCTGAAGGGCTGAAACTCATCACCAAAAAAATAAACCCCCCGATAGATAAAGTCATATGGAACAAAGATAGGGGAGGTTTTGCCATCTAACCTGTCGCAGACCTATGGCCTGCCGTGATTATTGTGGCGAATTTATACTTTGATGTTTCTCCACAGGAGTCCTATGGACAGGCTTTCAGCCTGTGAGCGTAGCACCAAGCAGCTTTTTTTTCCGCTATTCCCCCAGCCTGAAAGGTTACAACATCAAATCAGGCTTAGCCGGTTTCCCCAGCCTGAAAGGCTGGCACATCATAAGGTCAGGCATCGCCTGACCACACCCCATCCGCACACACACCAAACATCTCAGCCTGAAAGACTGAAACTCATCATCACTCCCCCATCAGATGGGGAGGTTTTGCCATCTAAGCTGTCGCAGACCTACGGCCTGCCAGGGATCATTGGAGAGGCTTTATGCTTTGATGTTTCTCCACAGGAGTCCTATGGACAGGCTTTCAGCCTGTGAGCGTAGCACCAAGCAGCTTTTTTTTCCGCTATTCCCCCAGCCTGAAAGGTTACAACATCAAATCAGGCTTAGCCGGTTTCCCCAGCCTGAAAGGCTGAAACCCATCATCAAAAAAACAGCCATCCGATGGGGAGGTTTTACCATCTAACCTGTCGCAGACCTACGGCCTGCCGTGGTTATTGTGGAAAATCTGTGTTTTGATGTATCAGGCTTTCAGCCTGTGGGTGCAGCACCAGGTAGATTTTTATGCTATTCCCCCAGCCTGAAAGGTTACAACATCAAATCAGGCTTAGCCGGTTTCCTCAGCCTGAAAGGCTGGTACATCTCAAGGTTGTGGCGAATTTATGCTTTGATGTTTCTCCACAGGAGTCCTATGGACAGGCTTTCAGCCTGTGGGTGCAGCACCAGGTAGATTTTTATGCTATTCCCCCAGCCTGAAAGGTTACAACATCAAATCAGGCTTAGCCGGTTTCCCCAGCCTGAAAGGCTGGCACATCATAAGGTCAGGCATCGCCTGACCACACCCCATCCGCACACACACCAAACATCTCAGCCTGAAAGGCTGAAACCCATCATCAAAAAAACAGCCATCCGATGGGGAGGTTTTACCATCTAACCTGTCGCAGACCTACGGCCTGCCGTGGTTATTGTGGAAAATCTGTGTTTTGATGTATCAGGCTTTCAGCCTGTGGGTGCAGCACCAGGTAGATTTTTATGCTATTCCCCCAGCCTGAAAGGTTACAACATCAAATCAGGCTTAGCCGGTTTCCTCAGCCTGAAAGGCTGGTACATCTCAAGGTTGTGGCGAATTTATGCTTTGATGTTTCTCCACAGGAGTCCTATGGACAGGCTTTCAGCCTGTTAGCATGGCATCAGGTATGATTTTTCCGCTCTTCCCCCAGCCTGAAAGGTTACAACATCAAGGGGTCAGGCAAGGACTAAACCGATTCCGGAGGCCACTCCCAAATCTGTTCTATGGGATAAGCCGGTTTCCCCAGCCTGAAAGGCTGGCACATCACAAGGTCAGGCACCGCCTGACCACATCACCTGCCCACGCACTAGCATCTCAGCCTGAAGGGCTGAAACTCATCACCAAAAAAATAAACCCCCCGATAGATAAAGTCATATGGAACAAAGATAGGGGAGGTTTTGCCATCTAACCTGTCGCAGACCTACGGCCTGCCAGGGATCATTTGAGAGGCTTTATGCTTTGATGTATCAGGCTTTCAGCCTGTGGGCGCAGCACCAGGTAGGTTTTTTTCGCTCTTTCCCCAACCTGAAAGGTTACAAAATCAAATCAGGTTAAGCCGGTTTCCCCAGCCTGAAAGGCTGGCACATCACAAGGTCAGGCACCGCCTGACCACATCACCTGCCCACGCACTAGCATCTCAGCCTGAAGGGCTGAAACTCATCATCAAAAAAATAAACCCCCCGATAGATAAATCCATATGGAAAAAAGATAGGGGAGGTTTTGCCATATAACCTGTCGCAGACCTACGGCCTGCCTGTGATTGTTGGAGAGGCTTATTGCTTTGATGTTTCTCCACAGGAGTCCTATGGACAGGCTTTCAGCCTGTGGGTGAAGAACCTGTTATGTTTTTTTTGATCTTCTCCCAGCCTAAAAGGTTACAACATCAAATCAGGCTTAGCAGGTTTCCTCAGCCTGAAAGGCTGGTACATCTCAAGGTTGGGGCGAATCTGTGTTTTGATGTATCAGGCTTTCAGCCTGTGAGCATTGCATCAGGTAGGGTTTGCATCTCTGATAGTGGATAGCAAGCCTAAATCATGTCACTGATCTTTCAAAAAGGAAAGAGTGAAAAAAGCTGGGCTGTATCAATAATCGGGATTTTTACAAAAAAATGTTTAAATCACCCGGACACTGATAAAAAGTAGCCAAGGTTTCGCTGCGGGGGTATAAAAAGGACTAAAAACCAGTAGTATTTGGGTTTTTAGACTAAACTCATTTTTATTTTTTCAAACTTTTTTTGAATTACAATACAAGAGCTAAACTGTTGTAAATCAACCATAATAATTATCATTACAGTAGCTTGTAATGAAATGTAATAAAACATTTTTGGTACTATGTGTTGCATAGTACTAAAACTGTATTATATTTGCCGCATGAATACGGACAAAAGAATATCACAGATGCGAAAAGGAGTACTCGAGTTGTGTATCCTTACCATTATCGCAAACAAGGAAGATGCCTATGCATCCGACATCCTTGCCAAGCTCAAAGAATCGGAGCTGATTGTGGTAGAAGGCACACTTTATCCTTTGCTGACGCGCCTCAAAAATGAAGGTTTGCTCAGTTATCGCTGGGAGGAATCCAAATCAGGCCCTCCCCGGAAATACTACAAAATCACCGAAATTGGTGAAAAGCTTCTTCAAGAACTTACCATCGGCTGGCAAGACCTGATCGATGCGGTGCAAAAAATTACAGAATCTGAAAACACAAGTTTGGAAACTACAAATCAACAATCATAATGAAAAAGACAGTCACAATTAATATTAGCGGCATTATATTTCACATCGACGAAGATGCCTACGATCGGTTGAACCGCTATATGAGCCGACTAAAAAGGCATTTTTCAAGAATGGAAGGGCGTGATGAAATTATTACTGACATCGAATCGAGGATTGCCGAGCTATTGCAGGAAAAAGTTGTGGACAACAAGCAAGTAATCACTATCGATGATATTGAAGAAGTGGTAAAACTGATGGGTGAACCCTCGGAAATGGATCAGGACAGTGATTATGAACCTGTAAACGAACCAGGCCCAACCTACCGCCGTGCAAAGCGCCTGTTCCGCGACCCTGACACCAGGATGGTTGCCGGTGTTTCGAGCGGCCTGTCAGCCTATTTTAATGTTGATCCGGTTTGGATAAGGTTGCTTTTTGTAATCTCACTCTTTGCGGGTGGATTCGGAGTACTCGTTTATTTAATCCTGTGGATTGTAGTGCCACAAGCCATCACCACGGCCGATAAACTCGAAATGCGGGGGGAGCCCGTCAACATCTCGAATATAGAGCGTTCGGTTCGGGATGAGTTCGGGAACGTAAAGGAAAAGTTCAACGATTTTGCCGATGGCGCCAAGGAAACCTTCAAAAAAAAAAGTCCGGGTAGCCCGACACTTTTCGACAATTTAGCCGAGGTAATCGGTGGCATATTCCGCATTTTCCTCAAGGTTATTATTGTACTAATAGGATTGATTCTCATTATTTTTGGACTTGGATTTATTATTGCATTCGTAGTAGGAACTGCCGGCCTGAGTAGCTTTTCGTTCTTTGAACATGGTGAAATGATTGCTTTCTCACTATCCACATTTCTGGATATGGTTTTCCCGGGCAGAGTTATAGGCGTGCTTTCAGTGGTAGCGTTGATATTACTGTTCGGCATTCCGCTAATAATGATAACTTACCTTGGAATACGTTTAATTGTTGGCAACAGTGTAAAAGTTCCTTACATCGGGATCACAGCTTTTGGTTTCTGGCTTGCAGGGCTTGTAATGGCAGTTTTTGTTGGATTCACAACCGGAATGGATTTCAGGCATTCGGCCTTTGTTGCAAGTGATTACGATGTAAATATTAAACCGGAAAAAGTGCTTTACATCAAAGCTCAAACGGATCCAATGTTATACAACAGTTACAATCATAGCAAAACAAGTTTGTTTGATGGAGAATGGAATGTGAAGTTTAAAGGTGATGATTATATTTTATATAATGTCCCTGAATTTTATGCATCAAGCAAAACCAGGGATGGTAAGGTTACACTGGAGGTTTCAAACTTTGCAAAAGGCTCTTCTCAAAATGAGGCCTACCGGCGAGCGGAAGATTTGACCTACCCGGTCACCACCAACGATTCGACAATAATTCTGTCAACCTATTACAAATATCCGCCAAACGCTAAAATAAGAGAGCAGCGGGTAAGTTTAAAACTCAGGTTACCTATTGGGCAAATTGTTAGGTTTGATAAAAATATGGAAGAGTTTTTTGACGAAAATCCAAACTATCAGTACAGGCGTGAAGAATTTGAAGGCAACATTTGGATTATGACCGAATCAGGACTAAAACCTTTTATAAAGGAAGGTGAAAGTAGTATTAATCAACTTTTGGATAAAAAGGTTCACAGCAATGAAAGAAGCTTTGCACTTCCACTGTGCATGGTTCCGATACGAATTATTGGCTTTTAATAATTAAGCCCAGTATAAAAAGCCGTAAGACCCCTAAATCCCCTAAAGGGGACTTTTCCAAACTTCTGATTTTTAGTAGTTCTTCCGTCATCTGACGGATTGGGGTAAAAAGTACTAAAAATCAGAAGTCTTTGAGTTTTTAGACTGAACTCATTATTGTATTCTCAAATTTTCATCCAATCATCCCTGCTTCTTTTGGAGTGGGGATTTTTTTTTGATGTCCGATGTCAGATACCCACCTTGCTCGCCTCGCTAGAGCTACATCGAAGCGGGCCGGCGAGGCAGGTCAGATTTTAGATTTGCGATGTGGCAAATATCAAAGATCAAACATCATACTTCGGATATCTGATATTTTTTAATTTAAGATTGTCCGAAGGACTCCTTTGGAGACGATTAAGGATTTTAGATCTGTGATGTGGCATATATCAAAGATCAAAATTCGTACTTCGGATATCTTATATTTTTTGATGTTAGATGTCCGATGCCCGCCTTGCTCGCCTCGCTAGAGCTACATCGAAGCGGGCCGGCGAGGCAGGTCAGATTTTAGATTTGCGATGTGGCAAATATCAAAGATCAAACATCATACTTCGGATATCCGATATTTTTTTGATGTCAGATGTCCGATGCCCGCCTTGCTCGCCTCGCTGGAGCTACATTGAAGCGGGCCGGCGAGGCAGGTCAGATGTTAGATTTTAGATTTGCGATGTGGTGAAACCTCGTAAATCAAACTACTAACTTCAATCATCTAATTTCTCTCATCTATCATCTATCCTCTAACTTCCACCTTCTAACTTCCAACCTCTAACTTCCAACCTCTAACATCTACCTTCTAACTTCCATCCTCTAACCTCTAACTTCCATCCTCTAACATCTTTCTTCTATCTTCCATCTTCTTCAACAAAAACCATTTGGTAAATACGATCGATATCGCCCCCCAGCTCGTTGATGGAAATATATTTGCTGTATCGGCGAAATTCACGTCCTTCAAAAAACACGATAATTGAAGGATTGGCAAATACACTAAAATGCGCCGGAATTTCCGGGAGTTTTTCTGAGTTTACAAATACCATTTTCATCCCTTCAAAATCATCGGCTATCATGCCGGCCACTTTTGGGCGCAGGCTATAACATGGGGCGCAGCGATCGCTATAAAAATAAATCAGCAGACCTTTTACATTTTTATTAAGAGATTGCAGTTCAGCAAGGGTTTGTATTTCGTTTTCCATTTTTTAAATTTTGCGCAAAAGTAGTTTTTTGGTATTGATAGCGCCCTGATGAAATATTTTGTGAAAACACTATATTTTATGAAATTCCTCACCGATTTATTGGTTTTAAATTTTAATGATTACCCAAACCATAAGTAATAAGTTTCTGAAGGCAAAACTCTTTGCAAAACAATTTACAAAAGTTTTACAAGTGTAATTCAACCTATCCGAAAAGCATCACTCTACCTTTATCGAAAAATAAATAGCAAACAAATATGGAAATTATTCCGGTTTAACTAAAAACATGAAACTATGGAAAAGCAAAACAAAATTCCAATGATTTACGGTTACGCCGTATGCCTTGTTACCGTAATTACAGTAATTATCTCCGTTGCTTCCTTCGTTAACGCTGTTATCGATCTTGGCGATCCTTTGTATGCTGAGCGGAACTTTAACAAGGCTCCCAGCCTCGCATCATTCGACAACTACAAAATGGACATCTACTCCACATCCGAAAAAGAAACCGCTTTTACTCCTGATAACGCAACCTTGCGTGCCATGTATGAAGCAGCGAAAGTTGACAAAATTCATTCGGTGAAACACCGTGCAAACCGCACCATGATCGTCAACGGGCTTCTTATATTTCTTTGCGTTGTGTTTTTTGCGTTCCACTGGCGGTGGATGAGAAAGCTGTCGAAAGCAGTTGCTTAATTCAGGATTGCTATGACCCCATCACCAGCCCTTCTCCGCCAGTTGGCGGAAAGGGAGACCCACCGCACCAACCATTGAACTGCCTTATGCGGCGGCATCCTCCCCCTCAAGAGTTAGAGCGGGTTTTTGCTGGCGGAACTGAGGAATATTGACAAATGAAACACAGCTAAATAATTACAAATTAAATACTGATTTTTCAGAATTCATCAACCAAAACAATTTCACCATGAAAACACTAAAAATTATTATTTCAACAATCGCGATCATGCTATCAGTTAGCCTTGTTGGGCAAAACATCGAATTAACCTTTACAGGCGACAACAACGGCCAGCCGGTAACGCTGGACAGTGTCCTGATAAGAAATGTTTCACAGGGGAGTGAAGTTACACTTTATCCACCCGACCTGACACTTATTCTGGTTTTAACAGGAACACAAAATGAGTTCGGGAACAAAAGCAACTCCTTTAATCTGCAACAAAATTATCCCAATCCATTTGGAGATAAAACCTCCATACAACTCAATATGCCTGGCACGGGCCTTGTTAAATTTCTAATCTCAAACCTTCTTGGACAAAGCCTTCATTGTTCACAAAAAAAATTGTCTCAGGGTATCCACACCTTCTCATTTACACCAGGAAAAGAAAAGTGCTATTTTTTGACGACAAGTTATAATGGGCAAAGCACAACCATTAAAATGCTTTGCAACCATCAGAAAGAAAGTCAATCCCTCAGCCTCAATTATTATGAAAAGATGGATTTTAATCCGATACTTAAATCCTTACAACTGCTTGGTGAACTACCCTTTGAGTTGGGTGATAAGCTTTTGATGATTGGGTATTCTGAATCGGGTGAATCGGGTATGTTAAAATCACCGGAGATGAGCCAGGAATACATCATGCAGTTTGCGACCAACGTTCCTTGCCCCGGTTTGGATTCACTACTTTATGATGATCAATGGTATCATACCATTCAGATTTTTGGGCAATGCTGGATAAAAGAAAACATGAATGTTGGAACACAAATTAATGCAAACCAGCCCCAGGCCAACAATCAGATAATTGAAAAATACTGCCTGGGAAACGATGAATACTACTGTAGCATGCTTGGCGGACTCTATACATGGAATGAAATGATGCAGTTTACAAACCAAACTGGTGGGCAGGGAATTTGTCCGCCAACCGGCGGATGGCATATTCCCAGTGATCTCGACTGGCAAATACTTGAAGGAGCCACCGACAGCCAATATAAAATTGACAATCCTGCATGGGGAAACAACGGCTGGAGGGGCAGCGATGCAGGTGGAAATCTGAAACAAACAGGAACTTCGCTCTGGGAGCCTCCAAATAGCGGAGCTACTGATGCCTTTGGTTTTAAAGCCTTACCGGCAGGATACATTGTTCAGAATGGTTTTTGGGGTGCAGGGTACAAAACATATTTCTGGAGTTCGAAATATCCACAAAAGTACTTCCGCAACATGGACTATAATCAGAAATTCGTGCGAAGAGGTCCGGGTGATTATCAGACAGCTTTTTCGGTGAGATGTGTTAAAGATTAATTTGAGATTGTCTTTAAAGTCAGCCATTTGTAAAATCGCCAGCGCGACCCCTTAATCCCCTGAAGGGGAATCCATCACTATCAGAGCGTTGGCTGGTTCTCCCCTCCAGGGGAGTTAGAGGTAATGCCATTAAGTTAAGAAAGAGTAATTTAATTCACAGAAAACCAA